>JAISSS010000117.1 GCA_031272965.1 Bacteroidales bacterium | reverse complement strand
GTGTCAAATATTGTCCCGAATCAGGAAGAAGTGTAGAAGAAAATGACTGAAAGCCGCATCCAGCCCCCTCTCCACAAGGATTGGGCAGAGTGGGCACCGGACAAAAATCATGGTAATCAGCTGAATTTCGGTTCAGGCAGGGATTGCGGGTCAAGCCCGCAATGACGGGGGTGCTGGGGTACACCTTGCATGTGCCCGCAATGACGGGTGCAGGGGGCAGAGTGTGCACCGGGCAAAAATCATAGTAATCATAAAAATCAGCTGAATCTCGGTTCAGGCAGGGGATTGCGGGTCAAGCCCGCAATGACGGGGTGCTGGGGTACAGATTGCATGTGCCCGCAATGACGGGTGCAGGGGCACACCTTGCGTGTACCCGCAATGACGGGTGCTGGGGTACAGATTGCGGGTGCCTGCAAGACGGGCGTCTCTACCTCAGAAAGGCATGAAGCTGCCGAATTACGGATTCTTCGGCGTCAACAGTGGGATTGTTGTGGATTATCCGAATCATTGTTTGCAGCATACTGCCGTCAACGAGCAAGTGCCCGTCAGTGGCATAGAGTATGCCGTTCCCGTTAAGGTACCACAAAAACAGCTGCGCGGCAATACGGTAGTTTGACGTGCAGAAGGGGCGGTAAACACAAATGGCCCACAGCAGCCCGACAGCCCGTTCTTCGACGTCGGCAGAATATGCCTCCTGAACGAGCGTCAATATTGCCGAGAGCTGCCGGTCGTCGCCTTCCGCAAGCAAATCAGTGTCCGACATGGCCGGATACCATTCTTTGAGGGCCGCACGAACGGCTTCGCAGTTCAGTTCAAACGTCTCTTCCGTAGAAACAGTTTGCGGGGTTTCATTTTCGAGCGCGTCGAGGCGCTCAAAAGCCGGTTGAAAGTCGGCGAATAATTCGCGGGCAGTATCGGCATCGGCTGCGTCCTCTGCGGCTTCAACAATCATTCCGACGGCGGCGGTATAGTTGGTAACGGGGTCTATCAGCACGAAAGAGCCGGTGGCCCTGTTTTTACGGTAGGGGTCGAAAAACAGCGGTTTGGCGGCGGTGATGCTCACATAGCCTATTTCGTTGAGCGCGAAGTGTTTTACAGGCTTCTTTTCTAAGGTGTTAACGTCGATGCGATAAAGTATTTTATCGACATGGGCGCGGGTGGTATTGTTGGCGTGTTTTATGAAGAACTGCGTGTCGGGGGCCATGGTTTTTTCGTCCATCCATACTAACATAGCTGTAAACCGACGGTTGACCGCGGGCAAGTTGTCGGGATATACCAGCATCTCGCCACGGGAGATGTCTATTTCATCGTTGAGGGTAACAGTAACCGACTGCGGAGGGAAGGCCTCGTCAAGCTCGCCGTCGTAAGTGACGATACTTTTGATGGTTGACGTTTTACACGATGGCAGCGCCATTACTGTCCTGCCCTTGCGGATGACGCCGGACGCCACTTTAGCGGAAAATCCCCGGAAGTCGCGGTCAGGACGCAGCACAAACTGCACCGGATAGCGCATGTCGGTGAAGTTGCGGTCGGAGCCGATTTCAATAGTTTCGAGGAAGTCGAGCATACACTTTCCGCTGTACCATGGCATACTGCCGGAGGGTTCCACCACGTTATCGCCTTTCAGCGCCGACAGCGGGATGTAATGCACATCGGGGATGTCCAGTTGGGCTACGAAGGCGGCATAGTCGGCGCATATATTATTAAACACCTGTTCATTATAATCCACTAAATCCATCTTGTTGACGGCCAGCGCCACGTGGCGTATTCCCAGCAGAGATACTAAGAAAGTGTGGCGGCGGGTCTGAGTAATCACGCCTTTGGTGGCGTCAATCAGGATGATGGCGAGGTTGGCGGTAGAGGCGCCCGTAACCATATTGCGGGTATATTGTTCGTGTCCCGGAGTGTCGGCGATGATGAACTTTCGTTTATTTGTAGAGAAATAGCGATAAGCCACATCAATAGTGATACCCTGTTCGCGTTCGGCTTTGAGGCCATCGAGCAGCAGGGCGTAGTCGATGTTATCGCCGGCATGTCCCATACGTTTGCTGTCGCGTTCAAGGGCGGAGAGCTGGTCTTCGTAGATTTTTTTGCTGTCGAACAGCAGGCGTCCGATGAGGGTTGATTTTCCGTCATCTACTGAGCCGGCAGTCAGCAGCCGCAGCAGGTCTTTACGCTCGTCCTGGTCAAGGAACGCTTTAATATCCAATTTATTTGCAGTATTGCTCATGTTTTTGTCTGATTAAAAATAGCCTTCGCGTTTTTTCTGTTCCATGCTGGCTTCCTGGTCGAAGTCGATGACGCGGGTGGTACGTTCCGAGACGGTAACGGTCATCATCTCCTCGACGATTTTCTCGATGGTGTCGGCGTCCGATTCTATTGCGCCGGTGAGCGGGTAGCAGCCCAATGTTCGGAACCGCACTTTTTTCATCTGCGCTTTTGCGGCCATCTCGCGGGGCATACGCTCGTCATCGGCCATGATGAGGTTGCCGTCAAGGTTGACCACCGGGCGGTATTTTGCGAAATAGAGCGGCACGATGGGGATTTTTTCGAGGCGTATATATTGCCATACATCAAGTTCTGTCCAGTTTGAGATGGGAAACACGCGGATGGATTCGCCTTTATGGACGCGGGCGTTGTAGATGTCCCACAGCTCCGGTCGCTGGTTTTTGGGGTCCCATTGATGGAACTGGTCCCGGAAGGAGAAGATGCGTTCTTTTGCCCGCGATTTTTCCTCGTCGCGGCGGGCGCCCCCGAAAGCCGCATCAAACTTGTAGAGGCTCAGCCCCTCAAGCAATGCCCGGGTCTTCATCAGGTCGGTATGTACCTTGCTGCCATGGGTGAATGGCCCCACGCCATCCTCATACGCCTTCTTATTATAATGAACTATCAGTTGCCAGTTGTTGTCGCGGGCATAGTTGTCGCGAAATTCAATCATCTCACGAAACTTCCATTTTGAATCAATGTGCATCAGCGGAAACGGCACTTTGCCCGGATAGAAGGCTTTCTCGGCCAGCCGCACCATCACAGACGAATCTTTCCCGATGGAATACAGCATGACCGGATTCTCAAATTCCGCTGCCACTTCCCTGATAATATGGATAGCCTCCGCTTCCAGTTCCTTTAAATGTGTCAGATGATATTGCTCCATCAATAATTACTTTCAATTGAAACTGCAAAAGTAATGCTTTTTTCGTATGCGGAGATAGGTATAAAACCGTATTTTGCCGTTAATCCGCCAAACCACCGAATCATTAAATCATTGTAAAGGGATATAAGATGGGCAGCTTCATACCCGCCCCAAGTTACCCTCCCAATAAATATATTCAAAATCGAAAAAAAATTCAGAACATGAAGAACATATTAATATATTTTATATTTTTGTACCCGATATTTTATTAACGATTTACGAATATATGAGATAGAACTGGACTGAACTAAACATGCAAGTATGAAAAGTTGTAAATTTGTTTTGCTTTTGCTTTCGCTTTACTTGTGTTTGGGCTGTCAAAAAAGCGCTGACAAGGTAAAGCTGGCAGATATTGCGGTGAGTCCGGCATCGGTGAGCCTGACAGTCGGGGAAGAGCAACAGCTCACCGCTACGCCGTCGCCTGCGGACGTTGACCGGTCGGAATTGCCATTGCTGTTTCAGAGCGATAATTCTGTGGTGGCAAGCGTCTCTACGAGCGGCCTCATCCATGGCCTGGCGGCAGGAACTGCCCGCATAAGCATAACCGGACAGCTCAACCGGACAATCGCCAAATCAGTGCCGGTTACGGTAAAAGCCGCGTCGGTTCCGCTCACCGGTATCACCGTAACACCGGACACGCTGGAGCTGATTGCCGGTCAGACCGGTCAGCTAAAAGCCGTGTCAGCGTCCGAAGGCGCTACTGTGGGCAGCTATATGTGGCAATCTGCCGACCAACAGATTGCCACAGTGTCAATAAGTGGCCTCGTTTCCGGCAAATCCGTCGGCACGACGAACATTACGGTCAGCGCTGACGGCTTCACGGCAACAGCTCTTGTGGAAGTCGTGCCGTCCTATAAGAACCCCGTACTTGCCAAAGACACCCCCGACCCGTCGGTCATAAAGGCCGCTGACGGCTATTTTTATGTGTATTCTACAGAATCGAATGGGGTTTTAATGCCCATACACCGGTCAAAAGACCTCGTAAACTGGGAATTTGTCGGCGCCTGTTTCAGTGAATCCACCCGTCCCAAGTGGGAATCCGGCGCGGGCATCTGGGCCGCCGATATAAATTATATAAAGGGAAAATATGTTCTTTATTATGCGTTCTCGGTGTGGGGGGGCGAATGGACCTGCGGCATCGGTGTGGCAACTGCCGACAGGCCGGAAGGCCCGTTCACCCATGCGGGGCCATACGTGGGCACCGCGGAAGCCGGAATGCTCTTCCGCAGCAATGGCATAGGCGTACAAAATTCCATAGACCCGTGCTATATTGAGGATGCCGGACGCAGCTGGCTCGTTTGGGGCAGTCATCAGGGCATCTATTGTGTGGAGCTGGAATCTGACGGGCTGTCGCTGAAAGCGGGGGCACAAGCCAAACTCATTGCCGGCCAGCCGAACAATGAGGGCTTTGAAGGCGCCCAAATCCACAAGCGGGGCAATTATTTCTACCTTTTTGCATCATGGGGAAGCTGCTGTAACGGCGCAAGCAGCACCTACCGTACCGTGGTGGGACGTGCCACAAACCTGCATGGACCATACCTGACCCAAAGTGGCGGCAGCATGTCGAACAACCAGTATGATACTGTTATTCAGGGAAATAACACATTCGCAGGCGTGGGCCACAGCTCCCGACTGATTGCTGACGATGAAGGCTCCGAATATGTCCTCTATCATGGCTACCGAAAGTCTGACGGCGCAGGCCGCTTCCTGTTCCTCGACAAAATTGTCTGGGAAAATGACTGGCCAACAGTGGTCAACAAAACACCATCAACGCAGGCTAAAGCGCCGGTATTTGATTAGCTATGACAATACGCCGCAGAAAAGCAGAAGAGGTCGCCAATGCCGTTTCACATGGAATCGGGGTGGGATTAGCCATCGTCGGGACAGCAGTGCTGGTGGTCAACGCGGCACGATATGGCACGATATGGCACATCGTAACCTATTCCGTGTTCGGCGCAAGTATGTTGCTGACCTATTTAGCCTCAACGCTGTTCCACAGCGCCAAAAAGATGCGAACCCGCCGTCGCCTCAATAAATTTGACCATTCAGCGATATACATAATGATAGCCAGCACCTACACCCCCCTGTCGCTGGCCACCCCGTTGCGCGGCTGGATTGGATGGACAATTTTCGGCCTGATATGGGCGCTGGCGCTGACCGGCGTCATTTATCGCGTGTTCTTTTATGACCTCAAATACCGGACGCTGTCAACATGGCTGTACGTGATGATGGGCTGGCTGCTGCTGTTTCCCATCGTACCGCTCATCTGCAAAGCGCCACTGCCTGTTCCGGCAAAAACACTGTGGTTCTTGCTGGCAGGATGCCTGAGTTATACGGTCAGCATAATATTCTTCCTCCATAAAAAACCTTTTTTTCATGTGGTATTCCACCTGTTCATTTTGGGGGGAACAATATGCCATTTCTTTGCATTCTTAAAAATTCTAAGATAAATTAATAACAAACAAATTAATTAATTAAGTTACAGTTAACGCTAAAGAGAATGAAATCGAACAAAAACTCAAAAAAGAATTTCAAATATTCTGATAATGAGGATGATGATTTTGAACCGCTACTGATGCGCCACAGCAAAAAAGACAGAGGGTTCAAGCGGCGACATTCCGATTATGGAGCAACCGACAGTAATGGCCGGAAATCGCAGCGTCATCATGGGGTAAACTTCGGTGATTATGACGATGACGAATGGTAGTCAAGGCCCTGTTAAAGAAATAATTATCAGAGGATTGGTGCAGGGTGTAGGGTTCCGCCCGTTTGTGTTTCGTATAGCCGAAGAGATGCACATCAGCGGCACGGTAAGCAACCGCAACGACGGCGTGGTGGTTCATGCCCGTTTCAGCTCGCCGGAGCAGATTCGCCTGTTCCGGCAGCGGCTGGTCAATGAGGCGCCCCCAATTGCCTATATTAACAGCATGAATTTCAACGACTTGTCCGTCATCAACATGCAGTCGGGCAATCCACCCCCTACCCTGCCCCAAACAGGATTCGTAATATTGCCCAGCAACGACCACACGGACGAGATTACACAAATCGCCCCCGATATTGCCGTATGCGACAAGTGCCTGAACGACAGACATATTCAGCCACACCGATTAAAATACCCCTTTATCAATTGCACACATTGTGGCCCCCGCTTCTCCATCGTCAAAGCCCTGCCATACGACCGCTGCAATACCACGATGGCAGAATTTGCGATATGCGATGATTGCCGCCGCGAATATGACGACGTCGGCGACCGCCGTTTTCATGCACAGCCCGTCGCCTGTAACTGCTGCGGCCCCGTTTATTATATTAATAATGAACAAAAGTGCAGTAATCTACAAAAAGGTAATAATTACGGACATATTGTAACCCGCTGCGCCAACCTGCTGACTGCGGGAGAAGTTGTGGCAGTAAAAGGTATTGGCGGATACCACCTGCTGTGTGACGCCACCAACAGTGCCGCGGTCGAAAGACTGCAGGCAATAAAACGACGGGACGCCAAGCCATTCGCACTGATGTTTGCCAACCGGTATGTGATGAACGGTTATGTGGAAATCAACGACGCCGAGGCTGAACTCCTGCAGTCGTGGCGCCGCCCCATAGTAGTACTGCGCACGAAAGAAGCGGTCAAGATTCCCGCAGGAAACTGTAACGAAAGTTCTGCGCCCTCTACCTTTAATAATGGTACTAAACCGGCGCGTCCTGTCGCCCCGAACCTTAACCCCGGCATGAACTCGCTGGGATGCATGCTGCCATACATGCCGCTGCATTATGACCTGTTCGCAGAACTGCAAACGCCCGTCATTGTGATGACCAGCGCCAATATTGCCGACACCCCAATAATCATCACCCCCAGCGAGGCCGAAAGATGCCTGAATGACAGGGTGGCAATGATTGTGCATCATAACCGCGAAATCCATAACCGGTGCGACGATTCTGTGGTGCAGTGCGTCAGCGGCGCCCCCGCAGTCATCCGCCGCTCACGGGGCTATACCCCCGAGCCACTGTTCATCGACGCCAACGTAGAAGGAATATTCGGTTTCGGAGCCGAAATGACCGCAACTTTCGCAATGGGCAAAGGAGATACAATTATTCAAAGTCAGCACATCGGCGACCTGAAAAATGCGGAAACATTTGACTTCTATTGTGATACGATGCGCCGTTTCACGCATTTATTCAAGTTCTCCCCCAAACAGCTTGTCTGTGATTTGCATCCGGATTATATGACCTCAGAATATGCGTGGCAGATGGCAGAGGACGAAAATATCCCGCTGCTGCGCGTCCAGCATCACCATGCCCACGCAGCCGCCTGCATGCTCGAACATGGCATCACCGAGCCATGCATCGCCGTTATCCTCGACGGAGCAGGATTCGGTACCGACGACAAAATATGGGGGGGCGAATTCTTCCTGTGCAACCGCCAGCAATTCACCCGAATGGCACACTTCGACTATGTGCCAATGCCGGGCGGCGATATGGCTGTTGCCCATCCATGGCGGATGGCCCTGGCATATTGCCGGAAATATAACCTCGAATTGCCCGCGTCATTCACCGACAGAATCGCAGGAACAATACCTCTCCAACAACTTTGCAGGATGCTGGAGAGCGGCATCAACTGTCCGGAAACTTCGAGTGCCGGACGCCTGTTCGATGCCGTAAGCGCCCTGCTCGGTCTCTGCCATACCGCCGCGTTCCACGCCGAAGCGCCAATGCTGCTGGAACAGTGCACCGCTAACGGCATCAACGATGTATATCCCGTTGACCGCTCCGGTGCGATAATATCATTCCGGCCGATGTTTGCAGAGATATTGGACGACCTGAAAAATAATGTTCCAACCGGAACTATAGCTGCCAAATTTCATAATTCCCTGTCAATGACGATATTAGAACATTCGATTAATCTTATGAATCACACATCTGCTACGAAAGTAATTATCTCCGGCGGCTGTTTTCAGAACAAAATCCTTTGCGAACAATTGCAGCGGTTATTTGACGAGGCCGACATCCCGCTGCTAATGCCATCACGGATTCCGGCTAACGACAGTGGCATCTCGGCAGGCCAGATAGCGGTTGCCGCCGCAAACTGCAGGGGATAGCCGATACTATCATCAGGCAGCTTCTGTATCCTGCTTAGTGCGCTGCCAATATGAACTGCTGTCATGTTCATAAAATTAATACTGTTATCTTATATTATAGACGATTGCTGAGACAGGATATTTTAAGTCAGGAAAATTTTTTATCTTTGCGCTGTTCCGGTTCTCCCGTTCCGCAAATCGAATGTTCAACGTTAACCCAGTATTGTTAACCATAATTTCAGATACATCGGGAACGCCTTGCTGTGATGCGGACAATACGAAAAAATACGGCAGTTGTTGTGTTAGGGTGAAGTAATTTTTTTTTGAGATTTTTGCATTGCCTCATTTTTGTTAATTATCTAATTATCAAACAGTTAACAGGAAAAAGTTAATAACTTTTTGATTTTCATATTTCAGAAAGTATTATTTTTGAAGCGGCAAAACGATAGTAAAATCATCGCTGATGTATCAGGGAAGATAACATCGCAGGTATGTTGGCGACCAAAAAAAGAGCTACTATGGCATTAGAAATTTTAGACCAAATGAAGAAGAGTTTTTCGCAGAATGAAGTTTCCCGGGAAACCCTGGACTATTTTGGTGGTGATGATTTGGCGGCGCGTGTATGGGTATCGAAATACGCGTTAAAGGATTCGCAGGGCAACCTGTATGAGCTTACGCCGGACGATATGCACCGCCGACTGGCACACGAGATAGCCAGAATTGAACATAAGTACAGAAATCCCGTGCCCGAAGAGGTCATCTACCGGCTGCTGAAGGATTTTAAGTACATCGTTCCACAGGGGGGACCTATGACCGGTATCGGCAACGACTACCAGATAGCCTCCCTCTCTAACTGCTTCGTGATAGGCAACGAGGGTAATTCCGATTCTTACGGTGGGATTATGAAGATTGACCAGGAACAAGTGCAGTTAATGAAGCGTCGCGGTGGCGTTGGACATGACCTCTCTCATATCCGCCCGAAAGGGTCCCCCGTGAAAAATTCGGCGCTCACATCCACCGGAATCGTCCCGTTCATGGAGCGATACTCAAATTCAACCCGCGAGGTGGCACAAGACGGCCGCCGTGGCGCCCTGATGCTCTCCGTCTCTATCAAACATCCCGATTCGGAGAAGTTCATCGACGCGAAAATGGAAGACGGTAAAGTTACCGGCGCCAATGTCTCCGTAAAAATCCTCGACGACTTTATGGAGGCCGTAAAAAATAAACGCCCATACCGGCAACAGTATCCCATTGATTCCGATGAACCGATGGTTACAAAAGAGACCGACGCCATGTCGCTCTGGAAAAAAATTATTCATAATGCCTGGAAATCTGCCGAACCGGGTATCCTGTTCTGGGATACCATTATAAAAGAGTCTATTCCTGACTGCTATGCCGACCTGGGCTACCGCACCGTATCCACCAACCCCTGCGGCGAAATCCCGCTTTGCCCCTACGACAGCTGCCGTCTGCTGGCAATAAACCTCTACTCGTACGTCGATGCCCCGTTCACCCCGCAGGCACACTTCAATTTCGCACTCTTCAAAGAACATGTGGCCTATGCACAACGTATTATGGACGACATCATCGACCTCGAACTCGAGAAAATAGACGCCATAATCCGGAAGATAGACGCCGACCCCGAAGACGCCGAAATCAAGCGCGTAGAGCGCCAACTGTGGGGCAAAATCCGCAAAAAAGCCCAGGAAGGCCGCCGAACAGGTATCGGAATCACCGCCGAAGGCGACATGCTCGCCGCTCTTGGCCTGCGATATGGCGACGAGGGGGCCATTGACTTCAGCGAAGAAGTCCATAAAACATTAGCCATCGAAGCCTACCGCGCCTCCGTAAACATGGCCAAAGAACGCGGCCCCTTTAAAATATACGACGCACAGCGCGAACAAAATAACCCCTTCATAAACCGCCTCCGCACCGCCGACCCGCAACTGTATGCAGAAATGGCCGAACACGGACGCCGTAACATCGCCCTGCTCACGGTAGCCCCTACCGGAACCACCAGCGTGATGACCCAAACAACTTCCGGCATTGAACCCGTATTCAGACCCATATATATACGCCGCCGAAAAGTAAACCCTAACGACAAAAATACGCACCCCGATTTCCAGGACGAGATGGGCGACAGCTGGGAATCGTTCACCGTAATTCATCACTGCTTCCTCAAATGGATGGAAGTGAACGGCTTTAAGCGCCGCGATAAATATTCGCAGGAAGAAATAGACGAATTGGTGGCCAAATCGCCATACTATAAGGCCTCATCCAACGACATCGACTGGCTGAACAAAGTGCGGATGCAAGGACGTATCCAGAAGTGGGTTGACCACTCCATCAGCGTAACCATAAACCTGCCTGCCGACGCCACCGAAGAGCTCGTCGGCCAGCTCTACTATGAGGCCTGGCTTTGCGGCTGCAAAGGCGTTACGGTCTATCGCGACGGCTCCCGACAGGGCGTACTCATCTCCGGCAAAGACAAGGACAAAAGCGCTGACATATTCCCCACCAAGCGCCCCGAAGTCCTGGAGGCCGACATTGTGCGCTTCCAAAACAACAAGGACAAATGGGTGGCGTTTGTGGGCCTGATAAACGGCCGCCCCTACGAGATATTCACCGGTCTGCAGGACGACGAAGACGGAATAGTGCTGCCGGGATGGATTACCAAGGGCAAAATCATCAAAAGTCGCGACGCAAACGGCGCCTCCCGATATGACTTCCAATATGCCAACAAGCGCGGCTATAAGACCACCATTGAGGGGCTGTCGTGCAAGTTCAATTCGTCGTTCTGGAATTATGCCAAACTCATATCCGGCATCCTGCGACACGGGATGCCCATCGGCAAAGTGGTCGATACCATCTCAAGCCTGCAGTTCGACAACGACACCATCAACAGCTGGAAAGCCGGCGTTATACGCGCCCTCAAAAAGTACGTCCCAGACGGAACCGTGGCAGAACATGCCACCTGCGAATCCTGCAAATCTCACCACGTAGTCTATCAGGAGGGATGCCTGCGATGCATGGACTGCGGCTCGGCAAAATGCGGAGGCTGATTATTAACCCGTTGATACTGAGACTTACTATGGAACTGTTTATCATAAAACGAAACGGAAAGAGAGAACCATTCTCAATAGAAAAAATCAAGAACGCAATCGCCAAAGCGTTCCTGTCAGTGGGCTGTTTCGCCTCCGAAGAGGTGCTGACAAGCCTGCTGTGCCGCCTGAAAATCTCTACCGACACCACCGTAGAAGACATCCAGAACCAGGTGGAAGTGGCGCTGATGGCCGAGCGCTATTATGCTGTGGCCAAATCATATATGCTCTACCGCCAAAAACACACCGAAGAGCGGGAAGAGCGCGACAAGATGAAGTTCCTGATGGAATACTGCGACGCCAGCAATGCAGCCACCGGCAGCAAATACGACGCCAACGCCAACGTGGAAAATAAAAACTTAGCCACCTTAATGGGCGAACTGCCCAAGTCGAACTTCATACGCCTTAACCGCCGCCTGCTGACCGACCGCCTCAAAGAAATGTTCGGAAAGGAAGTGTCGGACAAGTATTTAGAGCTGCTCAACAACCACTTCATCTATAAGAACGACGAGACCAGCCTGGCCAACTACTGCGCCAGCATCACCATGTATCCGTGGCTCATCGGCGGAACGCTCTCTATCGGCGGTAACTCCAAAGCCCCCTCAAACCTCAAATCGTTCTGCGGCGGTTTTATAAACATGGTTTTTATGGTGTCGAGCATGTTAAGCGGCGCTTGTGCAACCCCCGAATTTCTGATGTATCTTAACTACTTCATCGGGATGGAATATGGCGCCGACTACTACCTCAACACTGACCGCCTTGTTGATTTGTCGTTTAAACAGCGCACCATTGACAAGGTAATTACCGACTGCTTTGAACAAATAGTCTATTCAATCAATCAACCTACCGGAGCCCGCAATTTTCAGGCCGTGTTCTGGAACATATCCTACTATGACCGCTACTATTTCGACAGCCTTTTTGGGGAATTTGTATTCCCCGATGGCAGCCGCCCTCATTGGGATTCGCTGAACTGGCTGCAAAAGCGGTTCATGAAGTGGTTCAATAACGAGCGGCTGCGGTCAGTACTCACGTTTCCGGTGGAGACCATGGCTCTGCTGTCGGAGAACGGCGACGCCAAGGACAAAGAATATGCCGACTTTACGGCAGAGATGTATGCAGAGGGACACTCGTTCTTCACCTACATGAGCGATAATGCCGATTCGCTGAGCAGTTGCTGCCGCCTGCGCAACGAGATTCAGGACAACGGGTTCAGCTACACGCTCGGCGCAGGCGGCGTATCCACCGGCTCGAAAAGTGTGCTGACCATCAACCTCAACCGCTGCGTTCAGAAAGCCTCCGCCATGGGAATACACCACCTGTTCTTCCTCGAAGAAGTGGTTGACTTAGTGCATAAAGTACAGTTAGCCTACAACGAGAACCTCAAATCCCTGCAGGAGAAGGGCATGTTGCCCCTGTTCGACGCCGGATACATCAACATCCGCCGTCAATACCTGACCGTCGGCGTCAACGGATTAGTGGAGGCGGCCGAATTTCTCGGCATCGCAATCTCCGACAACCCCGCATACGAGGAATTTGTTACCCAGACGCTCGGCCTGATAGAATCATACAACCAACGCTACCGCACCGACGAGGTGATGTTCAACTGCGAAATGATTCCGGCAGAGAACGTCGGCGTCAAACACGCCAAATGGGACCGCGAGGCGGGCTACAAAGTGCCGCGCGACTGCTATAACAGCTATTTCTACATCGTGGAAGACGCCGCGCTCAATATTATCGACAAGTTCCGGCTGCATGGCCGCAAATATATAGAGCACCTTACCGGCGGCTCGGCATTACACCTCAACTTAGACGAGCATCTTAGCAAAGAGCAGTACCGCAATCTGCTCCGCGTGGCAACCCACGAGGGCTGTAACTACTTCACCTTCAACATCCCCAACACCGTATGCAATGACTGCGGCCATATCGACAAGCGCAATCTGCGGGAATGTCCCCAATGCGGGGGCAGCAACGTGGACTATCTGACCCGCATCATCGGGTATATGAAACGAGTCAGTAACTTCTCTTATCCCCGCCAGCAGGAGGCGTCACGACGGCATTATGCTACGCTGCGCCAGCTATGATATTGTATTTCAGGAAGTTCCGGGGGAGATAACTCTTGCGCTTAACATCTCCGGCTGCCCCTACCGGTGTCGCGGCTGCCACAGCCCGCACCTGCACGGCAACATCGGCGAAGAACTCTCCGAAAGCCTGCTCGACAGCCTGCTCGACGCCTACGGCGCTTCCATTACCTGCATCTGCTTCATGGGCGGCGACGGCGCCCCCCACGAAGTACTCAGCCTCGCCCGATATGCCCGCCGCCGCACCGCAAAAACAGCCTGGTATTCCGGCAATACGCAAGTATATGACGGCGCACAACTCTGCTTCGACTATATCAAGTTAGGCGGGTATGTCGAAGAACTTGGCGGACTGAAATCACCACACACCAACCAGCGCCTCTACAGGATAGATAATGGACAAATGTTCGATATAACTGCTACACTCTGCCGCCCCACAGCTTATTTAAAGAACATCCCGCTGATAGATTCGTTACTATAGACGCGCTCAATGGCTTGGGCCAGTTCACCGGCAATAGAGATGTATTTTATTTTGGGGGATTCGCGTTTTGGGGGTATTGAATCGGTGAAGAACACTTCTGTGAGGGCCGATTCTTCAATAAGGTCAACGGCAGGCGGCGACAGCAGGCCATGCGCGGCGAATGCCCGCACCGAGTTGGCACCTTCCCGAATCATAATTCCGGCCGCCTTAGTGATGGTTCCGGCCGTGTCGATGAGGTCGTCAACAAGGATAACATCTTTGTCGCGCACGTCGCCGATGAGGGTCATTCCGCCTACCACATTAGCTTTTGCGCGGGTCTTATGACATATCACCATATCCGTTCCCAGCAACCGCGAGTAAGTATTTGCGCGTTTGGTGCCGCCCACATCCGGCGAGGCGATGACCACGTCGCGCAGCCCCATCTGTTGAATATACGGGATAAACACGGCCGAAGAATACATGTGGTCAACCGGCACATTAAAGAAGCCCTGAATCTGGTCGGCGTGAAGGTCAAGGGCTATCAGGCGGTCAATTCCGGCTGCCGACAGCAGGTCTGCCACTAATTTGGCGCCGATAGATACCCGCGGTTTGTCTTTGCGGTCTTGCCGTGCAAAGCCCAGATACGGAATTACGGCGATAATCTTCCCGGCGGAGGCTCGCTTGGCCGCATCTATCATCAGCAGAAGTTCCAGCAAGTTATCGCCGGGCGGCATGGTCGATTGTACAATGAAAACGTGAGAACCGCGAATGGTCTCCTCATAACACGGCTCAAATTCTCCATCAGCAAAGACCGGACACGATGACTGGCCAAGTTTTATACCCATATTGGAACAGATAGCCTCTGCCAGCGCTTTGGTAGCTGTCCCTGCAAATACTTTTAACGGGGCGTCTTTTCCCATAAACTCTTATGTTTGTTTTAATCCCGCAAAATTACAAAAACTCTTTATATGTTCGCAAAAAAACACCTCTTTCGGGGTCTTCTCAGATATGAAGTTTAAGATACGGTCATCAGTTTATCACATCGAACCCGCAGTATGGAACGAGGATGTCGGGGATGCGGATGCCTTCCGCCGACTGGTTGTTTTCGAGCAGTGCGGCCACGATGCGGGGCAATGCGAGGGCGCTACCATTAAGCGTATGTGCAGTAACGGGCTTCTTGCTCTGCTCGTCCCGATAGCGCAGCTTCAACCGATTCGCCTGAAACGCCTCAAAATTGGATACGGAGCTGACCTCAAGCCACCTGTCCTGCGCGGCAGAATAGACCTCAAAGTCGTAGGTCAGCGCCGAAGTAAAGCTCATGTCGCCGCCACATAGCCGCACGATGCGGTATGGCAGGCCGAGTTTTTCTACCAATCCTTCAACGTGTGCCACCATGCCGTCGAGTGCGGCATAGCTGAGGTCGGGATGCGAAATCTGGACTATCTCCACCTTGTCGAACTGATGCAGACGGTTGAGGCCGCGCACGTCAGCGCCATATGAGCCGGCCTCGCGGCGGAAACAGGCACTGTAAGCAGTATTCTTCACAGGCAAGGCTGAGGCCTCCACTATAACATCGCGGTAGAGGTTGGTTACGGGCACTTCCGCAGTGGGAATCAGGTAGAGGTTATCGGCGGTAACGTGATACATCTGGCCTTCTTTGTCGGGCAGCTGGCCGGTGCCGAAGCCGCTGTCGGCGTTGACCATCAGTGGCGGCTGGATTTCGAGGTAGCCCGATTTCTGCGCCTCATCGAGAAAAAAGGCGATGAGCGCCCGTTGCAGGCGGGCTCCTTTGCCTTTATATACGGGGAATCCCGCGCCGGTCAGCTTCACGCCAAGCTCAAAATCAATCAGGTCATATTTCGCGGCCAATTCCCAGTGCGGCAACGCATCGCCGTCAAGCACGGGACTGGTTCCCCCAGTTTTGACAATCACATTGTCGGCCGCAGAATGTCCTTCCGGCACGATGTCGGCAGGCAAATTGGGCAGCAATACCTGCAGGTCGAACACTTGCCTGTCTATGCCGTCAAATTCTTCATCCAAGCGGCGGATATTTTCTTTCAGCTCGGTGGTTTGTGCTTTGGCCTGTTCTGCAGCGTCTTTCTGGCCGGATTTGAGGAGTTCGCCGATTGATTTTGAAATTCTGTTCATTTCAGCACGTAACTGGTCGGCATTTTTCTGTATATCGGTCTTGCGGCCGTAGAGGGCGAGTATGTCGGCGACGATTTTGGAAGCATCAAAATTTTTCTTCTTCAATTTGGCGATAACCGTGTCGGGATTGTCCTGAATAAACCTGATGTTAAGCATTTGTTATTTTTTTATATGAAATTGAACAAACAAAGAAGAGGATGCCTCATACAAGACAGCCTCTTCCTGCAATTCTGTAACGTCATCTGTCTTAGTTAACCTCCGTGAAGGGCTCGACAGAGACGTAAGAGCGGTCGTCGCGCTTTTTGCGGAATACCACTGTTCCGTCGATGAGTGCGAACAGCGTATGGTCACGGCCAATTCCGACATAGTCGCCGGGATTGTGGCGGGTGCCGCGCTGCCGTACCAGAATGTTACCGGCTTTACAAGCCTGGCCGCCAAAAATCTTGATGCCTAATCGTTTGCTTTCAGATTCGCGACCGTTTTTAGAACTACCTACACCTTTCTTATGAGCCATGGTACAAATTTTAAGTTATCCAACAATACTTTCAATCTGAATCTGGGAAAGGAACTGGCGATGCCCGTTTTTCTTGCGGTAGCCTTTGCGCCGTTTCTTTTTGAAGACAATGACCTTGTCCCCCTTCAGATGTTTTAACACTTTGGCGGTTACTTTGGAACCGTCCACAACCGGAGTGCCAATGGTTACAACCCCCTCATTATCAAGGAGTAACACCCGGTCAAATTCTACGTTCCCGCCCTCTTCAACTTCGAGGCGGTGGACAAACACTTTGGCGTCTTTTTCGACGCGGAACTGCTGTCCTGCGATTTCAATAATAGCGTACATTTCTATTAAATAAACGTTTAATCCGCAAGGCGGGCACTGGTATGCGCCGCTTATTGAGCCTTAACGGAAGCAATCGGACTGCAAAAGTAGTAAAAATTTCAATACGCGCGTCAATATACGCCCATAAAAATGAAAAAAAGTATCTGCTCTATTAACTGGTCTTCTTTTTGCGGGTCGTATTCGTCTTTAAGGTTATTTCCGAAGATACGTGCAATGCCCTGCCAGAAGGCCGCCTGTAAGCCGCCCTTAAATTCTTTTATCAGTTCGTAGGAAGTATGTTTGGTCTCGCGGTCAATCAGTTTGATGAGGATGCGGCCTTCCGAGATTGTCAAATTTCTAATCTGTGGGCCATATTCTTTAAACAGTTGTGTTTCAACGGCTTTGAGATATTTTTTGCGGGTCTTGTCGTCCGGAGCGGCAGTGTAAAGCGAATCATATTGCTGCAACAGCTGCGCCGCCATTCGTGCATACGGATATACTTTCTTGACCTTAGCCACTAACCGGTTATACTGTGCGGCCGCACGTTTAGTACGGAACGGACTCTTCGGCAGCACATATACAGTGGGCAAGCGGACATAATACATCGTGTCGCCTTCCTGACAGAGGGCTGATGCCGACAGTTCGGGCGCCTTTGCATACCCCTGTACGAAAAATAACATACTGATAAAAAAGCAAAATAAGTTTTTTCCTGCCATTGGATATTATCCGATTCTTATTATCTTTGCAAAGATAGTTGAAATTTTCATGCGAAAGTTACGAACATACGAACTTGGGCGGCTGAATCCTGCAGAATATGCGCAGGCGGAGAAGAAGCGGCTCATCGTTGCGCTCGACAATGTGCGCAGCGGCAATAATGTAGGGTCAGTGTTCCGCACCTGCGATGCCATGCTTGTGGAAGCGGTATATCTGTGCGGGATTACGGCGACGCCGCCCTCGCCCGACATCCATAAAACGGCGCTGGATGCCGAACATACTGTCAGCTGGCGCTATTTTGCGCAGACCGAAGCCGCCATCGCAGCGCTACACCAGGCCGGATTCACGGTCTATGCCGTCGAGCAGGTCGAAGGCAGTATTATGTTGCCGACTTTCCGACCTGCCCCCAAAGAGAAAATCGCGCTCGTATTTGGCCACGAAGTGAAAGGCGTTCAGCAGACAGTGATTGACCTTTGCGACGGCGCATTGGAAATTCCGCAGTTCGGCACAAAGCACTCATTTAACATCGCCGTCAGTGTCGGCATCGTGCTGTGGGATGTGTTCGGCAAAATGGGTTGAACTGCTTATATTAACTTATGTTCATATAACAACATCTCCATGTCCTGTTGCAGGGCGTATGCAGCGGCGGTGGCTTTCCCGGCAAAATCTGTCTCGCGGGAGGCATAAATAATTGAGCGGGAGGCATTTACTAACAGCCCGCATTGTTTGTTGAAGCCGAAATTGGCGACATCCTGCAGGCTGCCCCCCTGTGCGCCGATGCCCGGAACCAGCAGGAAGTGGTCGGGAACGATGCGACGGATGTCCTGCAATTTAGAGGCCTGTGTTGCGCCCACTACGTACATCATCTGGTCAGACGGCGCCCATTTCTGCGACGCAGTGAGCACGTGCTCGTAAAGCGGCTTGCCGTCGCCGGTGGTCAGGAACTGGAAATCTCCGGCGCTCTTATTTGAGGTGAGCGCCAGAAGAACAACCCAATGGTCAACATAAGCGGTGAACGGCTTTACGGAATCCTCGCCCATGTATGGAGCAACAGTTACAGCGTCAAAGTCGGTCTGTTCAAAGAACGCACGGGCATAAAGACTTGCCGTATTGCCGATGTCGCCGCGTTTGGCGTCGGCAATGATAAACTGCTCCGGATATTGGCGGCGGATGTAATGTACCGTTTTTTCGAGGCTGGTCCATCCTTCTGCACCAAGGCTTTCATAGAAAGCGAGGTTGGGCTTAAAGGCCACGCAATATTGTTGTACGGCGTCAATAATTTGCCTGTTAAAAGCAAACAGCGGGTCGGTAGCTTCGCGCAAGAAGTCGGGAATCAGCCGTATGTCGGTGTCCAGACCTACACATAAAAAACTCTTTTTCTTCCGAATATGTTCAAAAAGCTGCTGTCTATTCACTGTATAATCGTTTTAAAGTTACTTATAATCGTGTTTCAAATTTCGGCTTCTTTCAGCTTTTCGGCGTTTTCTTCGACCTGCAGGCACTCAATGATTTCGTCGAGGTCGCCGTTGATGATTGCGGGCAGGTTATACAGGGTGAGGTTGATGCGGTGGTCTGTAACCCGTCCCTGCGGCCAGTTATATGTTCTGATTTTCGCCGAGCGGTCGCCGGTTGACACCAATGTCTTGCGGCGTTTGGATATCTCGTCAATATATTTTTGGTATTCCATGTTATAAATCCGTGTCCGCAGTTCGTTCATGGCCTTATCCAGGTTCTTGAGCTGTGATTTTTCGTCCTGACAAATCACCACTATTCCGGTTGGGATATGCGTGAGGCGGATAGCGGAGTAGGTGGTATTTACCGATTGTCCGCCAGGGCCTGACGAGCAATAAGTGTCTTTTCTGATGTCACTCATTTTCAGTTCCACATCAAACTCTTCGGCTTCGGGCAGTACGGCCACTGTTGCCGCCGAGGTGTGGATTCGCCCCTGTGCTTCGGTCTGGGGGACGCGCTGTACGCGGTGTACGCCCGATTCATATTTGAGGATGCCATAGACAGAATCTCCGGTTACTTTGGCAATAATTTCCTTGTAGCCGCCTATATCGTTAGTGCTGACATGGGTAACGTCCATGCGCCAGCCGTGTCGCTCACAGAATTTGGAATACATCTGAAAGAGGTCGCCTGCAAAGAGCGCCGCCTCATTGCCGCCGGTGCCTGCGCGGATTTCCAGAATGGCATTCTTGGCGTCTTCGGGGGCCGCGGGAACTAACAATAATTTTATCGTTTTTTCATAGCCCGGTAGCGTTGACTCGCACTGTTCGATTTCTTGCTGAGCCATTTCGCACAGTTCGGGGTCGCTTTCTTCGGCCAGCAACTGCCGTCCTGATTCGATATTGTCGAGCATGTTCCTGTAGTCGCGAAAAGCCGCAACCAGCGCCTCAAGCCGACGGTATTCCTGATTCAGCTTAACATAGCGCTTCATGTCCGATAACACTGCAGGGTCGGTAATTTGCTGTGAGACCTCCTCAAAGCGGTGGCGTACAATGGAATATTTTTCCAGTAAACTGTTATCTGCCATATCTGAATGAAAACATAAACTTATTGATTATCAATAACTTAATTATTAATATTGTCATCTTTACAGGCGTTTAGTGCCGCAAAAGCATCGCAAAGATACAACAAATTCCCCAACCGCCAATATTATTTTTCCCGCATTCCGCCCCCGCAATACGTCCCCTGTTGCGCAGTTTCTTGTTTTTTACAACTGTATTCGGTATATTTGTATTGCAAAAAATAAAATCAATTTATTTTTGCACACGAATATTATTAACTTAATTTATTTTTTATTTATGACGAAAAAAGTAGCTGTATTAGTAGTAAATCCCGTTAACGGGGCTGGATTGTTTCAATATTTGGAAGCGTTTTTTGAGAACCGTATTCCATTTACCACTTTTGCTGTTGCCGACACAACGAGTGTGCGTACCAATTCAGGGGTCAGTTTGTTGACCGACGATGTGGTAGTAAACCTTCGTGAGAGCGAATTTGATGCGGTGGTATTTGCCTGTGGCGATGCGATGCCCGTATTTGCGGAGAACGCGGACAAGCCATATAATCAGGCTATGCTTGCTGCACTCGCCACATTCGGAGCCCACAACAAGCTCATTGCCGGACATTGCGTTGGGGCATTGATGTTCGACATTGCAGGCATTGCGGCGGGCAAACGGGTGGCGCAACATCCGTATGTGAAAGCGGCGCTGAAAAGTGCGGTCGCCACCGACGAAAAATCAGTGGCCGACGGCAACCTGTTTACTGCCCAAACAGAAAATGCAATATGGACAATCTTGCCACACCTCGTGCAGAAATTGACTGAATGAGCCGCCTTCATTTTCCCTATTCGGACATAAGGGCGCAGGATGAGCGGTGCTATAGTAGCTATATGCCATAACTGGCATCGCTCATCATTTTCGTCCGTCCATATCGCTTTGATTTTCAGGGGCGAGAGGGAAGCGGACGGGCTTGTTGTCGCGTGTAGAGCGATAGATAGCGGTGAAGAGTTCTACGGTGCGTCGTGCAAACTCGC
>JAISSS010000041.1 GCA_031272965.1 Bacteroidales bacterium | reverse complement strand
AGGGAATAAGGGAATAAGGGAATAAGGGATGTTGGATGGCAATTCCGGCTACTAAGGGCGCTTTACACAATAAGGGAATAAAAAATCACGGCAATCATAAAATCAGATGAAACCGGGTTCAGACAAGGGGGATTGCGGGTCAAGCCCGCAATGACGGGTAAGGGGCACCCCTTGCGGGTCAGGCCGCAATGACGGGTAAGGGGCACCCCTTGCGGGTCAGGCCCGCAATGACGGGGTGGTTATAGAGACGCACGGCCGGGCGTCCATACAATGGCCGTGCATACGTCCCTCTCGCCTTTGGAGAGGGTCCGGGGGGAGGTACGAAAATCACGGCAATCATATAAAAAGCTCGTTTCGGCAGTCATTTTTCACACCGAATATTTTGCCACTAACGGCATACGGCGGCCAAAACCGAAGGCTTTGGAACTGACCCGCAGAATGGGGGGCGTCTGGAAGCGCTTAAATTCGTATTTATTGACCAAATGTATAGTTTTTATCACTGTTTCACGCAGGAATCCGGCGGCGATGATTTCTTCTGCCGACTGGTTTTGCTCAATATATCGGAACAGTATTGCATCGAGGGTTGGATAGTCGGGCAGCGAATCGGAATCTTTCTGGTCGGGTCGCAGCTCGGCGGAAGGCGGCTTGCTGATGCTGTTTTGCGGAATCACCGCGCCATTGCGGTTAATGTATTCCGCCAGCTGATAGACGTCGGTTTTATAGACGTCGCCGATAACGGAGAGGCTGCCGTTGAGGTCGCCATAGAGGGTTCCATAGCCGACGGCACATTCGCTTTTATTAGTGGTGTTTAGCAGCAGGTTTCCGAATTTGTTAGACATTGCCATCAACAGGATGCCCCGTGTGCGGGCCTGGATATTTTCTTCGGTTATGTCGGGCGGACGATTTTCAAACAATGGCTTTAAATCACTGCCGAAGGTGTCCACGGCATCATGTATTTTGACGATGTCATAGCGTATGCCGAGATTTTCGGCCAATTTTACGGCATCAGCGATGCTGTGGTCGGAGGAGAACTTCGAGGGCATGAGCAGGCCGCGCACGTGGTCGGCGCCCAAGGCCTCTACCGCCAGCGCACATACTACTGCCGAATCGATACCGCCCGACAGTCCCAATATGGCGTCGCTGAAGCCCATCTTGCCGAAGTAGTCGCGGATGCCCAGCAACAGGGCGCTGTGAATCTTCGCGATACGTTCCTGTTTCGGCGGATGCGACACGACAATATGCTCCGTATCAATTACGCGAAAATCCTCCACAAAATAGGCAAGTTCCACCGGAATAGAGCCGTCGGCAGCCACATAGCAGGAGCCGCCGTCAAACACGAGCTCGGTATGGGCGCCGGTCTGGTTGACATACACTATCGGTAGCCCGTATTCTTTGGCCTGTGTAACGAGAACGTGCTTGCGCCAGTGCTCCTGATTGTAGGAGAAGGGCGAGGCCGACAGGTTAATGACCAAATCGGGGCTTAATTTGCTCAGTTCAGCCATCGGCGAGGTGCGATAGAGCTTCGCTTTGGCAAAACGGTTGGATACGGGCTGGTCATCCCACAGGTCTTCACAGATGGTCAATGCTAATTTCAGCCCGTTATATTCAACGAGTTGAAATTCGGTGTTCGGTTCGAAGTGGCGGTATTCGTCGAACACGTCGTAAGTTGGCAGCAGCGATTTGTGGCGGATGGCTGTAACCCGTCCGTCACAGAGGAAGCAGGCCGAGTTGAAGAGCCGTTTGCCGCGCTCGTCCGGGTTGACAGTTGGTGCCCCGACGATGGCGGCAATGCCGACGCAGTGTTCGGCGATGCGCTGTATGGTAGCCTCCGCCTGCCGTATAAAGGCTTCCTGCTCCAACAAGTCGGCCGGATAGTAGCCGGTAACGGCCAGCTCGGAGAACACCGCCAACTCGGCGCCTGCATGATGTGCCTGCTTTATGGCCGCGATAATCTTCCGGGCGGTGGTCTCAAAATTGCCGATATGACAGTTCAACTGTGCTAATGCTATTTTCATGGTATGTTTTTTACAATAGTTTATTTCACGATAAGATATGGCAGTATTTTTTTGCAGTCGGCGGATGGCAGTACCGAATCGGTGAGCAGTTGTTCGGGGGATTCTATAAAGCCGTTCCTGTCTCTGTAGGATATTATTTTTTGGGCATTGTTTCGGCCGATGCAGGGGTGCTGGCTCAGCTCGCTGCGGGAGGCGAAGTTCAGGTCTATGCGGCGCAGCAGGGTCGGGTCAACGGTCAGGCTGGGGGCGATGGCGGCAACTGTTTCGGCGGTTATGCCATAGACCTCGACCAGCTGTTCTGTGGAATGGAATCCTCCCATCAATGCGCGGAATTTCACGATGCGTTGCGCGAGCGTTTCGCCGATGGCGGGCAGCTGTTCCAACTCGGCAGCGGTGGCGCTGTTAAGTTCCAGTGTCAGGTCGGCGGTGGGTTGTGCAGGCTTTGGAACGATGTATGGCGCAGGGGTATCAGGCGGCGGCGGTGCGGTGTATGCGGGCGGGGCAATGCGGCTGTTCACCGGATAGCTCGATGTGCGGATTGGTACGGGGGCGGTTGCTGCCGCCTGAATATGCAGATACGGGCTGAGCGCCGCGAAAATGGAATCGTTGATACCGTAGAGCCTGCGGAAGTCCGAGCTGCGCCGGAAGTGCCCGCCTGCGATGCGGTAATGCAGCAGGTTGCGCTTCACATATGTCGGCAATGCGAGGCTGTCGAGCGCGAGCGAATCAATAGTGTTGGGGTCGAAAGGGAAGAGTTTCAATGCCGACGTCTTCGCGGCGGACGCCTCCTGTAGAGCATCGAGTTCGGCAAGCATACGCTCAAAACGTCCGGAAACAGCCTCCTGCGACCTCTCAAATTTGTATATCAGCCGGTTAGCCGCAAGCAGCAAAAGCAGGACGACGAGCAGCGCTGTCACTCCGCGTCTCTCGCGCCTGTTCATGACGAAATAAGCGAACCATATACGGCGTAATCGGAGGCGTTTCATCGGGCACGGTCAAAGCAGGTTTATCCCTTTGAAGAACACGATGGCGATAGCTATCGGGGCGATGATTTTTATCAGCGCCATAAATACTGTCAGCATCGCGGGCGACAGATGTCCGCCTTTGGAGATTTCCGCATGTACGAGGCGGCGGCCGAGGCGCCATCCTACAAAGAGTGTGATTAGCAGCCCCCCCAATGGCAGCAAAAGGTATGCCGAAATCCAGTCCATCAGGTCGAAAAAGTTCAGGCCGAAGAATGTCTGGCCTTTATTTATGCCCATCGACAGCGAGCATATCACCCCCAGCAGACCGGTAACGACCGTGGCAAGAACGGTAGCTACTTTGCGGCGTATCTTCAGCTCTTCATGGAAATAAACCACTACCACTTCGAGGATTGAGATTGCCGACGTTAATGCGGCTAAGGTGAGCAGCACAAAGAACAGGATGGCAAAGACATATCCGCCGGGCATCTGCACAAACACATTCGGCAGGGTGATGAACACTAATCCCGGCCCGCTGCCCGGCTCAATGCCGTAGGCAAATACGGCGGGGAAAATTACCAAGCCTGCCAGAATCGAAATGAGCGTGTCCAGGCCGGATACCTGCACCGCCGAGCGCGGCAGGCTCGTGTCGGCGCTGATATATGAACCGTAGGTGATGAGCGTCCCCATGCCCAGACTGAGCGAAAAGAACGCATGTCCCAGCGCCGCCAGTACCCCTTCCCATGTAAGCCGGGAAAAGTCGGGCTTAAAGAAGAACTTCAGGCCGTCGCCTGCGCCGGGTAATGTTATTGAACGTATGCCCAATATTATGACGATAAATATCAATAAGGGCATCATAATTTTTGAGCCTTTTTCGATGCCGTTTTTCACCCCCGCAAATACTATAAGGCCGGTCATGAACATAAACAGCAGCTGATAAATCACCGGCTCCACGGGCGATTCCACGAAAGTGGTGAAATCGGCCGCAAGTTCATCGGCCGATTTGCCGGAGAAGCCGTCAGTGAGCGAGCGGACGATGTATTCCAGACTCCATCCGGCCACCACGCCATAGTAGGACAGTATCATGAAGGCGGCGCCGATGCCCATCATGCCCGCAAAGGGCCACAGCGAATTGGGCGCCAGCTTGCGGAACGCCCCGAAGGGGTTGCGACGGGCGCCCCGCCCGATGATGAACTCCGAGAGCATCACCGGAACCCCGATAGCCGCGATGAACGCTAAATAGACGAACAAAAAGGCAGCGCCGCCATACACGCCGGTAATGTAGGGGAATTTCCAGATGTTTCCTAAGCCCACAGCCGAGCCCGCCGCCGCCATGATGACGCCGAACTTGCTCGAAAATTCAGCCCGCCGTGAATGATGGTGATGCCTCTTGTCAGTCATTTTCTATCCTCAGTTAACTTAAAATTTGTAATCAATACCTATCCCGAAGGCCTTGCTTGTGCGGCTGTAGATATCCGTATAAGCAAGCGTGGATACAGTGGTGGTTTTGGTATAGTCCTCATAGTTGGTCAGCAGACAGCCTGCATTTACGGTGAAGTGGCTGTTAATATCATAGCCGAAGCCGAAGCCCACAGACCATGAATCCATGTTAAAGCTCACATCACTCAGGTAGTTGTCGCGGATGCCGTAGTCGGAGCGTTGTGCCCCCGCGCTCAGCTGCAGCTTCTGGGTAACGTTCCATTCCACGCCTGCGAGGATTTCGCTCGTGCCGTGACTGAGCGCTTTTTGCTTGTCGCCGGCCATGTCGGCATCCTTGTCGAAGAACTGGTGATAGCCCGCCGATACAGTAACCTTGTCGCATACGGCGTATGACACGCCGCCGGTAAGCAATGCAGGAATGTCGCCGGGAGTTTTGGCGCCGTCATCGTAGGCCGTGATGCCGGATGTGTTGACGGCAGACTTGTTCTCCAGCGTGATGTCGGTTTTGAACTCGTATTTGAGGCCAATGTTAAATTTTCCGCACTTGTAGTCCACCCCGAGGAGCGGGGCGATTCCTGTGCCGGTCTGTTCCACGTCAAGGGAGCGGTCGGCAGCCAGCGCTGCAAAGGTCGGGTTCACCGACTCCAAAAAGGTTCTCACGCTTTGCATTGTCCCCATAATGTTGGCCTGCAGGTTGCCCAGATAGCCTTCATAGGTGTTTGACACATAGCTGAGGCGCAGTCCCGCGAATGTCGACAGGTTGTCGCAGATGCGGTATGATGCGCCGAGCTGGCCGCCCACAGTAACCTGCGAGCCGGTGAAATTGCTCTCAATAGAATACTGCGTAATCGCCGGGAATGCGGGATTCACCGCCTGCATTGCCGTAGTGAGAGTAGCAGGCATAATAGCGGCCTGCGATTCGAAGGAACCGAGTCCGTTATCATATTTGGCCTTCCCCCCGCCGCCGGTTATGGCGATGCTGCCGCTGAACGCCCACTTGTCGTGCTTGTAAACCACGAAAGCGCTGGGGATGAACAGCGATTTGGCCTTGCCTTCAAATTCCTTCGTGGCGTTGCCGCCAAACCCTGCGAAGGGCGCGAAAGTAGTGGAGATGTTCCTGTCCTGGAACGCCGCCTGCCAGTTGAACGAGGCCTGCCATCCGTCTGCGAGGAAACTTAAGCCGGCAGGATTGGAATAAACCGCATCGATTTGCAGTGAAGCATCGCGCGCCGGATTACGCAGAAAGCGGATGTGCTGGTTAGTGTTGGTGAGCAGTCCGCCTGCGAACACATTGACCGTTACTGACCCTGTCAGTAACATCGTAGTAATTAATCTTTTCATCTGAAAATTTTCTTTTTTAAAATTCGGTGCAAAAATACACTTTTTTCACGGCAGGTAACCAAAAAAATCGTACCTTTGGCGCAAATTTCGCAATTCTTAATGGAAAACACCAAGGAAAAAGAAAAAGGTTTTGTAGTATCGGCCCGCAAGTACCGTCCGGCCACATTTGAGACCGTCATTGGGCAGAGCGCTGTTGCTGCCACCTTGAAGAACGCTATCGCTAACCGGCAGATGACCCATGCCTATCTGTTCTGCGGCCCGCGCGGAGTGGGGAAGACCACTTGCGCCCGCATCTTTGCCAAAGCGATAAACTGCGAACACCGTACCCCGGACGGCGAGCCGTGTAACGAGTGCGAAAGTTGCCGCTCCTTCTCCGGCGACCGCTCGCTAAGCATCTTCGAGATGGACGCCGCCTCCAACAACTCGGTGGAAGACATCCGCGACCTGATAGCCAAAGTGCAGGTGCCCCCGCAGAACAGCCACTATAAAGTCTATATCATTGACGAGGTGCACATGCTCTCCCAACAGGCCTTTAATGCCTTCCTCAAGACGTTGGAAGAACCGCCTACTCATGCCATCTTCATCTTAGCCACCACCGAAAAGCACAAAATATTGCCCACCATCCTGTCGCGCTGCCAGACGTATGACTTCAACCGCATCACTATTGCCGACACGGTAGCCCATTTGACACATGTGGCACAGGAAGAAGGCATCACCGCCGAGCCGCAGGCCCTCGCCGTCATCGCCCAAAAAGCCGACGGCGCAATGCGCGACGCCCTCTCCATCTTCGACCAGATTGTCAGCTTCACCGGCAAGAATATCACCTACAAAGACGTCATCGCCAACCTCAATGTCTTAGACTATGACTATTATTTCAAGATAGTTGACATGTTCCTGCAGGACGATATTTCGGGACTGCTGCTGACCTATAATGATATTCTCAATCACGGCTTTGAGGGGCTGCATTTCATCACCGGATTGAACAGTCACATGCGCGACCTGCTCGTGTGCAAGGACGCCATCACCGCACAGCTGCTCGAAGTGGATGGAGAAATACGCAATAAATATACCGCGCAGGCGGCCAACTGCGAGGCATGGTTCTTAGTGGAAGCCTTAAAAATAGGCACCGAAGTTGACCTTCAATATAAGGCCAGCCAAAATAAGCGCCTCTTAGTTGAGTTAGCCCTGATTCGCATGGCTCAACTGCTAAAAAAAAAACTGATGACGAAATAGCGGGCTTTACGGGACGGCTTGCCCCGATATTTTCAGCCGTACTCAGTCCGTCCGTTTCCGGCGGACAAACGCCCAAGCCGCCTGAACAGCAGCCCCCTGTTGCGCCTGCGCCGCCCGCCGCGCCGGTTACATCAGCCACCACGGCTGCATCAGCGGCCGCTACCGACAGGAAGGTCTATCAACGGAGCCTGCTCACCACATCAATTAAAGGCGCCCGCAGCAGCAATAGAGCCAATGAGCCTGCCCCGGCCATCCGGCACGTCGCCGCCACCAATACGCCGTTCACCAAAGAGCAGTTCGACGCCAAATGGCAGCAGTATGTCGGCAACTTGGACAGCCCCGTATTAAAAGTTACCCTTTCGCATCCCCCCGAACAGGTTAATGAACATACGTTCTTATTGAAAACCGAAAGCAACCTGCAAAGTCAGGAATTTGCCAAAATTAAACAGACGTTTGTGAACTGGCTGTGCAGCGAGCTGAATAACAGCCTGATAGACATCATCACGGAAGTATCCCAAACTGATACCCCCAGTGAGCAACGCTTCCTCACCGCCTCCGAAAAGCTCGCCGAAATGGGCAACAAGAACCCCGCCGTGAACCTGCTCAAGCAAAAATTCAACCTTGATTTACGCGAGCTGTAATTGCACAGGGGCGCCCTTAGTAGTAGGTTTGGCATATAGCTCGCCCTTATTCCCTTATTTTTAGCAGATTAACAGGGGGCTGTGAGTTCATTAGTACCTTTCCGGTTTGTGCCATAGGTATTCTGCGGGGATGTCATGCCAGCGGCCATCGCCGGTGTGGAACTGTAGCGACAGCGCGGCATCGCCGCCCGCATCGAAATAGCCTATATAAATGGGATAGTAGCCCCGTTCAAGGGCTATTTGGCCGTAAACTGCGGAGGCGCCGTGCAGCCCGTCATGGGCCAGCGCGAGGTTCTCGCCGAGATAGAAGAGGCTGCCATCATCAGAGGTCATCCGCACGGAATAAACAGCGCCAGCCGGCACATGTATGTACCCGCTTAGCTCAATAGCAAAGCCTTCATCGGGCTGCGATTCGGGCAACCCTATTTGTGGCTGTATATATGTCCGCAGGGGTTTATATTTCTTGATTTCGCCCGCCGCGGCGAGCTTCACCTCGTAATAGCGACATGTCAGGCCGGGCGCAAGCCGCGCAGAATCAACCCTGTAGGCGCTTACCGGCACCGCAAAACGATATTGCAGCGTCCGTACAGCGCTGCGATAGTCCCCGAAAAATACGGCGGCATTAAGGGTACATTCTTCCTTTATAAAGAACTTTTGTTCATATAATGATGACCGCAAATCCGGCTCGCTGCCATCGCAGGTATAACGTATCTGCGCAAAGGGCCACGGGTTTGAGAGCTCTACCCTGATGCTGTCAATAAAGTATATGATGTTGTCCAATGCGTCGGGTTGCGGCACACAGAATGAATAGCCACGTTGCTCGCACCTCTTCAGGAAGGGTTCCAGACGGGCTGTAAAGTCGGCATAATTTCGCGCTTCGCGGGGCGACCACAGCACTTCGCAGAGGGCGGTCATACGCGGCAAAATCATGTATTCTACCGTCGAGGCGTCAGTGATATATTCCGTCCATACATTGCCCTGTGCGCCGAGTATGTGCGCGGCTATGCTGTCGGGAACGGAAGGCGGTACAGGGTCGTAGAGATACACTTTTTCGATGCCTGTAACGGAGAAAGGATAGTCGAAATAGCAGTAATCGGTGGAGCTCATAATCACGTCATGTCCCTGCCGGGCAGCGTCAATGCCCCCCTCGTCGTCGTGCCATGACATGACCACCGCATCGGTCGGCAAGCCGCCTTCGATGATTTCATCCCATCCGGTAAGCTGACGACCATTATTAGAGAGGAAGTCGGCGATTTGTGCGGTAAACCATCTCTGCAATTCGGATTCATCATTCATCTCCAGCGAATCCATCCGTGCACGGCAGTGCGGGCACGAGCTCCATTCATGACGGGGCGCCTCGTCGCCGCCGATGTGTATATATCTTGAGGGGAAGAGTTCCATCACTTCCGTGAGGACGTCCTTACAGAACTGCAGTGTAGAATCTTTTCCGGCACAGAGGATACTGGCGTCCATGCGGGCGCCGGACGGCGTCGGACGCGGGGCAGGGTGGCAGGCGAGGAAGGGATATGCGGCGAGGGTGGCCGCCGAATGGCCTGGCATCTCTATTTCGGGGATAACGGTGATGCCCCGTTCTGCGGCATAGGCCACGATGTCGCGCACCTGCGCCTGCGTATAGAAGCCGCCATAGCGTCCTGAGGCACCCGGATATGCGAAAGGCCGCTCCGTCCAGGCAAGGTTCTCATAGTCAGCCCGCCATGCCCCGACATCGGTCAGCTGTGGATATTTGCGGATTTCGAGCCGCCATCCCTGGTCATCCGTAAGATGCCAGTGAAAGGTGTTCATCTTGTGCATGGCTAACAGATCGATATATTTGCGCACAAATTCGACACCGAAAAAATGACGGCTCACGTCAAGCAACATCCCCCGATAGCCGAAACGCGGAAAATCCTTGACTGTCATACATGTAAGTTTCGTCGCCGCGCTGTCGGCCGCCTGCTCAAGAATTTGCAGCAGAGTTTGAATCCCGAAAAACACCCCTGCCTGCGTTGGCCCGCTAATGTGTATGCCCTTCCGTGAAATTTCCAGCTCATAGCTCTCTCTGTTCGTACTGCTTGCCGTCAGCGACAGCGAAACCGGTACAGCGGCTTTGGCAGTATCATGAATTTTCAGGCTCTGTAACTGTTCGGTGAGCCACTGCTGTTCAAAGTCGAAAGCCCGCATGTTTGTGGCCACATAGAGGCCGCCGGAGATGTCTATCTGCCAGTGTGAATACGCAATAGTAACCGGCTGCGGAATAATCCTGTAGCGGTGACAGTCGGGACATTCCGCCGGTTCTTCGTGTCGGCATCCTGCAATCGAGATTAGAAAGGCCGACATCAACACAGCCAAAACAGTTCTGTAACTTACATTCATCATTAAAATATTATGCTGCAAAGATACAATAAATTCCGATATACCGCCGCATTTGGACATATCAACAGCGGAAGAACCGTACTATATCATCCCTAATTGCCCGTCAAGCCGAAAAAAGTTGTACCTTTGCAGCCGATACGAAAATTGTACTGATTGTTTATGAGAAAGATAATTTTGTGGAGCAGTATTGCAGTGGTTGTTATTGCGGGCGCATTGACGGCGATGTTGTTGTTGCGGCAGCATAATGAGGAGTTCTCCGAGAACTCGGCATTCAAAGCTGTTCCGCTGCACACGCCATTAGTCATTGATATTACCGACATCGAGGCTTTTCTGCGCAAAACGCAGAAGGGGCCGCTGTTCGACGGCATCCGCAAACTGGCGGACGCCGGAAGCCTCTGGCCATCCCTCGACAGCTTAGCGGCCATCCTGCGACGCGAGAAGGCCTTCGAAGACATCGTGGGAAACCGCGAGCTGCTCGCCGCCATCACCTTTGTCGGAAAAGAACCCTGCTGTTTGATGTCATTCAGCTTCCACAACCGGAAAGAGCAGGCCGCCATGCCGGAAATCATCGAAAAACTCGCCCTGCAGAAAGGCGCAAAAATTTCCCGAAAAAGCTATAACGATGCGGAAATTTGCACATGGAATGGCCATCAAACGCTGTATTATGCCATACATAATGGCATGTTCATCATCGGCGACCACTTGCTGTCCGTAGAAGAATCACTGCGACAGCTCACTGCCAGCAGCCTGCTCGATGACGGGCAATTTATGAAACTGTATCGCACAATCAGTAGCAGTTCTGATATGAATGTTTTTATCCAGCACGAACATATTGAACCATTGTTCAATAAAATTATGGCGTCCGAAATCCGCACCTTCCTGCCCGCGGTCGAGCAGTTTGCCAATCGCACGGAGCTGGATTTCACGCTGAAAGAGGAGGAAATATTCATGGCCGGCTTCAGTCAGGATGGGGTCGGCGACAACTCCTTTGTGCAGAGCTTTGCGCAGCAAACCCCCGAAAAGTTCACGCTCGATGCGGCCGTTCCTGCTACAGCATTGGGCTTTGCAGGTTTTTGTATTTCCGATTTCGCGGCTTTTCAGAGCGACTATGCCGGATTCCTGAAAAAACATTCAGGCGCCTTCTACGAGCGTGAAGCCGCCCTCAAAAGCATTGACAGGTTCTTCCCCAAGCCTGTGATGACGCTGTTTAATGACGTCGCGGGGAAAAATTATGCGCTGATTATGGGCATGACTTCACACAGCGAACCGACAGCGAACCGGCTGTTTGTGGCCGAAATAACCGACCGCAAGACCACCGAAACGCTTTTCATCACAGCAACCGAAAAATATCTTGCGGCAACCGAGAAATCGCTAACCGCCGACAAGAGCAAGCTGCAACAGCTACGCGCTTTTCAGAATAAATGGTCGAAAGACAGCGCCCGCTATGAACTGACCCTGCACGGCAAGCCGTATGTCATTCACCGCTTCCCCTTTGCGGGATTCCCCGCTTTGCTGGCCGGAAAAACATTCGCCTCTGTGCAGGGAAATTATGTGTGCTTTTACGACCGCTATATGATTTTTGGAGACCGCCCCGACGATGTGAAGCAATATCTTGACGAGGTCATTACCGGCAGAACGCTGAACAAAAGCGGCAACTTTCAGCAGTTTAACAAACAAATGCTGTCAAAGTCATCGTTCTTTTTTTTCCTGAACCTGCGGAATATGTTGCCATTAGTGGACCGCTTCTTAGATGCGTCGCTTGCCGAGGCCATCAAGAATCATGAGGATGTTGCCCGCCAATTCTACGGGTTCGGGTGGCAGTTTTCCGGCGCCGAAGGGGGCGCGTTGAACAACATGTATGTTCGGATGGCCTCCGAGCCGCAGGAAGAAGCTACTGCCGCATTGTGGCAGTTCAAGCCGGATGCACCGCTGGCCATCTGCCCGCAGATTGTGGTCAATCATAACGACAAGGCTAACCGCGAAATACTGCTACAGGACACGCAGAATCAGCTCTATCTGGCAGGCAGAGACGGTGCATTGCGCTGGAAAATCAAGCTGCCCGGCAAGCTCATGGGCGCCGTGCATCAAATAGACTTCCTGCGGAATGGCAAACTGCAGTTCCTCTGCAATACCAGCGACTACATACTGCTCATCGACCGCAATGGCGCCCCCGTGAAACCGTTCCCCATAAAGCTCAAAGCTCCGGCCACTAACGGCGTGGCCGTGTTCGACTATGAACGGAAGCGCGACTACCGATTCTTCGTAGCCTGCGCCGACCATAAAATATATTCCTACGACCGCAGCGGCGCCCCCGTCTCCGGCTGGAAATTCAGCGGCAAGACAGGAACGGTGAGCAATCCTGTCCGCCATATCAGCCTCGACCGCAAAGATTACATCGTATTCGCCGATGAAAACCGGACATGGATTCTTGACCGGCAGGGAAATTCCCGCGCCGACACGAAACCCTTCGCCCATTCGGGTAACAGCCTGTACCTTACCACGGTGGCCGCACCGGGTATGGTAACTACCGACAACAAGGGCGTGGTCAATATCACCCACTTCGATGGACAGCACACTGCGCTTGAGCTTGGCGTTCCTGCCAGACCGCACTGGTTTGTAGCCGCCATTTTCGGCCAGCGGCTGCTCTATATCGTGGCAGTTGACCGCAAATTGTGGCTGTTTGATGCGCAGGGTAAGAAACAATTTGAACACACGTTTAATTCAGCTATCACCGAAAAGCCGACGGTCTATACCCTGAAATCGGGCGAGCAGGAAATCGGTGTAGTGTGCGGCGACAAGCGCCAGATATATCTGCTCAATGAAAAAGGAGCGGTACATCGCGGCTTCCCGCTGTCGGGCGATACCCCGTTTGCAATCGGCGGGCTGAGCGACGGCGCCCCTCAATGCCTCATCACCGGCTCAAACGGCGCCCTGCTGACCTACAAAGTGGAATGATTTTGGTGCAGGGCTATGATAACTGAAATCCTTTTAATGTAATTTTTTTGGGCGCCGTATCCCGAAAAAATGTATTTTTGTGAGAAATTTATTCTGAATATTCAATATGGAATCAATTAGTTTTAAAGACCTTGCCGGAAAGGTATGTGTAATTACCGGCGGTTCGGGGGTGATATGCCGTGCGCTGGCCGAAGGATTAGCCTCTGTCGGCGTGAAGATAGCGCTGCTCGACATTGATAAGGAGAAGGCCGAGAAAGTGGCGTCCGAGATTGCCAATGATTATGGCGCCACAGTCATCGGTGTGTATGGCAACGTGCTGGACCGTGAGGCGCTCGAAGCAGCCAAGTCGGAAATCAACGCCAAACTCGGCCCCATATCCCTGCTCATTAATGGCGCCGGAGGCAACAGCCCGCTGGCGACCACCAAAGTCGAGCAGATTGACGAGAGCAATGTGGCCGCGCCGGAAGACACCTTCTTCGGCCTCGACCCTGCCGGATTCGACAAAGTATTTGCCCTGAACTTCAAGGGAACAGTGCTGCCCAGCATGATACTGACCCGCGACATGCTGGACCGCAAAAAAGGTGCTATTGTGAACATCTCGTCCATGAATTCCTACCGCCCGCTGACAAAAATTCCGGCCTATTCAGGCGCCAAAGCGGCCATTAACAACTTCACCCAATGGTTAGCCGTACATTTTGCCAAGACAGGCATCCGTGTCAATGCCATTGCCCCGGGCTTCTTCATCACCGACCAGAACCGCTTCCTCGTATTGGACAAAGAAACCGGCGGCTATTCACCCCGTGGCAACAAAATAGTTTCCAACACCCCGATGGGCAAATTTGGCGAGCCGCAGGACCTGCAGGGCGCGACCCTCTTCCTGCTTTCGGACGTCGCCGCGTTCATCACCGGCATCGTAATTCCCGTTGACGGGGGCTTCAGCGCTTACAGCGGAGTGTAAACTTGTCGGCATGACCTCAGATGGGGAAGAAAAAAAAAAAATACTCATTGTATTGTTCTTTTTTCTACTTTTGTCGGAAAATAATTAAAAAAACTTTTAAATGGTACACGTTTCAATCTTTTTGGAGAACAAGATGGGGCATTTTGGCCGTGTAACGCGGGTTCTTCGGGACAGCGGGATAAATATCCGCGCCATCTCGCTGACGCATACCGCCAATGGATGGGGCGTTCTGCATCTGTTGGTTGACAACCCCGAACAGGCGCAAACAGCCCTGAAAAATGCGGGGCTGTCGGCCGCTCTGCGACGAATCTTCGTCTTTGAGATGGAAGACCGCCCCGGCGGCCTCGACGAACTGCTACTGAAAATAGGTCAGGCTGGCGTCAATATCATCAATGCTTACGGCCAATTGGCGCGCGGCGATAATGCCCAGGCATATCTCATCGCCGACGTTGACGACTACGACGCTGCCCTGCCCCTCATCAAAGCGCAGGGACTGAATCCTGTGGAAGACAACATCATTTATAAAAATTGAACTTATGTTTGGAATAAATTCCTGCGGTATATGGCTCGGCTATCTGCTGGCAGTACTGAGCGTATTGTTATGCGTCTGGTATGGCGCGAAGAAATGGAACAAAGACGACGATTCGGCGGCCGACGATAACTGGGACAGCGCCGAAACCCAACTGAACGAAAATCTGTAACACATGAACACATTCACACTCGGACTTGTGGTGGTCATATATTTGTTGCTGACCGCCTATCTGGGCTATGTGGGCTTCCGACAGACCAAGACCAGCGAAGACTATCTGCTGGGCGGACGCACCACTCACCCCTTTATTATGGCCATCTCGTATGGGGCGGCCTTCATCTCCACCTCTGCCATTGTGGGCTTCGGCGGCGTGGCGGCCGTGTATGGCATGGGGCTTATATGGCTGACCTTCTTAAACATCCTCTTTGGGATATTTATTGCCTTTATCGTCTTCGGACGCCGCACCCGCCGCCTCGGACGCCGCCTCAACGCCCATACGTTCCCCGAATTTATGGGCAAACGCTTCGGCTCACGGGGCATCCAGACGTTCATCGCGGCGGTAATCTTCATCGCAATGCCCCTTTATGCGGCAGTAGTGCTGATAGGCGGGGCACGCTTCATTGAGAGCATCTTCGCCATAGACTTCAATGTAGCCCTCACATTTTTCACCGTCATCATTGCGGCCTACGTCATCGCAGGCGGTCTCAAAGGGATGATGTATATTGACGCGCTGCAGGGGGGCATCATGTTCCTGTGTATGCTGTTCATCTTAGTGATGACCTACGTGAAACTCGGCGGCGTTATGGGGGCACATCAGGCATTGGAGAACATGGCCGAATTAGTGCCGGAAGGGCTGCGCATGAAAGGGCACCAGGGCTGGACATCCTATCCGGCGTGGGGCTCAGAATGGTGGTGGACGTTAACCACCGGCATCATACTCGGCGTAGGCATCGGAGCGCTGGCGCAGCCGCAATTAGTGGTGCGCTTCATGACCGTGAAAAGCGGTCGCGAACTGAACCGTGCAGTATTGGTGGGGGGAATCTTCATTCTGGTCGTTACCGGCTTCATCTATACGGCGGGCGCCCTGTCGAATGTGTTCTTCCACCGTCAAACCGGCCAGTTGGCAATAGAGGCAGCCGGAGGCAATGTTGACCGCATCATCCCGCTGTTCCTCAACAGCGCGATGCCTGCGTGGTTTGTATATCTGTTCATGCTGGCCCTGCTGTCGGCGGCCATGTCAACGCTAAGTTCGCAGTTCCATACTATGGGCAGTGCGCTGGGACATGACCTGCTGGGTACGCTGTTTCCCAAGACCAGAACGAATGGGATGGTTATCACGCGGTTGGCGGTGATATTCGGCATTGTGGTGAGCATGGTTATCGGCTACAAGTTGCCCGGCGGCATCGTGGCACGCGGTACGGCGATATTCTTCGGCGTATGCGCGGCAGCGTTCCTGCCCGCTTACATCGGTGGACTGTTCTGGCCCCGCACCACCGCCACTGCCGTGAAATGGAGCATCGCCACCGGAATCGTCGCCAGCCTGTTCATGCTCGTCTTCATGCACGGCAGCGAATCTGCCCCGCTGGGAATATGCAAAGCCCTCTTCGGACGCGACGTCTTAGTGGAACAGTTCCCCTGGATGCTCGTTGACCCCATCATTATTGCGCTGCCATTGGCGGGCGCCGTGTTAATAGCTGTCTCTTTGCTGACCAAACACGAAAGCGCACTTGATGTCTGACATAATCCTCGATAATCAGGATGTTGACCGGATATTCCGCGGCATACTGGCGCAAATACCGCACTCAAAGAACGGCGTTGCGGCAGGCGCCATGGCTGCACACGGCGCAAAATACAGAGTCAATTGGGGCGTGTCGGTGACGGAACTGCGAAAAATCGCCTCCGCATACGAGCGTAATCACCTGCTGGCCCTGAAACTGTGGAACAAGCAATGGCGCGAAACCATGATTCTGGCCACACTGCTCGACGAACCGGCCTTGCTGTCGGAAGAACAGATGGACTATTGGACAAAAAGTTGCACCACTGTTGAAATGATTGAGCAGGCAGTGGCTAACCTTTTCATATACAGCAAGACGGCTTTCGCAAAGGCCCTGCAATACTGCTGCGGGAAGAGCTGGGCACAGCATTATACGGGACTGCAGTTGCTGGGGCGATTGGCCATGACCGACGAGACGGCTATTGACGAGATGTTTGAGGCCTTCTTTGAGGTGTTACCGCCATTGGCTAAGGCGTCTGCACTGTCTGACGTGTTTTATCGCACCATAGTTCTATTGGCGGAACGCAACGAAAGACTGCATAATAAGTGCCTCCTATTTTTAGAGACCCTGTACCAGTCGGGTGACGCCACTGCTCAAAAAATGGCTGTTGCTCTGCGTGAGGCGCTGGAACAGAATGATATTTATTGATATATGCGGACACTGTTACTTGTAGGATTAGGCGGTGGGGCGGGCAGCATTTGCCGATGGCTTATGGCCGCATGGGTTGCGCGACAGTTCAGGGCGGTGTATCCGTGGGGGACTTTTGCGGTCAATATAGTCGGCTGTTTGGTGATAGGCCTGCTTGTGGGCGTTTTGGAGCGCCATGCCGGGCACAGCCAGCTGCGGGCATTGTTCGTTACGGGTTTTTGTGGAGGTTATACCACATTTTCCACGTTTGCCGCCGAAAATGTGGCGCTACTTGAGGGGGGCCACTGGTTCACGGCGGCGCTTTACACTGTCGGCAGCGTCCTCACGGGGCTGGCGGCAGTGTGGGCGGGGTTGGCATTAAGCCGGTAAGGCGACGTTCATTTCTTGTCGTCGCCGGATTTGCGGGGGCCGTCTTCGCGGTCGCGAAATTCCCGAATCATCTTGAAGCGGAACTCGTTTTCCACGATGCCTATGAAGGCCACTTTTCGGGCAGGCAGCACTTTCCTGAACTTCTCGTTATACTCTTTGCGCAGGTTAACATCCTGCTGAAACAGCTCTGTAGTTTGGCGGATATAATCGAGGGCGTCCTGCTCCTTGAGGGTTTTGTCCTGCTCCTTAAGCTTCTGTTCCATCTCAAAGAGCTTGTGGTGAATCTCGCTTCGTTTGGTATCCAGCTCGTTATAGAGGGGCCAGAATTGCTGGGCTTCTTTTGGCGACAATTCGAGGCGTTCGGTCATGAACGAGACTTTTTGGGCCTTGTATTTCTCGAAATCTGCGCCGTTCTTGTCTTTTGGGGGCTGTGCCACAGCAGTGAAAGCGGCGAGGAAAAAAGCAACTGTTAAAATTCTTTTCATGTTAATCTTACGGTTATTTCTATTTCATTCTGTAAACCAGGTCGTAATCGGCCACATACGTAACCATTACTTTCATCATCTCGTCGGAAGCAGGCGAGTCCTGTTCTGTATTCAGGGCGTTAAAGAAAGTGTTGTCGTCTAAGAACGGGTAGTTAATCACCTCGTCGGTACGTTCCGAGCGGATGTCAGCGGAGATGCTGACGGACTTCCCGATTTGCTTGCCGGGGAAGTAGAGTATCAGGAAGGATATGGCAAAGCAGGCAGCTAAGCCTATTATCGGGCGCAGAATCCTGTATATGCGGACCTTACGGGGCGTTTCGGCGGCGGTAATCCGCGCCAGGATGCGGGCATCGAGGGATTCAAAGTAGCCGTCCGGCACCCGGAACGGATTTGCTCTCGAAAATTTCAATTCATTGTCTTCTTCTCTCATTTTAATTATTTTTAACGTATAGACATTTGTAATTTATAAAGGTTTAATCGGTGGTATTAAAATAATCTTCTATTTTTTTCACCGCATGATGGAACGAGGCTTTCAGGGCGCCGGTAGAAGTCCCCAGAATCTGTTCCATGTCGTCGTATTTTATGTTCTCAAAATACCGCATATTGAACACGAGGCGCTGTTTTTCGGGCAACAGCGCTATTGCTTCCTGCAACTTGAGCTGCACCTCGTCGCCCTCGAAATAGGGGTCAGCATGCAGCGAGTTCAGCAGGTAGTCGCTGTCGCGCTCGTCTTCGATGCGTGTGGTCAACTGTCGACGCTTTTGCTTCATGAAGCTGAGCGCCTCGTTGGTCGTAACCCGATAGAGCCACGTGTAGAGGCTCGACTCTTCCCGAAATGAATCTATATTCTTCCATATCTTGATGAAAGCGTTCTGTAACACGTCGTCAGCGTCATCATGGTCGAGCACGATACGGCGAATCTGCCAGTACAATTGTTGCTTATAGGCGGCTACAAGCTTCCCAAAAGCCTTCTCTTTCAGGCGCCCGTCGCGCAACTCGCTTAACAATTGTTTTTCGTCTGTCATTACAACTCAATATTAACTTGTTTCAGATTCATCTCCATAATTGGAACAAAGATAGCAGAAAAGGTTTAATTTTGCACTTTATTTTTCTTTAAGATTCAAGCATGACTTTAAAATGTGGTATTGTAGGACTGCCGAATGTGGGCAAGTCCACCTTGTTTAATTGCCTGTCGAATGCGAAAGCGCAGGCAGCAAACTTCCCGTTTTGTACTATTGAGCCGAACATCGGGATGATAACCGTGCCTGACGAGCGGCTAAACCGGCTGGCAGCATTGGTGAACCCGGCCCGGGTGGCGCCTGCTACGGTAGAAATCGCCGACATCGCGGGATTGGTACGCGGCGCCAGCAAAGGCGAAGGACTGGGCAACAAGTTCCTCGGACATATCCGCGAAACCGATGCCATCATCCATGTGCTGCGCTGCTTCGATGACGGAAATGTTACGCATGTGGACACAACTGTTGACCCTGTCCGCGATAAGGAAACCATTGATATAGAGCTGCAACTCAAAGACCTGGAAACCGTTGAGAGCCGCCTTGCCAAGACCGAAAAGCAGGCCAAAGCAGGCAACGACCCCGAGGCAAAACGCCTCATGCGCCTGCTGACAGCCTACAAAGAGACCCTTCTGCAGGGAAAATCGGCACGGACAGTGGAGGTCGAAGAAACAGACCGCAAAATGGCCGCCGAACTCCAACTGCTCACCAACAAACCCATTCTCTATGTGTGCAACGTTGACGAGGCCGCATTGCCTGACGGGAACCACTACGTGGAGCAGGTGCGCCGTGCTATCGCCACCGAAACCGCCGAACTCTTGGTCATTGCCGCCGCCACCGAAGCAGAAATCGCCGAACTCGACGACCCCGAAGAACGACAGCTATTCCTCGCCGACCTCGGATTAGACGAATCGGGGGTCAACAAACTTATCCATTCGGCCTACAGCCTGCTGCAACTGGAGACATATTTCACTGCCGGCCCCAAAGAGGTGAAGGCCTGGACATACCGGCGAGGCGCAAAAGCTCCGCAGGCTGCCGGAATTATCCATTCCGATTTCGAGAAGGGCTTCATACGCGCCGAAGTCATTAAATATCAGGATTATATAGCGCTTGGTTCCGAACAGGCCTGTCGGGAAGCCGGAAAAATAGACATCGAAGGTAAAGACTACGTCGTAACCGATGGCGACATAATGCACTTCCGCTTTAATGTTTAGCCGGAGCGCTGCCGGGCTGTGGGGGGGTGTGATGTTCTGTGAGGTTCTGCGCTGTTGCCGCCGCTTTTTCGTAGGCCTCGACGATGCTGCGCACTAAGCGGTGCCGCACAATATCGCACGAATTGAAACGCACGAATGATATTCCCTCAATTCCGGCGAGTATTTTTTCGGCTTGCAACAGTCCCGACTGGCTGGCCGCGGGCAGGTCTATCTGGGTCTGGTCGCCGGTGATGATGAACTTGGCGTTCATGCCCATGCGGGTGAGGAACATCTTCAGCTGGTTAGTGGTAGTGTTCTGGGCCTCGTCGAGGATTACGAAGGCGTCGCTGAGAGTGCGGCCGCGCATGAACGCTAAGGGGGCAATCTGGATGACGCCGTCTTTCATAAATTCTTCGAGCTTGCGCACGGGAATCATGTCGAGCAGCGCGTCGTAGAGGGGTTGCAGGTAGGGGTCGATTTTTTCCTTGAGGTCGCCAGGCAGGAATCCGAGGCGCTCTCCGGCTTCCACGGCGGGGCGACTCAGGATTATCCGGCGGATTTGCCGATTCTTCAGGGCTTTAACGGCGATGGCAATTGCGGTATATGTTTTGCCGGTTCCGGCGGGGCCTGTCGCAAAGACGAGGTCGGAATTGCGGCTGGCCTCCACCAGCAGGCGCTGGTTCGGTGTGCGGGCACGTACAGCCTTGCCGTTGTTGCCGTGCAGCAATATATCAGCATCGAGGCCGAGCACATCCGCCGCCCCTGATTCGCTGTTCATCACCTGCCGTATTATCGCTTCCGGCAAAATATTGAACTGCTCATAATGCTCAAGCAACAGTTGCAGCTTCTGCTCAAAACTGGCGCTGTCTTTCTCGTCTCCCTGAACAAAAATCTGCGTGTCGCGGGCAACTATCTTCAACTTCGGAAAGAACACCTTTATAAGTTCTATCTTCGTGTTGTTTACTCCGTAAAATTCCAGCGGGTCAACCCCTTCCAATACTATTATCTTCTCAAACATCTGTTGTACTTATGCGGCACAAAAATAATGAATATATCGTTACCGTGAACAGCGCTCAGTTAAAATGATTTTTTGGGTATTGTAAAAAAACAGCTATCTTTGCATGAAAATTATGAAGAGGCAAAAAAACGGTAATTTATGAAGTATTTGCTTTCAGTTCCGAGGTCCCTGACGGGGACCTTTCATCAGTTGACGGGGGCGTCGCCCGAAGAGTGGCTTGCAGATTGCGACCCTGATGACGCCCGCGTCGGTTCTGGCGGGGGCACCGCGTGGCTGCTCTACCGTGCGTGGTGTCATGGATGTGGTGGCGGGCAAGCTACCGTGCCATTTGAAGAGTGGCTGTCGTGCGAATCGCGGATGCTCATTCATGCAGGCGGGCAAAGTCGGCGGCTTCCGGCGTATGCCCCGTTAGGGAAAATCCTGACGCCGGTGCCCGTGTTCCGCTGGCAACGCGGCCAGTATCTCGACCAAACTCTGCTCGACATCCAGACGCCGCTCTATCGCCGCATCTTAGAGGCCGCTCCATCCAGCATGCAAACGCTGGTGGCCAGTGGCGACGTGCTCATCACTGCCGACAGCATCCCTTCCATCCCCGACGCCGACGTGGTATGCTTCGGGCTGTGGATAAGCCCCGAACAGGCCTGCAATCATGGCGTGTTCTTCTGCGACCGCCGTCAACTCGCGGAACTGGAATTCATGCTGCAAAAACCCTCCGGCAGCCAAATCAGGGAACTGGCACCCGACTACTACTTCTTGATGGACATCGGTATATGGTTGCTGAGCAGCCGTGCCGTATCAGTGTTGATGAACCGCTGTGGCTTTAATGAACAAAAGTTCAAAAATAATATCCCCGACAATTATGACCTCTACGGGACGTTCGGCCCTGCTATGGGGAAAAATCCTGTCGCCGACGACCCCGAAATCAAAGCGCTGCGGGTGAAAATCGTGGCGCTTGACGGCGGCGAATTTTATCACTTCGGAACCGGCGCCGACATGCTCCACTCGGCCCTGCAAATTCAGAACCGCGTACTTGACCAGCGCAATATATGGAGCCGCAAGGTCAAGCCGCATCCTTCCATCTTCGTACAGAACGCCCATACCGGCATCACCTTTACCGAAAAGAACCGCCAAATATGGCTCGAAAATGCCTGTGTGCCAGCCAGCTGGACCCTGCATGAACGCCATATTATCACCGGCGTCCCACAAAACAGCTGGACGCTCGACTTGCCCGCAGGCGTGTGTATCGATATGGCGCCGGTAGAAGACAAGTGGTGCCTGCGGCTCTACGGTTTCGACGACACGTTCAGCGGACGCACTGACGATGCAGGCACAAAATGGCTTGGCCGGTCTCTGACCGGATGGTATGAACAAACCGGTCTGCCATTGCCGGAACCGGCCGACATACAGCAGACGCCGCTGTTTCCGCTGCTCAACACGCCCGATGACGCGCCACTGTGGATAGCCGGAATCTTAAACTCCGCCGGATTTATGCGGCATAAATGGGAGGCGACGCCGCGAATGTCGGCCGCAGAGCTTAGCAGTCGTGCCGATGTGCTGGCGCTTGACCGGCAACGCAGGCTGTTCCGACAGGATTCGCTGGTCAAGCTGGCAGAGAACTACCGCAACAGCGTGTTCTATCAGCTCGACCTTGACCGTGCGGCCGGAGAATGGCCTTTGGCGACGCCGCCCGCATTGGCGCCGGACGAGTTCAATCCGATATTAACAGTGCATAATTGCATGTTCGCCGCACGGGTAATGCACTATCGCCATATTGAGAAGCCTGAACATGAGCGTCGGGCCTTTGCGATATTGCGGGAGACCATTCTCGACGCATTTCGTGCCGTGCCGGTGTTGCCGCGTCGCAACGTTTACAGTGACCAGATAGTGTGGGGACGCAGCCCCGTGCGCCTCGACCTCGCCGGCGGATGGACAGATACTCCCCCATACTGCATGATTGAAGGTGGGCGCGTGGTCAATGTCGCCGTAGAGCTCAATGGGCAACCGCCGTTGCAGACGTTCATCCGGCCCACCCAAAAGCCCTCTATCGTGCTGCGTTCCATCGATTTAGGCGAGAGCGAAGAGCTGTTCACCTTTGAAGAGCTCACGGCGGTCAGCAAGGTTGGCTCGGCTTTTGCCATCCCGAAGGCGGCGCTGATGCTGTGCGGCTTCTGTCCCGAATTTTGCAGCGCCAGCTACCGCACCCTCGAAGCCCAGTTGACAGACTTCGGCGGCGGCTTCGAAATCACGCTGTTGGCCGCAGTCCCCAAAGGCTCCGGTCTCGGCACCAGCTCCATATTGGCCGCGACAATACTGGGCGCCCTCTCTGACTTCGCCTCCCTCAACTGGGACAAGGCGGAAATAGGGAACAGGACGCTGGCCTTAGAGCAGTTGCTCACCACCGGTGGCGGATGGCAGGACCAGTTTGGCGGCCTCATGTCGGGCATAAAATGTATGGAAACAGCCCCTGTAATCGTGCAGTCGCCGGTAATACGCTGGCTACCTGACTTCCTCTTTCGCCAGCCGGAAACAAAAAATTCCATGCTGCTGTATTATACAGGCATTACGCGGGTGGCCAAGAACATCCTTACCGAGATTGTGCGGGGCATGTTCCTCAACAGCAGCCGACATCTCGACATACTGCGTGAGATGCGTACTCATGCCGAGCGCACGATGGAAGCTGTACAAAGTCATAATTATGAACTTTTGTGTGAAAAGATTCGCCATTCATGGATGCTGAACTGTCGGCTTGATGCCGGTACGAATCCGCCGGAAGTGGATGCAATCATCCGCCGTATCGCGCCGTATGCAGCCGCATGGAAGCTGCTCGGCGCCGGCGGGGGCGGGTACCTGCTCATTATGGCCAAGAATCCGGAGGCCGCCGGCCGCATCCGCACTGACCTCCGCCAAGCGCCCCCAAATAATGGCGCCCGCTTTGTGGACATGAGCCTCTCTGAACATGGCTTTCAGGTTACCCGCTCATAAATTTGGCTCATTGTAATAAAAAAGCGTTATCTTTGCACCGTAATTGAACATATACTTTGCAACTCATAACTTAATATAAAGTGGAATTAAAGAGCAATTGTAGATATGCCTTGCTGGTACCGACCAGCATGGGCGTTAGGATAACGCCGGTAAATGGCCAGCCGGTGCACAGCAGCAGCCTGTTTGAGATGCAGGCGACCAGCGCCGAGACTAATGTGGCCAGCATCGCCGCCTTTTTGGGGATGCCTGTAAAAGTATTGACCGCTTTCGTGAAAGGCAGTCCTGTTGCGCAGTTCATCAAGAGCAATCTGCGCAGCCGCAATATGGACTATGAGGGGCCGGAAGTGGAGCAGGGCGGGCCTTGGGGCTACCGGCACCAGTTTAACATCGCCGACAGCGGCTACGGTTCCCGCGGGCCGCGCGTCCAGAACGACCGCGCCGGCGAGGTGGGCCGCACGTTGAACGTGTGCGACTTCGACCTTGAGCGTATATTCGGACAGGAAGGTGTACAAATTGTACACCTGTCGGGGCTGGTTGGCGCACTGTCGCCCGACACCAGTAACTTTTGCCTCGAAATTGCCCGCACGGCCAGGAAATACGGAACCCGTATAGCATTTGACCTCAACTATCGTGCCTCGTTCTGGAAAGGCCGCAAAGCCGAGCTTAGCCGTACTTTCGCCGAAATAGCCTCCGTATCGGACATCCTCATCGGCAATGAGGAAGACTTCCAGCAGTGCCTCGGCATTGAGGGGCCGGAAGCCGGAGGACAGAACATAGAAGCCAACATCGACGGTTTTAAGACCCTGATAGCAAATGTCAAAAAAGCATACCCCAATGCATCGGTATTTGCCACTACCCTGCGGCAGGTGGTCAGCGCTAATGAGCACCTGTGGGGCGCCATAATGCTGGCAGACAGCGAATGGCACGTCATTGAGCCTCGCCGAATCACCGTACTCGACCGCATCGGTGGGGGCGACGGCTTCGTCGGCGGCCTGCTGTATGCCATCCTCAAGGGATGGGAACCCTCCAAATGGCCACAGTTCGGCTGGGCAACAGGGGCATTAGCCACCACGTTCCTGACCGACTATGCCCAACCCGCTGACGAAGAGCAGGTGTGGAGCATCTGGCAGGGAAATGCACGGGTGAAACGATAACATATAACCTCAAAAAAGAACTTTTATGCTTACTTTAGAAAACGAACCGGTCGTCGCCATATCGCCGGACGGTGAAATTGGCTTCATCCCCCGCATGATGAACCGGCACGGATTAGTAACCGGCGCCACCGGAACCGGCAAAACCGTTACCCTGCAGACGCTGTCGGAAACGTTCAGCCAGATGGGGGTGCCCGTATTTGTGGCCGACATGAAAGGCGACCTGTCAGGCATCGCCAAAAGCGGCGGCAACAAAGAGAGTGTTACAGAGCGGGTAGCCTCATACGGACTGCTCGACAAGGGCTTTAACTATCAGTCATTCCCCGTACAGTTCTGGGATGTCTTCGGCGAACAGGGGCATCCGTTGCGCACCACCGTTTCCGACATCGGGCCGATGCTGCTCGAACGCCTGCTCGAACTCAACGAAACACAGGGGGCCGTGTTGACGCTGATTTTTAAAATTGCTGACGACAACAACCTGCTGCTACTCGACCTGAAAGACCTGCAGAAAATTGTGGAATTTGTGGGCAATAACCGCGAAGAATATATCACTAAATACGGCAACATCGCGGCGGCCAGCATCGGCGCCATACAGCGCAGCCTCGTCCGCCTCGAAGCCGAAGGCGCTGAACACTTCTTCGGCGAACCGGCGCTCAATGTGGAAGACTTCCTGCAAACCAGCCGCGGTAAAGGCGTGGTGAACGTCCTTGCCGCCGACAAGCTGATGCATTCGCCCCGCGTTTATACATCGTTCCTGCTCTTCCTGCTGTCAACGCTCTTCAACGACCTGCCCGAAATCGGCGACCCTGACAAGCCCAGGCTGATTTTCTTCTTCGACGAGGCGCACATGCTCTTCAACGACATGCCCAAAGTGCTGCTCGAAAAAGTGGAACAAATTGTGCGGCTTATACGCTCCAAAGGCGTGGGAATATATTTCTGCACCCAGAATCCCGCCGACATCCCGCCGGTGATATTGGGACAGCTCGGCAACCGCGTACAGCATGCCCTGCGGGCATATACCCCCAACGACCAGAAAGCAGTGAAAGTAGCCGCCCAGTCGTTCCGCGCAAATCCCAAATATGACACCGCAACGGCCATCACCGAGCTCAATACGGGAGAGGCGCTCGTGTCGTTCCTCGACGAGAAGGGCGCCCCAAAAATGGTGGAACGGGCCTACATTCTGCCCCCGCAGGGACAAATAGGCCCAATAACCCCGGAAGAACGCGCTCAAATAATCAAACAATCTTTCGTTTACGGAATATATGAGAAACTTATTGACCGCGAATCGGCCTTTGAAATCCTGTCTAAAAAGCAGGAGCTTGCCGATGATGAACGCCGCAAGGCCGAAGAAGAAAAAAACCGCGTAAAACAGCAGAAAGAAGAACTGAAAGCCCAGTTGGAAAAAGAAAAGCTGGAACGGGCTCAGCAACGTCAACGCAAGGCGCAGGGCGATGGCATCTTTGGCGACCTGCTTAAACAAGTGGGACGTTCGGCCACCCGTCAACTGACCACCAAAGTGGCCGGAACGCTGGTTCGCTCCATTCTAGGAACTCTCACAAAGAAATAGCTCTCTGCATCACGACATATACGACGCTGCGGCGTGAACTGTTAAGCAGGGTAAACTGTTTAACATGTTGCGCCGTAGCGTCTAATTATTGTGCTACTTCTTCAGCACGAAAGAATCCACCTTGCTGCCATCTGTGGCAATAACTTCAATCGACAGCTCGGTTATGGTAGCTTTAGCCCGCAGCAGATTGGTGTTGGAATTGACTATCACGGGGAATTTTATCAACTCTGTGGGCGGACGTTTGATGTGCCGGTGCAGATGTCCGCACAGCATGACGTCAATTTTGGCCTCGTTGAGAATGGGGACAAATTTCTGCAGCACTTCTTTCTCTCCGTGCCAGTCGTTGGCGGGCGGCATGTGACACACGGCAACTTTGAAAGGGGCTTCGATAAAATCCCTGCTTTTGACGGCTTCGCGCAGCCATAAGGCTTCATCATCGCGATAGGTGTCGTAGTCAACAATACCGCTGTATTCGAGGTCCGAATCGGGTTTGTCTTCGCCGCTGTCGAGGACGATGAAGCACACCGGCCCCTGTCTGAACATGAAATACAACCCCTGCTGCCCTTGCGGGAAGTAGTCCTTAAATACTGCGGCAAAGCTGCCCCGCGTTTCGTGATTGCCACGGGCATAATAGAGAGGCGTTTCTTTAGCAAACAGTTCTATACTTTTATCCATAAATCCGGCGAAAATATCCTCTTCGGAGTTGATGATTGTCGCCATATCGCCGTTGAAGATAATCATATCGTTCTTTTTGGGCTCGGCTTTGATAATCAACTGTTCAAGGACGTCGTTTTTGCCGTGTATATCGTTGACCACGGTGAAAGTCGTTTCAGGCTTACTGTGGTTGTTGGTAACGAATGTTAGCGGGCTTTTGGAGAAGACGTCAGTGGCGGCAATATCGCCATAATACACATGCCATCCGTCATGCTTTAGCACCTCCTGCGAATATACGCGGTAGCGATATTTTGTGCCCGGTTCCAAGTGCCGGATTGTAACTACGTGGATTTTGGCTTCTGTTTTGATGCCGATTTTGGATGCGAAAAAACGGGGACGTTCCGCGTTATAGAACGGCAAGTTATTGTTAGGGGCAAGCTCCACCCATGATACGGCGTTCTTATCGGTCAGCCATACAATTGTGGCCTCCGTTTCGCTTACGTTCTGTAAATAGGGGCCATGGGTTATCCTGATTTGCCCCGTTACTGCCTGTACTGTATTCAGTAGCAGTACAGCAATTACACATAATTTCAATTCAAATTTATTCATATTATATTATATTAATTCTAACAACTAATTTCTTATCTCTTCCATCCTGCAAACCATTGTTTTTTCGGCGCCGCAGTAGGCGAGGGCAAGCAGCAGTATCGGCTTGTCGGCGACGCCAAGATATCTCTCGTAGTAGCGACGGTCGCGTATCTGTGTCATCGCTGCTTCAAGTAAGCTCTCAGAAGGCGTCTCGGCTGAATATTTCAGCTCTGTTATCA
>JAISSS010000079.1 GCA_031272965.1 Bacteroidales bacterium | reverse complement strand
GCCTTCAAGCGCGTTACCCTTGAGCCGGGCGAGAGCCGCCAGGTAGAACTGACACTGCCCTACCGCAGTTTCGGACTGTGGAACAGGGATTTGAAGTTCGTGTATGAACCGGGCGTCTTCGACGTAATCATCGCGAGGGATGCAGAAAGTGAGATTGTTAAGAAAATTATTACTCTTGAATAAAAATTAGATTTTCAAAATATTGTATCTCATTTGTTTGTGCATAATCTCAAATTATTCGTATCTTTGCAGCGTGGTTGTTATTGTATATCAAAATGATCGGTTGTATGAATTATAAATATGTGTTCATTATTATTGCTGCATGTATGTTCGTAACTGCATGCAGAGGCAGCGATTCTTCCCCAAGTCATGAGGAGGAATCGTTGGAAGCTGCCGTTGATACGCTTGATGATGCCGGAACAGATGGCGGCGATTCGCAGGTTCCGGAGTCGGCCAAACCGTCTGAAAATGCTCTCGTGTGGAACTTCGCCGACAAAAAGGGATGGCATAATGGCAATCAGGGGCCAGACGTTGATGTTGTTCAATCCGAAATTGTTGACAATGCTGACTGCGACGACGGGAAGGCCCTGAAAATCTGGACTAATGCCGGTACCGCCGAGCGCAAGAAGGTCTATATGCCCGAAGAGTATGCCGCCGGACGCTATGAATGGCGCGTCTTTCTCCCTGCGATGGGACTCAATGACCGCGCCCTGGTTGCCGGATTCCTGTATCAGGACGACACACATGAGCTCGATTTTGAAATCGGCTCCGGGACGGCCAAGAGCAGAGCCGCATCCGGCGCAAAAGCGGACGAGCTGCTCTGTTATACCACCTGCCAGGATAATCCGTGGACGCAGAAAATCACCCTGATAAAGAGCAATATGTGGCACATATTAGTTATTGACCTGCACGTGGTTAATGACAGGTATTCCGTCAAATGGCTCGTTGACGGGGTGGTAATACATGAGCAGCAGTTGGAGTTTGGAATAGAACATGCGTTCAAAATATTTTGCAGTATTGAGAACCTTAACTTTATTGGCGACCACGCCGCGACGCAGGTGCATTATGCACTGTTCGACTATGTGAAATTCGTAAAATATTAACGGGGTATGTCGCGCTGGCGTACTGCCTCATACATGAGCAAGCCGGCGGCTACCGACACGTTCAGCGATTGTACAGGGCCGAATACGGGGATGGCAACCTGCTCGTCAGCCATCTTGAGCAGTGGCGCGCTGATGCCGGTATCTTCGGCGCCCATAATGATGGCCGCGGGGCCGGAAAAATCGGCCTTAATATAGCTTTTGTCGGCCTTCTCGGTGGCCGCAATCAGGCGTATGCCCGACTGTTGCAGAAACAGCAGGCTTTTTTTCATGTCGGCAGTGCGGCAAATCGGTACGGTAAGCAGTCCCCCGGCAGACGTCTTTACCGCGTCAGCATTGACCCGTGCGGCGCCCCGGTCAGGAATCAGCGCCGCATCGACGCCCGTACACGCGGCCGTACGGATTATGGCGCCAAAATTGCGCACATCGGTTATCCCGTCGAGCGCCAATAACAGCGGCATACGACCCTGTTCATATAATTGCGGCAGGTAATTCTCTATGTCATAGAACGTTACCGGCGATGTCCACGCCACAATACCTTGATGATTCTTCCGCGTGATGCTGTTGATTTTCTCTATCGGCACAAACTGGACCGGAATCTCGTATTGCCGCAGCAACTCAAATGTCTCATGATACAAATCGCCGCTCAGCCCGCGTTTTAGCAGCACTTTGTCAATATCTTTACCCGAAAGGACAGCCTCGGCAACTGCCCGGAATCCGAATATAAGGTCAGTGTCTTTTCTCTTTCCGGAATGATTTTCGTACATCTATTTAAATAAAATGTAAAGATAAAGTAAAAAATCAGGCGGTAGTTCCACGCAATGATTTTTTTCCCTGCAGGTGCGCAAAAAATGTGTAACTTGCACCCAAAATTAACAATAACAAAAGATGATAAAATCAATTTGCTGCATAGGAGCGGGCTATGTCGGTGGCCCTACAATGGCGGTCATTGCCCAAAAATGCCCCGAAATCCGAGTTACTGTGGTCGATGTGAACCCCGCACGTATCGCCGCATGGAACAGCGCCGACTTAGACGGCCTGCCCGTGTATGAACCCGGCCTGAAAGAGGTCGTGGCAGAGGCCCGCGGACGTAACCTCTTCTTCTCCACTGACATTGAAGAGAACATACGTAATGCACAAATGATTTTTATTTCGGTAAACACCCCTACCAAAGACTACGGCGTGGGCAAAGGGAAAGCTGCTGACCTGAAATACGTCGAGCTGTGCGCCCGACAAATCGCGGCCGTAGCCGAAAGCGACAAAATAGTGGTCGAAAAATCAACCCTGCCCGTGCGCACGGCCGAATCTATCAAGACCATCCTTGATAATAACGGCCATAAATGCCGCTTTGAGGTGCTCTCTAACCCCGAATTTCTCGCCGAAGGCACTGCCATTGCCGACCTCTACAACCCCGACCGCGTACTCATCGGCGGCTCCACAACCCCCTCCGGCCAGGCCGCTATCGAAGAGCTGACGGCCATATATGCTCATTGGGTGCCCCGCCAGCGAATACTCCATACCAACGTCTGGAGCAGCGAGCTGTCGAAGCTCACCGCAAATGCCTTCCTCGCACAGCGAATTTCCAGCATCAATGCCATATCGGCCCTCTGCGAACAAACCGGCGCCAACGTTGACGAAATCGCCCGTGCTATCGGCGCTGATTCCCGCATAGGCTCAAAGTTCCTCAAAGCCTCCGTGGGCTTCGGCGGCAGCTGTTTCCAAAAAGACATCCTCAATCTGGTCTATCTCTGCCGACACTTCAACCTGCCCGTGGTGGCCGACTATTGGGAACAGGTAATCATTATGAACGATTACCAGAAAAACCGCTTCGCTGCACAAATTATTGACCGCCTGTTTAATACAGTCTCCGGCAAAAAAATCGCAATGCTGGGATGGGCTTTCAAAAAAGACACTAACGACACCCGCGAATCGCCCGCTATTTATGTGGCCTACGAACTGCTACAGGATAAAGCAATACTCGAAGTGTATGACCCTAAAGTTACTGAAGAACAGATATTTAAGGACATAGAGTATGTTAGCAATGCCTACGGTATTCCGGTTGACACGGCCCTGCTGAAAGTGCGCCGATGCCCATATCAGGCTACGGAAAACGCACACGCCATCGCCGTGCTGACCGAATGGGACGAGTTTAAAACATACGACTGGAAACGCATCTACGATTCAATGCTTAAACCTGCTTTCCTCTTCGATGGACGAAATATCCTCAATACCAGCGAGCTGTCAGCTATCGGATTCCAAATTAAAACCATCGGAAGAGGGGTATAAATATCAGACATTTTTAAACGGTTCAGGACAAATCCCGTGAATTTGCCTGAACCGTAATTATCTGAACCTTGATTTTTTTTTATGATTATCGGGATTTTTGCATTGTGCATCTTCAATCCCTCAATCCCTCAATCCCTCAATCCCTCAATCCCTCAATCCCTCAATCCCTCTGCGGTTTAATAATCAGCTGTGCATCGTCTTCGCGGACAGTAGAGCGGAGTGATTCGAGGATGAGCTTCTTAAATTCGAGAGTTTGTTTCTCCACAGCGCCCTGCTTTTTGGGGCGATAGAGCGCTGCATATTTGCACGATGCAAGTTTCACTTCAAAGCCCTTGCCCTTATCGAAGACATCGACGCCCAACCGCATCGGTAGAGGGCTGTCGGTGAGCGATATATGGTAATCGTAGGTGAGATTCTTGTCGATGTTGTGCCGTCCGCCGATAACGGCCTTATAGTTGCCCATAGACAGCAGGAACGGATAGAGGTCAACTTCGTCGCGGAAGATGGTCATTTCCACGTCGATGCTGTCCACCACGAGCTTGTCCTTATTGCCGTACATGAGTTTTTCGGCGATTTTGTTGAACTCGGAGGTGCGTTTGAGGGTCAGGTTTTGGCCATCGAATGCGGCGGCCCCGCGCAGAGTGGACATTTTTAGCTCGTATTTTGAATTTAAGTTCGTTTCAACAGCAAAATGGAACTCTCCTTTCCCGTCGAAAGATTTGAGCATCGGCACGATAGTGTCAACGTATGGAATGATGTTGATGAGCTCGGCGATATTGACGTCGAGCAGGTGGAAGTCCACACTGGTAAAGAGGTGATTGGGGCGTGGCGACTGATACACTGCTGAGAGCAACATTCGTGCGGCATTGCTGGTAAAGCCCATTTCCTGCAGTACTAATGTGCCGTCGTTAACGGTCAGGTGTCCGCCGACATCCTGAATGACGGTTTTGCCGACGGTGGCTTTCTTGATAGTGGTGTGCAGCCGCACATCCAATCCGAGCGGCACCATAAACGGTCCGGAATCGGCGGTGTCGGTCTTGGCAGTTGCCGTTTCTGTTTCCACAGCCAAGCTGTCGCTACCGAACCCGTTAAAGTAGTCCATCAGTTGATAGACGTCGGTATTGTTCGAGACGAAGTCAAATTCGGCAGTCAGCAGGCCTTTGTTGGCTATATAGTTCTGGATGTTTGAGGCCACGCCCGACAGCTCAAATTCGGAATTTCCCAGTCTGAATACGGTTTTTTTCAGGTTCATGCTGTCGGGGGTGAATATCAGGTTGGCAACCGGAATACGCAACGGGTCGGGCAGTCCGGTCAGCGATATGTAGCCGCGCCGCATGATGGCGTTGAACGCGGGCGACCACTGTAGCAGCAGGTCGTCCGTAGTGTTGTCGTATTCGGCACGGCCTTCCTGAACGTCAATTACTGACGAGCTGAAAGTGAAGTCCTTGCCCATATTGGCGTAAAGGCTGTCGCTTTTCAGGCTGTACCGGAACGCCATGTTTTTGGGATTCTTCACGGCTGGCAGCAGCGTGAAGTTGCCTGTCGGGGCGACTGCCTGTGCCGAAATGGAATCCATTTTCACGTCGAAAGACGTTGCAGTAAAGTCGCAGTATAGCGACATGAACTTGGTGGTATCCAGCACATTAGAGAGCCCGATAGTGGCGTCGAGGGCATTGCTTCCGGCGGTCAGCAGGCCGGTCATATCGAAGCCCAGCGACGGGCTTTTTATCTTTGCAGACAGCAGTTCGCGGAACAGCTTTTGGCCGGACGCGCCGGGCATTTTCAGCTCCACATCGGCGGTTTTGGCGCGTACACGCATGCTGTCGGAATAGGTAATATCAAGGTCGGAAACTGCGAATAGCCCGTTGACGCCGAGCTTGTCGAGCGCCATGTTAACGAGCTGGTCCACAGAGAATTTCGCGTTGCCGCTACCCTGCACTTTCCCGCTTACTTTAAGCTCGGCAGGCAATACCGATTGCAGTTCGGATAGAGTGAGGCCTGTTTTGAACGAAAGTTCACAATTTTGCCTGTTCAGCAGGTCGCCCACTGCGCCGGAACATTCAAGCGTATTATTGGCGGTCTTGGCTTTAAGACTGTTAATCAGCAGGTTGGATTTGGCATTCAGGTCGATGTCGGCGCTAATATCGGCATCGAGCGCGGTAACCGGATAGGGCCAGTATTCTTTGGCTGTAACTTCTGCGCCGGTACAGCGGGCAGACATTTTGACAACCGGCATTACGGAATCGTTATACACTCCCGCTACGGAACCGGTGAATGAGAGCGCCCCTGCCGCCGTAATACCGTCGAGTGCGGAGCGGTATGGTGCGGGAACCAGGGTCAGCGCCTTAGCAATGTCCCAGCGGTCGGCGATGGCGGTCAAGTCGAGGTTTATGCTGCCGGAATCGACGCCGACATGTCCGGCCACTTTAAGCAGATGTTTAGCAAGCGCTATGGAAGCATCCTGTAAATCAATACTTTGTTGCTTGACAGACAGGTTCAGGGGCAGATGAGCTTCCACGAGTGCGGAATCCACATAAGCTACATTATCGTACCTGAAAGTGACGCCGCGCAGGGTTGCATCAAGCAGACCGGAGACGAGGTCGTTGGACTGTATGGCGCCTTTAAATTCGGCGTCAGCCTTGTTGAGGCGCACCAGCATCGGCACGGAATCGGTCATGGCAAAGAGCAGTTCGCGGGTATGCAGCTGGCAGTCGCCGTCAAGTTTGTCGCCGTCGAGTTCGGCCTCTATCTCAAGAGCCGACAGTTGTGCGGCAGCTCTCATGCCTGCCTGAAGGTCGTCATAGCTCAGCCGCACATTGGTAACCGACAGCCCTTTTATGTCGAAGCGGTCGATGGTAAATCCCTCTCCGTCATCTTCTGTTACAGAGGTGGTGGTGTCGGTGTTGAAGACCATGTAGTTGGAATGTCCGGCGCGGTCGGTATAGATGTTGGCCACGCCGTTGCGCAGGTGGAACTCGTTGACAATCACTTCCCTGTTTTTGAGTAGCGCCAGCAGGTTGAGCTCTACATGACATTCTTCCACGCAGAGCAGCGTGTCGGACATTGCCCCTTCCATCGGGTTGATTAACAACATGTTATTGATTTTCAGCCCCGCGTTGGGGAACGAGCGGAACAAGCTCAAATCGACCGTCCCGATGTCGGAGCGGCATGTCAGATACTTGCCCAGCTGACTGCGGACTATGGGCGTCAGCTTAGTCGGGGTGAACACCAACCAGGATGCGATTAAAGCGATGATTACGATGAGCGCTACTATTGCGCTGACCGACAATCCTATAATTTTTAAAGTTCGTTTCATCTCTTGGAATTTCGGTAACAGGACACAATTTTTTTACTGTCTTAGTTGACTTTGCTGAAAGTGTAGGACTTGTTGTAGTCGTCATGGTATGACAGCGTGGAAGCGGTCAGCTTGGTAACGGTGTAGCTTTTAGGGACATTCGTGCCGTTGGTCATGATGTGGATTTGCACGAGGTTGTCCTCTGTGAGGGTCCACGTAAACGGCTGTGCTTCCAATTCGTCCACGTCATCGCCCGTGTCCCATGTATGGCCGTTGCCGTCTGATTCATAGACTTCGAACAGCGTTCCCGACTGCCACTTTCCGTAGAGAAGGGTCTGGTCAAATGAAACGGGGTCTTCTTCTTCCGGCGTACAGGATGTTATTGCGCAGCAGAGGCAGCAGAGCGCAATCATCGGGTAAATTAACTTGGCAATTTTAAAGTGTTTCATAACTTTCAATTATTAATTTTTTATTATTTTGTACCCTTTAAAACAGGGGTTATTTTCAGGACGAAGCCGCCGCCGGACATCATGGTAACTTTCACCTTTCGGTCGGCGGGCAGGTCGTAATATTTTGCCGTATAGTCGCGGGCTACGCGGTCGGCATTGATTCCGTCGGCAAATACTGTCATGCCGTAATTGGCATTGTCAAGGAACGACAGGTCAACGGTGTAGTCGCGTTTTTTCCAGTTCGTCAGGCCGCCGACATACCACGTGCCGTTCTTGCTCTTGCGGGCGATGACGGCGTACTCGCCGATTGTGCCGTCAAGAGCGACAGTTTGTTCCCATACTGTGGGGGTTTCGGCGATGAAGGCGGTACATTCCGGCTCGCGCATATAGTTTGAGGGGTTGTCGCAGAGCATGTTCAGAGGCGATTCAAAGATGATATATTCGGCCAGCTGGTGGCACCGCGTTCCCTGGCTCATGGGTTCGGAATTTACGGGGCGGTAGTTGGCGCGGGTGGCGTTGCGCATCGCGCCCTGCGTGTAGTCCATCGGCCCGGCCAGCATACGGATGAACGGAATCGTTACGTCGTATGTAACCTGGTCAACATCCATGCCCGACCACTTCATCTGCTCCAGCCCGTGGACCCCCTCGAAATTGACGACGTTGGGCCAGGTGCAGTGCAGGCCGGTAGGCTTGTAGGCGCCGTGAAAGTCGAGCAGCATCCGGTAGCGGGCGGCTGTTTCGGCGCTGCGGTAATAAAATTCTACCATCGGTTGGTCATCGCGGTCCATAAAATCAACTTTAAATCCTTTGACGCCGATTTCGGAATAATGTTTAAAGACATTTTCCATATCGCGGTTCACTGCCCAGTATCCGGCCCACAGGATGATGCCCACATTGCGGGATTTGCCGTATTCTACCAGCTCTTTGATGTTGATTTCGGGGACCACCTGCAAGAGGTCGGCCTTCTTGTTGACCGCCCATCCCTCGTCAAGTATCACGTATTCTATGCCGTGTTTTGCGGCGAAGTCAATGTAATACTGATAGGTGCGGTTATTGACTCCGGTGCGGAAGTCCACGCCATCGATGTTCCAGTCGTTCCACCAGTCCCACGCCACTTTGCCGGGTTTTATCCATTCGGTGTTGTCGATGCGGCTGGGGGCGGCTAAGGCATAGACGAGGTCGTTGTCGAGCAGCTCGCGGTCGTTGGCCGACACGGTCAGTACGCGCCACGGGTAGGTACGCGCACCTTTACTGACCGCGATATAATCTTCGCGCTCAGTAACGAGACCCTGCAGCATGTTATGTCCCCCCTGTTCAATGCTCTTGGGGTATGGGGCGTTAACGCCCTTGAGGGCAGCGCCGCCGGTTGCCGTGAGATACAGCCCAGGATAGCTCTCCAAATCAGCCTCGGTGAAGCACAGCCGCTTCCCGTCATTGAGCGACACCACAAGCGGTAGAAAAATCAGCCTCTTTGACTGTAACTCGCTGAGCTTCTTTGTTGTATATGTATTCTCGAAGGAATTCCAGAACTGGGCTTCCGGCTTTTCGGGGTTAAAGTCCCGCACGTATGGCACGATGGCCTGATAATCTGAACTGAAGTTCAATAGAACTTCTTCTTCGGCCACTTTAATTTCGCCTTTTGCGGTGGTCGCGAAGCGGTAGGCGACGCCCTGATTATACGCACGGAAAGTGATGCTGTAGTCGCCTTTGCAGCGGATACTCAGCTCGCGGTAAGCGGCATTAATTTCGGCGCGTTTGTAGAGCGGCGGGGCTATACGGGCAATTCTCTCAGTGCGCTTAATGCCCTGAACTGCCGGATTTTGCCCCCACACGATTCCGCTGCTTAGCCGCATGGATACGGGCGAGAGCGCCACCACCTCTGTTCCCGCATGGGACACGGAATATGCAATTCGCTCGCCGATTTCGACCGCGATTTTCAACATGCCGTCAGGGGAGCTCAACTCCTCTGTCCGCGCTTTCGCCGAAGCGGCCTGCGCTATGAGCAGGCATACTGCTGTCAATGCCAGAAATTTCATAAAAGCAAGAATTTAGCAGCAAAGATACGCTTTTTTTTGAATGACAAAATAAAAAATCAACCGTAATATCTGAAAACAGAAATTTAATATTGTCATGTGCGGGAAAATATCTACTTTTGGGCGTTCAAAATTGAGACATTAACTAAACGTTGTTTTCAGACTATGATTAGTACCACTTATATGCGTTGGGAAAACAGGGATATATACAGGCTTTGTTGCGGGATAGCGGTTCTGTTCATGCTTCAGTCATGCTGGAGCCGCCCCAAGGTTACGCCGCTGGCAGAGGTCGGCGACAGAATCCTGTATTTGCATGAAGTAGAGAAGGTATTGCCGGACGGCTTAAGCGGGTCCGACAGCGTTACATGGGTTGATAATTTCGTGGATAAATGGGTGCGCAATCGCCTGCTGATATTACAGGCAGAGCGCAACCTCAGCCCCGAACAGAAAGACCTTGACGAGGAGCTCACCGAATATCGCAACCGCCTGCTGATTTACCGCTATAAGAACGCGATGCTTGAGCAGAAGTTGGATACCGTTATTCCCCCCGACGAGATTGTGGCATACTATGAGGCCGAACAGAACGAATTTCTGCTGAAAAACAGCGTCCTGAAGGCGGTATATCTGAAAATCCCGGAAGAAATCGCCAATCCGGAGGCCATCAAAGCGCTGTGCCAGGACGAAAGCCAGGAAGGCGTCAGTCGGCTGGACGAATATGGCGTGAAATATGCGCGGGCATACGACCGCTTCGACAACCAATGGCTACCCTGCGCAAAGGTGCTCTCACTGCTGCCGGACAGCACTATCGCCGATGACGAGAAGACCCTCAACAAGCGGTTCATTGAGGCCAGCCGGGATGGCTATTATTATTTCGTATTCGTGCGCAGCTTCCGCCTGAAAGGCCAGGTGTCGCCGCTCGAATACGAGGAACCGAACATCAAAGGTATCCTGCTCAACAAGCGACGGGCGCAGTTCCTCAAAAATATTGAGAACGACGTCTATGCGGAAGGGGTAGAATCCGGCAAATTTAAAGTCTATGACATCAAGGACGGAAAATAATTTTATGAACGACCATATAAATATTATTCAATTGTTAAGAAAACGATTACTGCTTATTGCCGTTTTTATTGGCGCCAACTTTGCCGCCATATCACAGGACAGGATGATTGACCAGATAGTTGCCGTAGTAGGCAGCAACATCATCCTCAAATCAGATATAGAGCGTTCTTACCGCGAGATAATGGCGCGGGGGCAGGCAGAAGAGGGCGACATGAAATGCCAAATCCTCGAACATCTGCTCACAGAGAAGCTGCTAATGGCGGAGGCCGAATTAGATACCACCATTGAGGCGATGACCCCCGGTCAGCTCAATCAGGAATTGAGCAATCACATGCAGCATCTCGTGAAAAGTCTCGGCTCAGAGCGGGCTGTAGAAGCCTATTTCCACAAGCCTATCGCCCAGCTGCGGGCATCCTTCGAAGAGGAGCTGCGCAACGCCTATCTCACCGGCGAAATGCAGAAGCGTATCATCAAGGATGTGCGGGTTACCCCCGCCGAAGTGCGCTACAGCTATCGCAATATGGCATCCAAAGACATACCCGTAATACCGGAGCAGGTGGAATATGCCCAGATTTCATTCTACCCGCAGATAACTTTGGAAGAAGAAAACAAAATTAAAGACCGTCTGCGCGAATTTAAAAAGCGGGTAGAAGAGGGCGACAACTTTACCAAGTTAGCCGTAATGTATTCGGAAGACCCCGGCTCGGCGCCCAACGGCGGCGAAATCGGCTACATGACCCGCGCAAACCTCGACCCCGCTTATGCGGCCGCCGCTTTCAACCTGCGCGAACTGAAAATATCAAACGTGGTGAAGAGCGATTTCGGATACCACATTATCCAGCAGATAGGGCGACGTGGCGACGAGGTAAACACCCGCCACATACTGCTCAAACCGCATCCGTCAGCAGAAGCCCGCCAGAAAGCCCTGAGCAGCCTCGACAGCCTTGTGAACTTCATCCAAAAAGGCGACCTGAAATTCGATGAGGCCGCCTTCAACTTCTCGTCAGACAAGGAATCACGCAATAATGGCGGCCTGGCTATCAACACTTTAACCGGCGCCTCCAAATGGGCATTGGACGAGTTGCCCCCCGACATCAGCCGCGAATTAGCTACCCTGCAAGTGGGACAGCTGTCGAAACCGTTCCAAACTACCGACGAAAAAGAACGTGTGGTGTTTAAAGTCATCAAACTTATCAGCCGCACAAAAGAGCATAAGGCCAACGTGCAGGAAGACTATCAGGCATTGCACGACGAGCTTATGCAGCAGAAACGCGAGACCGCAATCTCCGACTTCATCGCAAAACAGCAGTCAAAAACTTACATCCATATTGACGAGACATATCAGAACTGCAACTTCAAATATACCGGATGGCAAAAATAGGGCGCATATACCGACTGCCCTGCATCCTGCTGCTGTGGATGGCGCCCCTCTGCGGCGCAGCCCAACAGCCGACAGCTGACAGGACAAAGATTGACATCGAGCAGGCCGACCGCTTCCAAAACGTCAAAGCGGCCACTAACGTATATGCCCTGATAGGAAATGTCATCTTCCGCCACAATAATGTGCGGATGTTTTGCGACAGCGCATATCAGTATGCCGACCAAAACATGGTGGAAGGATTCGGCAACGTGCACGTCATCAAAGACGATACCCTGCATCTGTATTCCGATTTTGCAAATTACGACGGAAATACCCACTGGGCAAAAGCCAAATATAACGTGAAATTAGTCAACAAATCGACCACCCTGACCACCGATTCGCTGAACTATGACATGGACGGCGGCGTCGGCTATTACGACAACTACGGCACCATCATCGACAGCACCACTACTTTGGTGAGCAAAATTGGCCAATATTTCGTGCAGGAAGATAAGGCCTACTTCAAAACCGAAGTGAAGATGGACACAAAAGACTATACTATGGAATCGGATACGATGATTTATGAGCTGAAAACCGGCATTACCACAATCATCGGGCCTACCAATATTTATAACGGGAAGAACAAACTGTTTGCCGTGGACGGGCTCTACAATACGCGGGAAGGAAAGGCAGAACTGTTTAAACGTCCGGTAGTTACTACGGAAGACCGCGAAATCATCGCCAACTCTCTCTTCTATGACGAGAAAACCGGCGACTTCCTGCTGCTCGACAGGGTGGAAATCAACGACACCAAAAATAAAGCCCTCATTAAGGGTAATCACGCCATCTATAACGAACAGGATGGCCGCTCGTTAGTGTCAGATTCTGCCCAGTTCCTCTACTATGCCGAAAAAGATACGCTGTATCTCCACGCCGACACGCTGCGAACTACGGCAGATACTATCCCCGACCAGAAAATTATCAGCGCTTATTATGGCGTCCGTTTCTTCCGCACAGACCTGCAGGGCGTATGCGATTCGCTGACATACTGGACCCGCGACTCCACAATGCTGTTAGACTATAAACCCGCGCTGTGGTCGGAGAGCAACCAGATGACCTCCAAATCCATGGAACTCAAGACACTCAGCGAGGAAAGCCAGATATTTAAAATGTACGACGACGCCTTCATTATAGTGCAGCATGATTCGATAAAGTTTAACCAGATAAAAGGCCGTACTACAACGGGTTATATCCACAGTCAGAACCTCTATAAAATAGAGGTCGATGGTAACGGACAGTCCATTTATTACGTTACCGAAGACGATGGCGACATCATCGGCGTTAACGAGGCTGAATGTAGCCATATCAATATATATCTGAGTAACAGCAAAATACGGCGCATCACTTATGTGAAGACGCCGGATGGCAAGATGTCGCCGCCTCTTGAGTTCGACGATGTCGCCTCCCGCCTGCCCGGATTTCACTGGCTACAGCCAACCCGCCCAATATCCCGTGACGACATCTTCCGCAAAACCGAAATCCCCGAACAGAAAGCAGAAGATGAAACGGGCGAAGAAGCGGACGAAGACGAAAAAGAATGAGTGAGCAGTGATATTTCTGTCTGAATCCGGATTCATCTGATTTTCTGATTGCCATGATTTTCGCACCTCTCCAAAGGCGTGGAGAGTCATGTTGCACGGCCTTTGTAGAGACGCACGGCCGTGCGTCTCTACAGCCATCCCCGTCATTACAGGCACCCGCAAGGCGTACCCCAACAGGGCGTACCCCAACCCCGTCATTGCGGGCCTGACCCGCAATCCCCCACCTTTTTCTTCTACACTCTTCCCAAATCCGGGACACAATTTGACACAAATTTTTTCACCGAATCCGTGAACAAAATACAACGTCCTGCGTTTTATTAATAGACGTTGGTTGA
>JAISSS010000076.1 GCA_031272965.1 Bacteroidales bacterium | reverse complement strand
ACGATATTTTGTTGACATATTTTTGATGATTTAAATTATCTGCAAAGATACAAATAATTATCTGATTATCAAAATATTATGACACTTTTTTTAGTGCTTTTTATTTTTAGAGGTGCCCTTCAGTTTGTACATAATAATAAAAATATAATTTATGGGATAAAGATAGAAAGAAAAAAAAATACGTTGTAACCGGACGATGCCGGAAATTTTAAAATTTCTGTCTAAAATTTTCCACCTTGCCCAACTGTCCGCACAGAATAAGGAATTATGAAACAACACTGTTTTTTCGAATCTGAATTATATGTTTCCTTATTGTAAAGACAATAAGGAATTGTCAGAAAAATCCATGAAAGATGACAAGCCCGACCTTCACATTCGTATAGCGCCACACCGTTCCACGGCGCATCGCAGTACTTCAAATATTTGCCGGACATGTCCCAATAAAAATCTCTGCTGCCTGCCGGCATGATGTCCCCGTTATTGAGCAGAACAAATCCCCTGAATACTTCCAAATAGTCTGAATGTGTCAATTTATAAGGTGTGGGCAATACTGACCTCAGTGGAGAAACAAAATCGTATAACATTGGGAGTAAGCGTTTTGCATATATAGATGAATCGACTTGGGCAAGTTCCGTATTTATGCACTTCAGGCATCTCTTTTTCCCGAAAAAGTCAGTATGAGTTTTTCAAAACATCAATAGTATTTGCTGCTGATTACATACTCCTGTATTACTTGAAGAAATGTCATTATATTATATTATATTATATAGTAAAAGTTCAATATAGATATTTTAATCACCATAAAGAAGTTTATTACATTAACATTGTGTGCTGTTGGAATGTTCTTCCAATCTTATGCACAGGACAAGGTTTACGACCTGTCCATTCCCGCGCAGGCGGAAGAGAGTGGACAACTGTTCAAGAATGATTGGATTACTCCTTCTCCCGTGTCTCGGATTATGTCAAAACCAATGCCGAACAGTTTACTAAAGCTCAACTTGACTCCGTTACTAAAGTCGCCGGAAGAGAATTTATGAAGCAGCATAATATGTCCTCGCCGGAAGAGATGTTAAAAACATCCCCACAGTCGGCAACGGGCAATAAGGCGTTTTCAATGTTAGCGCTGTTTTACAGGACGCGGATTTTGAACTCAATGCTAACGGCGAGCTGCTGTGGTGGTGAGAGTCCCGACGGTTATATATTTGAGCCACAGCACATTTTTATCCCCTGTCCTGTCCCTGTTCCACGAGTCATGCTATAATACTATAACTCTGCATGATTTCCCAATTCTTTCAGCAGCAGTTTCATGCGATTGAATCCCATCCGCCGGATAGCGGAATATCGGAAGATGTCTGCAAAAGTTTCTTCGGTCATATTGTGCCATTCGTCGGGTAACAGGGCGAGCATTCGCCGGTTGGGACGGAGGGCGGGTTCGTTATGGGGGACAGCACGGCTGTTCCATGGGCACACATTCTGACAGCGGTCGCAGCCGAAGATTCGGTTTCCGAAGCGGGGCAGCAGAGTAGCGTCGGGGGCGTCGCGCAGTTCGATGGTTTGGCAGGCGATACAGCGGCGGGCGTCGAGGATATATGGCGCCACAAGAGCGCCTGTGGGGCAGGCGTCAATGCATCGTCGGCAGGCGCCGCATCGCGCTTTAACCGGTTCATCAGGCCGCAGGGACAGACTTACAAACAGCTCTCCGATGAAGAAGAAACTGCCATAGCGATGCGAAATCAGACAGGTGTTCTTACCGAGCCATCCCAAGCCCGCATTGGCCGCCCATACCTTTTCCATTATTGGAGCCGAATCGGTGAAAGCCCGCCCCTCACATGGCGCAATTTCTGTCTGAATAAACTGCAACAGTGCGTATAACCGTTCTCTTATGATGAGATGGTAGTCGTCGCCGTACGCATATTTGGCCACTGTTGGAGAGCGCGGGTCGGTTTGACGCTCCTGCGTAAAATAATTCATAGAAACGGATATGATAGACTGTGTAGCTGGTGTTAGCAGGCGCGGGTCAATACGCTTTTCGACGTTTGCGGCCATATAATTCATGGGGCCGTTCATGCCTTCGTCGAGCCACTGTTGCAGGCGCTGTCCGGCGAGGTCATGCCTTTGAGCGCGGGAAATGCCACAACTTTGGAATCCGAGTTCAAAGGCCTTTTGCTTAATACGCGCTTCCGGAGCGTCCATGATGTCAGGCGTTAAAAGAATCCCAATTCAAGGCGGGCCTCTTCACTCATCATTGACTTGTCCCATGGCGGGTCGAAGGTCAACTCTACATTTACGCTGTCGATGCCATCAATCAGGGCCGCTTCCCGCACATCGTCAACCAGCATGTCGGCAACGGGGCATCCCGGCGCAGTGAGCGTCATCACTATATGCGCTACCCGATTATCGTCAACGCTCACATTATAGACCAGTCCGAGGTCATATATATTGACCGGAATTTCGGGGTCGAAAACCAGTTTTAATTCTTCGATTATTTTCTCTACTGTCGTAATCTGCTCTTGCATTATTCTTTGGCCATCAATTGGGACAATATTTCCGTCAAGTCGTCCACTGTCCATTCGTCGGCAGCCTTCACTACGCTCTTGTTGCCTAACGACGTCCAGTATCCCGCCTCTTGGGAGCCTTGTTTTTCCGGTGAAACAGAAATTTTATAGCCGAATTCACTGTTCTCTCCACTATCGCGAATGTGGAAGCTGAAAATCGGGTATGCCGGGTCTTTTTCGATGGCGTCAGAGGTCAGTTGTATATGTGAGCTGAAATATGTCTCTTCCAAGGAGCCGCCGTTGACAACACAGCTGTATTCTTTGCCGTCAGCATAGAGCAGTGTCAATAACAAGCTGCTGCCATTAGTATCAAGGCAGTATTCGGTGATGTATAATTCGCTGATTCCGGTGAACTGACCGGCCACTGCGGGGTCGGCGCTGTCGGGGTCGGCGGCGCAGGGCACATCAAACGGCTCAGCAGTGTAATGAGTAACGCCGTAAACAGTAACGGTAGTAAAAGGGTACCTGATTTTTTCATCGTCGCCTTTTGTATCCGCCGATTCGGACTTTACACCAACGTGCTTGCGATACGTCTCTCTGCCCGCTAAAGCGATAAGATTAAGCGTCGATTCGGAGTCGGCTGTAACGCTACCCGTATTGTCTTCCGTGTCCTCGACATTCGTCGGCGCTGTCGGCGAATCATTTTTATTACAGGATACTGTTACGGCTAAAATAAACGCCGACAGCAGGACTTTCAAAGTTGTAAAGTGTTTTTTCATGATGCTTGTTTCCAAAATTTTCAGCAAAGGTATTCAGTTTTTTAGTACTTTTGCAGCCGTGCAGGAAAAAACTGTCAAAAAACGGAGAAAATTTAATATGACCGGTAAAGAACTTAATATTGTATTTATGGGGACGCCCGAATTTGCTGTTGCGTCTCTGCGGCGGCTTGTCGATTCCGGCTACCGGATAGCAGGGGTTGTTACCACACCGGACAAACCGGCGGGGCGCGGGCGTATGGTGCGGCAGTCGGCGGTCAAGCAGTATGCCCTGCAGCAGGGGTTGCCGGTGTTGCAGCCGGAGAAATTGAAGTCGCCGGAATTTATCCGGCAGCTTGCCGCGTGGAAAGCCGATTTACAGGTTGTGGTAGCGTTCCGCATGTTACCGGAGGCTGTATGGGCCATGCCCCGCATAGGTACGTTCAATCTTCATGCGTCTCTGCTGCCGCAGTACAGAGGCGCCGCACCGATTAATCGGGCCATTATCAACGGAGAGCCCCGAACCGGCGTAACAACTTTCATGCTTGACTACGAAATAGACACCGGAAAAATCCTGTTTCAGGAAGCCATAGACATAGCCCCTGACGACACAGCCGGCGACATTCATGACCGGCTGATGGATATTGGCGCATCGCTGGTGCTAAAAACTGTTGACGCCATTGGCGCTGACGCCTGCACCCCTGTTAGCCAGTCCCAACTCGTTACGGGAACACTGCATGCCGCCCCCAAAATTTTCCATGAGGACTGCCGGATAGACTGGACATGCTCCGGCAATAAAATACGCAACCTCATCCGCGGGCTGTCTCCATATCCTGCGGCCTGGACGGAGCTGCACATCGGCGGTACCCTGCTGCAAATGAAAGTGTTTGCGGCCGAATTTGTCCCCTGCACTGCCCCTGCCCCTGCCACAGTGGATTCAGACGGCAAAAAACACCTCAAAGTAGCAGCCGCTGACGGATGGCTGTCGCTGACTGACATACAGATAGCCGGGAAAAAGCGGATGCCAATTGATGAAGCATTGAGAGGATTAAGGATATAAACAGGTGTAACATGAGCAAAAACACGGCTGATATAAACAACATAAGTTCATTTGTAGCCATTGATTTTGAGACTGCTAACAACAATCCGTCAAGTATTTGCAGCATCGGGGCAGTGATTGTCCGCGACGGATGTATTGTTGAGCGTATTTACCGGCTTGTTCGCCCCGAACCGGAATGGTATTACTATTGGAATACGCAGGTACACGGGTTGACCGAAGCAGACACTGCCGGAGAGGAAGTTTTCCCGCATGTGTGGGCAGAAATTGCCCCGAAAATTGACGGGTTGCCGTTAGTGGCGCATAACAGTCCCTTTGATGAGGGATGCCTGAAAGCGGCACACCGGACTTACCGCATGGATTATCCCGACTATCAGTTTTATTGCACGTGCCGTGCCGCGAAAAAGCTGTTCGGCAAGACACTTCCCAATCACCAGTTGCACACCGTGGCCGCCCGTTGCGGATACGTTCTGCACAATCACCACCACGCCCTTGCCGACGCCGAAGCATGCGCTGCTATCGCCCTGCATGTCTTTAACATAGTCAGTGGATAGCAGTCAGTTTTGTCATGTATGTCTTTGATGTGAACATTATGGCCGAATGATAGTCCGGTAGAATGTCGCAGATATGTCTGACGGTTTAAAACAGGCAAGATTAAATTAACATTCCTCTTAATAAATACTGCTTTTTAAAGAGAAAACAGCAAAAATTTACAGAGTAGCACTACGGTATCATTTTTTTCCGTACTTTTGCGCCGATAAAAATAAAAGTTAAAGTTATGACGACAATATGTGCCATTCTTAGCATTGATATTCTCCTAATCGGCAGTGTCTGATTAAGAGTGGTGTTTTGTTGTCAAAATTATCAAGCCATTCTTAACGGGATGGCTTTTTTAATGTTATAAAAAAAAAGCTGAACTGAAAAAAAAAGAACATATAAGATGAGCGACAGATTATTTATTTTTGATACGACCCTTCGTGACGGGGAGCAGGTTCCCGGCTGCCAGTTGAACACGGTAGAGAAAATCGAAGTGGCCCGTGCCTTGGAAGAGTTGGGCGTTGACGTCATCGAGGCGGGGTTCCCCGTGTCGAGTCCGGGCGACTTCAAATCGGTAGTGGAAATCTCCAAAGCCGTTACGTGGCCGGTCATTTGTGCCCTCACCCGTGCGGTGCCGAAAGACATTGACGTGGCGGCCGAATCGCTGAAATTTGCCAAACGCGGGCGGATTCATACCGGCATCGGCACGTCGCATTATCACATCCATTACAAACTGCATTCCACGCCGGACGAGATTCTGGAGCGGGCAGTACGTGCCGTGAAATATGCGAAAAAATACGTGGAAGATGTGGAGTTTTACGCCGAAGACGCCGGACGCACTGACAATGAGTACCTCGCCCGTGTCATCGAGGCAGTGGTCAAAGTCGGAGCAACTGTGGTCAACATTCCCGACACCACCGGCTACACCCTGCCATACGAATATGGCGAGAAGATTAAATACCTCGTGGAGAACGTAAAAGGCATTGAGAACGCCATAATTTCCACGCACTGTCATAATGACCTCGGCATGGCTACGGCCAATACCGTTACCGGCATCCTCAACGGAGCGCGGCAGGCCGAAGTTACCATCAACGGCATCGGCGAGCGCGCCGGCAACACCTCGCTGGAAGAAGTGGTGATGACCATCAAGAGCCGCCAGAAAGCGCTGAACATTGAGACAAACATCAACACTGCCAATATCTACCGCATGAGCCGGATGGTATCGACCATGATGAACATGCCCGTACAGCCGAACAAGGCCATCGTTGGACGCAACGCCTTTGCCCACTCGTCGGGTATCCACCAGGACGGCGTACTGAAAAATCGCGAGAACTACGAAATTATCGACCCAAAGACGGTAGGCATCAACGAGTCGTCAATTCTGTTGACCGCCCGCAGCGGACGCGCCGCCCTCAAACACCGCCTGCATGCACTGGGATATGACCTGACGCAGGAGCAGTTAGACGCCGCATACGAAAAATTCCTCGAATTAGCCGACCGCAAGAAGGATATCCGCGACGACGACATCATCGTCCTCGTTGGCGACGCACACCAGAAAGACCGCCGCATAAAGCTCGACTATCTGCAGGTAGTTACCGGAAAGACGCTCACACCGGTGGCAACGGTCAGGTTAGCTATTGCCGGAGAAAAGTTCGTGGCAACATGCGCCGGTAACGGCCCCGTGGATGCGGCCATTAAAGCGGTCAAGTCAATCATCAGCCGACAGGTGGTCATGGAAGAATTTTTAGTGCAGGCCATCACTAAGGGCAGCGACGATGTAGGCAAGGTACACATGGAACTCGACCATAAGGGGGTGAAGTATTTCGGCTTCAGCGCCAATACCGACATCATCACCGCCTCTGTGGAGGCCTTCCTTGACGCTATCAACAGTATGCCGCCAAGCGAAGAATACAATGAACAATAGCTTATTATAATTACGATAAAGAACAAAAGTTTAAATATGGAACCCAAAACATTATTCGACAAGATATGGGACGCCCATGTGGTACGCCACGTTGAGGGCGGCCCCGATGTGCTGTATATTGACCGGCACTACATCCATGAGGTAACCAGTCCGGTGGCATTTCTGGGGCTGAAAAAGCGGGGGCTGAACGTGTTCCGTCCCGCCCAGACCACTGCTACGCCCGACCATAACGTCCCGACGCTGGCACAAGACCAGCCCATCCGGGAAGAGCTGTCCCGCAATCAGGTAGCCACCCTCAAGCAAAACTGCGAAGACTTCGGCATCACGTACTACGGCTTAGGCTCTGACGGGCACGGGGTGGTGCACATCATCGGCCCCGAAATGGGACTGACACAGCCGGGTATGACCATCGTCTGCGGCGACAGCCACACCTCAACGCACGGCGCTTTCGGCGCAATAGCCTTCGGCATCGGCACCAGCGAAGTGGAAATGGCGCTGGCCAGTCAATGCATCATGCAGCCGAAGCCCAAAAAGATGCGCATCAACGTGGACGGCAAGCTCGGTAAAGGCGTAACAGCCAAAGATATAGCACTTTACATCATCTCAAAAATATCGACCAGCGGCGGCACCGGCCACTTCATCGAGTATGCGGGGGCTGCAATCCGAAGCCTCAGCATGGAAGGCCGCATGACCCTCTGCAACCTCAGCATCGAAAGCGGCGCCCGCGGCGGAATGATTGCCCCTGATGACACCACTTTTGCCTACGTTAAAGGCCGCAAATTCGCCCCGCAGGGCACGGCATGGGATGCAGCCGTCGCCCGCTGGAAAACCCTGAAAACCGACCCCAACGCCCGCTTCGACGCCGAATACACCTTCAACGCCGAAGATATTGAACCGATGATAACTTACGGCACCAATCCCGGAATGGGAATCGGCATTACGCAACGCATCCCCGCAGGCGACAATCTGGAAGGCGCCGACAAAGCCTCGTTCCTTAAAGCCCTGAAATACATGGGGTTCCAACCCCGCGACGCCATGCTGGGCAAAGCCATAGACTACGTGTTCCTCGGCAGCTGTACCAACGGCCGCATCGAAGACTTCCGCGCATTTGCGGACTTCGTGAAGGGGCACCACAAAGCCGACAACGTTACCGTATGGCTCGTTCCCGGCTCCAAAGCTGTGGAAAAACAAATCATTGACGAGGGGCTGGATAAAATATTCGAGGCGGCAGGCATGTCGCTGCGGCAGCCCGGCTGTTCGGCATGTTTAGCCATGAACGACGACAAAGTTCCGGCAGGCAAATACGCAGTGTCCACCTCCAACCGCAACTTCGAGGGACGTCAAGGCCCCGGCGCCCGGACGCTGCTCGCCAGCCCGCTCGTCGCCGCCGCCGCCGCCATCACCGGAAAAATCACCGACCCAAGAGAGTATTTGAATATTTTAATATCATAATATTTTAATACCCGCTTGACACATAATGGCGAAAATGATGTCTTACAAATACATAATATGTTATCGGACTTTAAAGAACAGATGAAGCGACGCACTCAGAGTTTTGCTCACGAGTGTGTGAAATATGCTGTTACCTTTCCTGATAATGACTTGGGACGACATGTTCGGCAGCAGTTAACTCGTTCTGCAACCTCCGTAGCTGCTAACTATCGGGCTGCCTGCATTGCTCAAACAGTACCGACAACTGTTGCCAAGATGCGGATTGTATTTGAGGAAGCAGACGAATCACAATTTCGGATTGAGTTCATGGAAGAAGAAGCAGAAACCGACCGCGTAAAAGCACAATATCTGTGCGGTGAATCGCATGAAATCACCTCTATATTGCTAAAAGCCGTTATGACATTATCCAACTCTTCAGGCGCCAAATTCAAACAATAAACTAATCCATTCAAAAATTCAAATATTAAAACATTATCCTGATGTACGATAAATTTACAAAATTGACTTCGTCGGCGGCGCCGCTGCCGATAGAGAATGTGGATACCGACCAGATTATTCCGGCGCGGTTTCTCAAGGCCGTCGAGCGCAAAGGCTTCGGCGACAACCTGTTTCGGGACTGGCGTTATGATGCGCAGAACCGGCCGGTAGCAGACTTCGTGCTGAACAACCCGCGCTACAGCGGCCAAATCCTCGTTGGAGGCAAGAACTTCGGCAGCGGCTCCAGCCGTGAACACGCCGCATGGGCGCTCTACGACTATGGCTTCCGCGTGGTAGTATCCAGCTTCTTTGCCGACATCTTTAAGGGCAATGCCCTCAACAACGGCTTGTTGCCGGTGGTGGTCAGTCCCGCCTTCCTGCACCGAATCTTCGCCGAAATTGACCGCAATCCCGATGCGAAGTTTACAGTGGACCTCGAAAATCAGACTTTTACGGTGGATAGCACCGGCGAATCGGAGACTTTCGACATCAACCCCTACAAAAAGCACTGCCTGCAAAACGGCCTCGACGACATCGATTATCTCGTGGCCATGCGTGACGACATCAGCGCCTTCGAGCAGCAATAATATTTCCGGTGATGAATGAACTGACAATCATGGATACCACCCTGCGCGACGGGGAACAGACGTCGGGGGTGTCGTTTACGGAATCGGAGAAGCTGAACATGGCGAAAGCTCTGCTTGACGTGGTGAAAGTTGACCGCATCGAAATCGCCTCGGCGCGGGTGTCGGAAGGCGAATTTGAGGCGGCGCGCTCAATTATCCACTGGGCCGAATCGGTAGGACGGCTACACCAGGTCGAGATATTGGGCTTTGTGGACGGCAAGACCTCCATCGACTGGATTCATGCCGCAGGCGGGCAGGTGCTGAATCTGCTCTGCAAAGGCTCATACCGGCACCTCTCCGAGCAACTGCGCAAGACCCATAAGGAACACATAGCCGACATCCGTCGCTCGGTGGACTATGCCACCAGCCTGGGTATCAAGGTAAATATCTATTTGGAAGACTGGTCTAACGGGATGCGCACCTCGCGTGATTACGTGCATTTCATGATGTCGAACCTGCTGAGACTCAACATCGGCGCAATCATGCTGCCTGATACGCTGGGCGTTCTCAATCCTGACGAGGCCTGCGATTTTTGCCGTGAAATGGTGGAAACGTATCCCGCGGCAACGCTCGACTTCCACGCGCATAACGACTACGACCTGGCTATTGCCAACGTCTATGCGGCCCTCAAAGCCGGAATACGCTGCATCCACACCACCGTCAACGGGCTGGGTGAACGCGCCGGCAATGCGCCCCTGTCGAGCGTCATCGCTGTGGCCAAAGACAAGCTCGGCCTCGACGTCAATGTGGAAGAGACCAAACTGAACCGCATCTCAAAGCTCGTGGAGAGTTTTTCAGGGGTGCGGATTCCGGGCAACAAGCCCGTTATCGGCGAGTTCGTCTTCACCCAATGCAGCGGCGTTCATGCGGACGGCGACAACAAGGCACAGCTGTATTGCAATGACCTGCTGCCTGAACGCTTCGGACGCATCCGCTCGTATGCTCTCGGCAAAACATCGGGAAAAGCCAACATAAAGGCCAACCTCGCAGAACTGGGCATCGAGCTGCGGCCCGAAAACCTCAAAAAAGTTACCGAGCGCGTCATCGCACTTGGCGACCATAAAGAGACAGTAACGGTCGAAGACCTGCCCTATATTGTGGCTGACGTATTGCAGGAGAGCATTGAGCAGAAGATAGTTATCACCAATTATTCCCTCTCTCACGCCAAGGGGCTGCGGCCAGCCGCATCGGTCAGCCTGACAATTGGCGAACGCCGTTTTGAGGCGGCAGAATCCGGCGATGGCCAGTATGACGCCTTCATGAAAGCCGTCCGCAGCATCTACCGCCGTGTGAACAAGCAGTTTCCAACATTAATTGATTATTCCGTAACCATCCCTCCGGGTGGCAAAACCGACGCCTTAGTGGAGACCGTTATTACCTGGCGGCTCAATCGCGAATTTAAGACGCGCGGCCTCGCCTCTGACCAGACCGGCGCCGCCATCATCGCCACCGAGCGCATGCTGAACCTGATAGAAATCCGCGAAGAGCTATGATTGCAGGGAAGACCATCACTGTTGTCATGCCGGCCTATAACGCCGAGCGCACCCTCTCGCAGACATACGCCGAGATTCCGCGTGATTTGGTAGATAATGTCATTCTTGTGGACGATGCCAGCGCCGACAATACTGCCGGGTTGGCTCAACGCCTGAATATCCATCACGTAATCCGGCATGAGAAAAACAAGGGCTACGGTGGCAACCAGAAGACATGCTATAACAAGGCGCTCGAAATAGGCTCCGATGTGGTAGTGATGCTGCATCCCGATTATCAATATACCCCCAAGCTACTGCCGGCAATATGCTGGATGGTGGCGTCGGGGCTGTATCCGGTGGTCATCGCTTCGCGGATTTTGGGGAAGGGCGCCCTCGCCGGAGGAATGCCTAAATACAAATATATTGCCAACAGAATACTGACATTGGTTCAAAATATATTGATGGCACAAAAGTTGAGCGAATATCACACCGGCTACCGCGCCTTCACCCGCGATGTGTTGCTGGCCATCAATTATGAAGCCAATTCCGACGATTTCGTGTTCGACAATCAAATGCTCGCCCAGATATTCGGCAAGGGCTTCACTGTTGGGGAAATCAGCTGTCCTACAAAGTATTTTAAGGAGGCCTCCTCTATAAACTTCCGGCGCAGCCTGCACTACGGGATTGGCGTATTGGGCGTATCGCTGGCCTACCGCCTGCAAAAGTGGAACTTGGCAAAGTTCAAAATCTTTGAATAACTCACCACAAGGGCAGGAAAATCGAATATTAAGCCTGCATTATCATTCTTGCCTGTAATTGAGAGGGAATCGTTGCATCTTGGGAAATTACAGTATTTTTGCACCGATAAAAAACAGATACAGTATTTATGAAATTACATTTATGAAAAAGCAGAAGAGATTGCAGGCTACGCAAAGCCTCTATGAAAAATTGATCTCGCATTTCGAGCGGAACCAACAAGTGTATTTCACCATCTCAATGGCGGTCAGTGCAGTGATGAGTTTTCTGCTGTTCGACATGAAGGTCAGCACTGGGGGCGACGATAGCGATTACCTAATCTTTGCTGACGACTTCTGGCGGCATTTCACGTTTCCCATATTCAGGGGGCCGTTATATCCGATAGTTATCTCGCCGTTTGTGGGCATTTTCGGCATGAGGCTGTGGCTGTTAAAGTCTCTTTCCGCAGTGTTTATCATTCTTTCCATGTGGCTGCTCTACAAGAGTTTTCGGGGAAAAATACCGGCGCTCGTTCTTATGCCGTCGATGTTATTAATGAGCATTTGTTCTTATGTATTTTATTATGCAGGACAAACATACAGCGAACCGATGTTCATGTTTATGCAGTCGCTGTTTTTCTACTGCTTCTTCAAATATTTCCTTATTGACGATTCGACAGGCCATAACCTGAAACGGGATTGGTGGAAATACATCGTTATAGCGGCCTTAGTGCTGGGCATCACGCTGACGCGCAGCATAGGTTACGGCATTGTCGGGGTCATAATCATGTACTTCATCATGCGGTTACGATGGAAAGACCTGCTATGGTCGATAATAGCGCTGGGGGTAGTCTTCGGCGCGTTCCATCTGTTTAAAGCAGCGGTATGGCCAAATGCGGGCTCGGCATACGACATCAATAAATATTTGGCAAAAGACTTTTATAATGTCAATCAGGGCATGGAAGACCTGCCCGGATTCATAACCCGCATCAAGGACAATTCTCTTACATACCTGTCGGTAATACTCTTTCGTTTCTTCGGATTTCAGAGTGAGACCGGCAGGCTGGAGCTTATGCCCGCCACTATCCGCGCAGTAACGCTCTATGTTCTGTTTGCATTTTTCATCGTTTTCCTCTTTAAACGGAACCGTGCATTAGTATTTGCCGGACTATATGCCGGAATTATGAACTTTTTCAGCTTCATCCTGCTGCAAACCAACTGGGCACAGGACCGGCTGATTATGATTTATTATCCGCTGATTCTTATCTTCCTGCTGGGCGGACTGTGCTATCTGTTACAGTATGGTATATTAAAACATTTGTTCTTTATATATCCGTTCCTGCTTATTATCGTTGGCCTTGCCACGCTGGGGGCAACCACCGGCAGGATTCAGAAGAATGTGCCCGTATTGCTGCGCAACATCAAAGGCGACGCGGGTTATGGCTATACCCCCGACTGGTATAACTTCGTGAAAGGCTCTCAGTGGGCGGCAAATAACTTGGACAAAGACGCCGGAATTGTCAGCCGCAAGCCCGGAATCTCGCGCGTATATACCGGACGCCGTTTTATCGGCCTTTCGTTAGTGCTGACCGAGCCGTTTGAAAATCTCTATTCCCTTGAGAGTTCCGACAGCATGAAACTTATCGTTGCAGAGACACCCCGCAACGTCGTGCCAAGTCCGTTTATCCGCTATGTTATCCGCAAAAAAATCAACGACGACATGGACACGGGCTACACTATTTATGCTACACCGACAGAACAGGTCGATACAATAGTCAAGCAGCTGAATGCTATGAAGCTCAAATACAGCTTCGATTTCAAAGGATTTATAGAGCAGGGCAAGGCCGATTACAGCAAAATCAGGGTTTATAATCCGGACGCCATGCTACAGCACCTGATTGACGCCAACGTTAAATACCTGCTGTTGCCGCAGCTGCGCAAGTTCCCCGAAAAAAATACGGGAGCGTTTATTGACAACATCCACCGGTATATCGTATTTATTTCGCTGAAATACCCCAATCTGTTCAATATTATACATAAGGAAGGCTCTTCGGAGCCGTGCGAAATAGTGGAATTTTTATACAGCCCCAAGCCCGACTGACTATGGATGCGGTAACGATAATCATTCCTGTATATAAGGTTGAACCGTACATTGAACGCAGCCTTGTATCGGTACTTCGGCAGACGTATCCGGCCACGGAAATAATCCTCACCGACGACGGCTCGCCCGACGGCAGCATGGCTGTGGTTGAGCGGATTCTGGAGCAGTATGGCCATCCACCCAATGTAAAAATACTGCGGCATCCGAAAAACAGGGGGCTGTCGGCAGCCCGCAATACCGCCATGCAGGAGGCTTCCGGCAAATATGTGTTCTTCTTCGACAGCGATGACGAATTACCCTTGGACGCTATGGAAGAGCTTATGCGACTCGCCGCCAAATACCCCGACGTGGAAATTGTGCAGGGAAACATGTGTACTGTCCCCCCGATTCCCAACGACTGGCGGGATGTGCGCACAAAGAACTTCCCCGAAGTGGTGCGCGGCAATGCCGCAATCCGGAATCTCTATTTCGGCAGGAACGCGAAAAGGGGTATCTCAATGAATGCCTGCAATAAATTGATTCTGCGCAAATTCCTGACAGACAACAACATATCGTTCAGAGAGGGGATTTTGCACGAAGACGACCTGTGGATGTATTATGTTGCCAAAACATTGAACACTATAGCCTTCACCACACATTTCACGTTTATACATCACCTTCGGGGCGATTCTATTATGGGGCAGCCGCGCAGCGAAAGAAGTCTGCACAGCCAATGCCTGCTGTTACGCGAGATATTCAGCGATATGGCACAGCCGTGGAACCGCGCCCAACGTCGCAAGTACCTCACTTTTACGGCATGGAGTCTTAAACGCACAACTCCGCAAACCGCCGGAATTATCCCTGAATTTGACGCCCTCATCGGATGGCTCGTCCGCGACAAGCAGCTTAAATTCAGCGACCTGCCACTATATTGCTACACCGTGCCGAAATTTATGAGGATTTTCCTGCGGAAGAAACTTGGCAGGGAAAGCGCGTAACGATATAACCGTTCCTTAATATGCCCGCTTGTTGAACAGGGTGAAGCCGAATCCGGCCATGATGTGAATCTTGGCTTCTGCACGGTTAAAATAGTTGATGGTCAGGCTTACAGGGCCGAATCCGGTATGCCCGACCAACCCGCACATGCCCATAAATTTCACCTCTTTAAGCGGGTCATAAATGAATTGCGTTCTGAACATGTCTTTCTGTTTAACAAGTTCTATCGGCGTAAAGGCATATATCTCGGTACGGAAATGGATGTCGTTGGTCAGATTAAGCAGCAGTTTTACGCCGCCAGCCGTATATTTTGCGGCCCTGTATTCGGGCAGAAACAGGGTCGCAGAGAAGGGAATTGGCTCAAAGGCGGGCAACCACAGCAATGTTGAGCGGTGATTACTCAGGGGCCGCATATTGCTGTAAACCCCTTCGCCCATCACCCCTACAGTGAACTGCTTGGCGATATTGAAATAGCGGCTTGCACGGGCACGACTGACATAAAATCCCTTGTGCCCCTTATAGGGCGCCAGAGCATCACCTATGTCAGTTCCAGGCCGGTATTCTTCGCGGCCGCTGACCATGATAAATTCGGCAAACGAATAAACCCCTTCTGTGGCGAACTGGCAATAGTCTAACGAGTTGCGTTCAAAGCGGACTTTGCCAGAGAATGTCTTGAGACTGGTACGGTTCAGCTCATCCGATTTTGTGGCAGTTTCGGCGACATAATAGCGGTCGCGGGCGATGCCGTATGCTGCCGCGCCGGTAAGTTTGCCCTTGCTGCCGGTGGGGATGCCTATTTCAGCCTTATAGTTACTCTCATAGCGGATGATGTAGGGCGGCGATACGTCCTCAAACAGCAGCCCGCTACTGGCAGCGTAATAATCCCACCGGTTAAACGTTACGTGGCCGGCCACAAAGAACGGCAGCTTTTCGGGGAAGTCTATGCGTCCGCCAACCTGCGCAGAACTGTAAAACCGCCCGAAGAACACGTTTGCGTCAAAAGCATAGGCACGGTCGTCAAAATACCGATATGTCGCGCCTGCATAGCCCTGTGTAATCGGCTTGGTTGACAGGGTGCCGCCTATCTTCACCTCCAGCGGTTCCTGATGCTTCACCTTCAACAGCAGGTCAAAATAGCCGGTTTCGCGGTTAAAATATGCTACCGGACGCATCGACTTGATTTGCGGGTCTGCTATTAACTTGAAATAGTTGTTACGAAATTCGTCGAGTGTTACCACATCCGAATAGCGCTTAATACTTTGCACGATGTAGCTGCGTTGCAGCGAATCGGTAACGCCTTCCACATTGATTTTTTGAAACAGCATGGGCGGCTTGCGGTCGTTAAAAGCCTGCCGACGCTCGGCAAGCTCGGAAGCCGATACGCGCCGCCGTACTAATTTCTTAATACTGTCCATCATCGTTACCGCATTGTTATAGCCTGACTGCTCAATGAAATCTATTTTGGGGAAATCCAGCAGACTTACATTGGAGAAGCGAGTCTCAATCAGCAGCCCCTGCTGCGATTCAAGTTCATAATTTGTCTGCTTCATAAACATGTTCTCCATCTGACCGATAAGGTCATCCTCGTCCGGCTTACGGGGGTTGTTGGCAACTTTATGGCCGATAATTACGTCCGGATGGAAAGCGTTGATAGCCTGCTGTGTGGGAAAATTGTTCAGCATACCGCCGTCAAAAGCCAGCGCCCCTTTTATAACTATCGGTTTGAACACAAAGGGGAACGTCATTGACGCCCTGATTGCCTCGCCGAGGTCGCCTTCCCGCAATTCCAACGCCTTATTGTTATATACATCGGTTGCCATACACAGGAACGGCACAAACAGCTTGTTAAAGTCGTTATCACATACGGCATTGGCAGCAGAGAACATCTGCATGAACGCGAAATCCATCTGCTCTTCCGGCACTAATGATGTGGGCAACCGCAGCTTCAATTTCTCGTCCTGCTTTACTAAATGGAACTTAACCCAGGCAGGATTATCATCGCTCTGCAAAAAATAATAACGATTTTCTTCCGGCATGAATCCGGTGTACCATGAAGCAAATTCAGGGGAACGGAACAGCCTGTCCATGTCATCGGTAGAATAGCCGGCAGCATACAACCCGGCAACGATAGCGCCCATAGAAGTCCCCGCAACATAATCTATCGGGATGTTGTTCTGCTCCAGAGCTTTCAACAGGCCGACATGCGCTAACCCCTTAGCGCCCCCTCCACTAAGCACTAAGCCAACTTTTTGAGCCTCAATAACGGAAGGCGTCAAACAGAATATACAAAATATCAGTAACCAACGGCGCATAACTCACCATCTCAAATCATAGAAAATCCAAAGATAGCAACTAACATAATACGAACCGCAAATAATCGTTCTTTTTTTACATTTTCCCGCAAAGAGTTAATTTTGGCAATAATTTTGGGGCGTAATTGACGCTTGCCATAGAAAAACCATGCTGAATGTAAATTTTATATGAATCCGGGCTCATTTGAGATAAAGCAACTCACAGCATCCCTGCGGGTATTATCGCGCCAGCAGTTGTCGAGCTGCGGCCTGCATGTCGGATATGGTTTTTGAGGGCACTTTTATCGGCTTGTCAAGCAGGCGGTGTGCGGCGGCTGATGCCTTCTCATGCTGTCCTGTCTCGGAATACAGCTGCATAAGGCGGTAGCAGGGATAGAATCGACCAGGCGTAATTTGCTCGGACAGCAACCACGCCTGTTCTGCTTCCTGAAACATGCCGAGTTGCCCGCAATTATGTGCATATATATTTATAATTAAGGGATTGGCAATTTCTATAAGTTCCTGACTGATAATACGGTTACTCTCGCCATATTTCCCGATGTCTGACAGACAGTGTGCATATTCAGTGAGGAAAATCCGGTCGCCTTGCAACCTGTCATACAATGCGGCAAATTCCGGTTCGGCAACGGTGCCGTCGCCCGATGCCAGCAACATCGACGCATAAGCACGGGTACAATAAGCCGGATAGAACGACAATATGCTGATTGACAGCGCCGTACAAAAAACAAATATTATTGCCGAAGGGAAAATAGAAATTCTGAACTGATATTTCAATGCCCAACTATCGGTAATCATAAAAATTAAAGGAGAATGATTGGCGCTGATGGATAAAAGCATCACAAACAACATGGCAACAGGCAATACGCTGAGCGGATATGAGAACGCTGCAAAAGTAAGAAAAGCTACCATGGCCGCAGCATTTTGAGCAGCATATTTTGCGGATTCCGCGATACTCAATGCCGCCAGTCCCAGCAACAGCAACAGTCCGACAAAGCCTGTCTCGACGGCCATACGCAGATATTCGTTGTAGGCGTAGGCAGGAACCGAAGCAAGAAGCTGTTCGGCAACAGTTGCTGTTCCCTTCTGAAACCATGCAGCCTGTGCCAGCGGATAGACGTCGGCAAAGCGACCATATCCGGCGCCGAGCCATGGATGTTGACCGATGAGGCCTGCCGCGGCCTTCCATATCAGCAATCGGCCATCGGCAGAATCAGGCCGCAAAAAATATAATCCGGCAACTGCGCCCGCCACAACAGCAATTAACACCGGAACAACCCGCATTTTCCGGCCCGCCAGCAGCCAAAGCCACATCAAAATCCCCGCTACGGCCGCTATCCATGCCGCTCTGCTTTGAGCCAGCAACAACGATACAACTATGAGCAACAATGCCGGAACCGCAACCGCCAATACAATGCCGGAACGACGCAACGACCATGCCACAGCAATGAATACGGGCAATCCTGCGGCTATAAAGCCTGCATATGGCGCAGGATTAAACAGCGAACCGGTAACACCGAACAGCGTATGATTTGATGGTACTACACCACAAAACTGTAATAATCCCCACACTGCTTCAATGATAACAAACAAACTGAAAAGATACGAAAACGAACGGTTAATATCGGCATTAAACGAACGAAAGATAAAATATAATGGCACCATCAACAACGAAAGCCTGTCATTCACGGTAAACGGCACAGCAATAAAAAGCCGACGACCTGATGCCCATACTGCAAACAAGATAAATAAAAGGTCAATTAAACGAATGTGAACAGCCGACGGACGCCACAGCTGCTGTACGCAAACAACAACGCAACCGACCATAACAGCACCGGCAAACCAAAAATATTTTCCCGTGATATTGCCATGCCACAATATCGTATCCGAAATACACACCGTTGCCATAATAAGTGCCACAACAACGATACTCAACCATGTACCTAAAGGATATTTCATTTTCATGTCGCAAAATAACAAAAATTTTCACCATCATCGAAAAAAAAATACTCCACCCGCACCACGTATCAAAAAAGTTCTTAACTTTGCAGCGAGAAATACTGCTGTATGAGTGGAAGAACAAAAATATTATTCATCGCGGTGCTGCTGGCAACGCCTTTGCTGAT
>JAISSS010000049.1 GCA_031272965.1 Bacteroidales bacterium | reverse complement strand
CTGTCTTCCCGCAGTTCGCAGTTGTATTCGAAGAACGACTTGAGCATATACATGTTCAGCGTCTTGCCGAACCGTCGCGGGCGGGTGATGAGCGTTACCGTCGCCGGATGAGTAAGCAAGGCCTTTATTAACAGTGTCTTATCGACATAGTAGTAGCCGCCCTCTATCTGACTGTCGAAGATGCTGTCGCCTATCTTTATAAGTTTCCTGTCCATAATTGAGCTGTTTTGGAATGTTTTCGGCTGCAAAGATAATGCTTTTTTCAGATTTGCGATGGCATACGCCCATTTTCCCGCTCAAAGTAAGTTTCATTTCGCGGCGGTTATACTGTTCCGGTCTGCCTTACACCGCCACCATTGCCGGAATATGTGGATGAGCAACGTAATTGTCTAACCGGAAGTCGGCATAGTTGAATTCGAAAATGGATTTGACAGCAGGATTGATGTGCATTGTCGGCAATTGTAACGGCTCACGCGCAAGCTGTGTATTGACCTGATTCAGATGATTCACATAGATATGCGTATCTCCGCCGGTCCATATAAATTCGCCCGGCGTAAGTCCTGTAACCTGTGCGGCCATCATGGTCAGAAGTGAATATGATGCAATATTGAACGGGACGCCGAGGAAGACATCGCAACTGCGCTGATATAGCTGGCATGACAGGTGGCCATTAGCCACATGGAACTGAAACAGCAGGTGACATGGAGGCAGTTTCATGCGGGGGATGTCGCCCACGTTCCATGCGCTGACGATGTTTCGGCGGGAATCGGGGTTCTTTTTGAGCGTATCAATTGCCGCTGCTATCTGGTCGATATGCCGCCCGTCGGGAGCTGGCCATGACCGCCACTGATAGCCATATATTGGTCCCAGTTCGCCATTGGCATCTGCCCACTCGTTCCATATCCGCACTCCGTTGTCCTGCAGGTATTTAACGTTAGTATCGCCCCGCAGAAACCACAGTAGCTCATAGATTATTGATTTCAGATGCAGCTTTTTGGTGGTCAGTAACGGGAATCCGTCAGCGAGGTTGAAGCGCATCTGATATCCGAAAACGCTGATGGTTCCGGTTCCGGTTCTGTCGTTCTTCTCGACGCCATTTTCTTTTATATATTTCAGTAAATCAAGATATTGTTTCACGCAATTTGAATAATCTGTCTGTTTTTCAATAAAAATATCATTCTATCGGGCAAGCCAGTCCTGCGGGTTGAGTTTACGGTTGTTTTCCCACACCTGGAATTTCAGCACGGTCTTATTGTCGGCGGGGTCAGTAAAGATGACGCCGAGCGCCTGTTTTTGGGATACTTGCTGCCCCTGACGGACGAATACACTGGCGAGGTTTGAATAGACGGTGAGGAAGCGTCCGTGTCTGACAATGACCGACATATTTCCACCGGATATTGCGAACACGCGGCTAACCTCGCCGGCATACACTGCGCGGGCAGGCGCACCTGAATTGGTATTGATGTCTATGCCACTGTTTTTAATGGTTATCTGGCTGAGCAAGGGGTGCGGATGCACTCCGAACTGGGCAGTGATGATACCGCGCTCAACCGGCCATGGCAACTGTCCTCTGTTTTGCAGGAAGCCGACAGCTAATTGCTGCTGTTCAGGGGTCATTCTGAACTGGTATGCGCTGGCCACCACTTCCGACTGCTCATTAAAATAGGATTCGACGGCCAGATTAACAATATTTTGCTGGTATTCCTGCGCTTGCAGGCGCTGGTTCAGGTCGTCCTGCCGCTGACGGAGCTCTTCAATAGCTTTCGCCTGTTCGCGCTTTTCGGCTTCCAACTTGGCGTTCTCACGGCGTTGCTGGTTTAGCAGATTCATCTTTTGGATTTTCTGCTTCTCCATTCCTGCCAACTGATAGTCAATAATTTTGGTCAGCGAGGCGATGACGTCTAACTGGGCTTTCCGCTGCTGCGTATATTGGCGCATGTATTGCATCCTCTTGTATGCCTGATTAACGTCGTCAGCCGTAACGATGAACAGAAACAGGTTATGATTACTGCTATTTTTCTGGGCAAAGCGAATCATTCTGGCGTATTCGTCTTTCAGTTTTGTCAGTTCGTCCTGCATCATGGCCACAGCCTCTGTGTTTTCCGCGATGAAGTCGTCGAGAATTTTACATTCCCGCCGAATGTTCAGGATGACTCTGTTTCGGTTATTTATTTGCCGGGTAATCAGATTGAGGCGTTCCAGGGAGGCATTCTCGTCCTGCTTGGCCTGTTCGAGCAGCATGGTGATAGTGCGGATTGATTCTACGGCCTGTTCGCGCTCCGACTGCAGCTCATACATGGCCTGCCCTGCGGCCTGCCCTGCAGTTGCTATTATTACGGCGGTTACTATCCAAGTTTTCAGATGTTTCATTACAGGATATTTTGATTGTTAATCATATTTGAATTTTTGCAGGAAGTGTCCCATTCTGTCGCGTTTTGTTTTCAGGTACTTTTGGTTGTAGATGTTGGGGGCGATTTCTACAGGGATACTTTCTGTAACGGTGAGGCCATATCCTTCGAGGCCGGCCCGTTTAACGGGATTGTTAGTGAGCAGTTTCATTTTACTGACGCCCAGCGAGCGCAGTATTTGTGCACCCACACCGTAGTCTCGCTCGTCGGCCTGAAATCCCAGATGCAGATTCGCATCGATGGTGTCTAATCCGTTGTCCTGCAGTTTGTAGGCGGCTATTTTATTCATCAGGCCGATTCCGCGTCCTTCCTGCTGCATATAGACAATAACGCCTTTACCGTTTTTCTCGATTATTTCGAGCGCCTTATGCAGTTGCTCACCGCACTCACAGCGCAACGAGCCGAAGATGTCGCCGGTCATGCAGGATGAGTGCATTCTCACGAGTATTTCCTCGTCAGGAAGCCACTGGCCTTTAATGATAGCTATATGTTCAGCGCCGTTTGATTTTTGGCGGAACGGGATGATGCGGAACTCGCCGTAGCGGGTCGGCAGCGTAACTTCTTCGCCGCGTTCTATGTGGCTTTCCGAGCGCAGCCGATATGCTATCAGGTCTTTTATTGTGATAATTTTCATGTTAAAGCGGCGCGCCACGTCCATTAACTGCGGCAGTCGTGCCATAGAGCCATCGTCATTGAGTATTTCAATTAACACTCCTGCGGGTTTCAGTCCGGCCAGTCTGGCCAGGTCGATGGCGGCCTCGGTATGTCCGGCCCGACGCAGGACGCCTCTTTCGCGGGCCCGCAGCGGGGAAACGTGTCCCGGACGGCCCAAATCTTCAGGTCGGGTGTTCTCGTCCGCTAAGGCGAGCAGGGTCTGGGCGCGGTCGTAAGATGATATTCCGGTGGTACATCCGTGCCCGATGAGGTCAACTGTAACGGTAAACGGGGTTCCATGCAGGGAGGTGTTCTCACGCACCTGCAATGGCAGGTTTAACTCGTCGCAGCGCGTCTCTGTCAGCGGTGCACACAGCTCGCCACGCCCGTATTTGGTCATAAAGTTCACCTTTTCGGGGGTTATCAACTCGGCCGCAGCGATAAAATCGCCCTCGTTCTCGCGGTCTTCATCATCCACTACGATGACCAATTCGCCCTGCCGGAACGCCTCTATCGCTTCCTCTATTGTGTTTAATTGTATTTCTGTCATTTCGCTTGTGTTTTTAATCGTATCTGCTCCTTATAAAATTTAATCAGCTCGCCTATAACATTGGCATTATTATATTTTTCCCTGATAAAATTTATCGAGTTTTTACATAGTTTATCGTATAATATTTTATCGTTCAACAGCCGAATAATTGCGGCGGAGAAGTCTTTTGAGGTATCGGCGAGCAGGATATTTTCGTTATCCTGCACGGGTATTCCTGTGGCGGCAGACGGGGTACTGACAATGGCTTTCCCCAATGCCATAGCCTCAATAATTTTCACACGCATACCGCCTTCCGCGTGAAGTGGCACCACCATAATCGACTTGCTGTTCATGAAATGTCGAGCGTCGCTCACTTCGCCGAGAAATTCCACCGCGAGGTTCTCATATTGCCGTCGCAGCCGTGCCGGAGCTTTGCGGCCGGCGATATAGAATTTCATTGCAGGATATTTCGCATGGATTTCCGGCCAGCAGTTGTTCAGGAACCAGACAAGACCTTCGCGGTTCGGGGGCCAGTCGAGTGGCCCGATGTGAAACAGCGAGGGATGTTCGAGATTCTTGGTTGAAGGCACCCATTCCGACAGGTCAATTCCGGCAGGCGAGGTGAATCGCGGACGGATATTTCCGAGTTTGTCATATATAAGGCCATCCTGTTCGGTGATAGTAACAAGAGCATCGTAATCGTTAACGAACTTTCGTCCTAAACGTTTCAGCAGGAACGCAAAACGCTGAAGAAACAGCCATCGGAACACCCCGCTGCGGCGAGCCTCACGACGCCACATAACATATTCGATATTATGGGCGCGCAACACTATAAGGGCATTTTTAGCATGCTTGCGGATAAGCCGGATGTATGGGCACAGATACAGCCCCTCCAGCTGTATCACATCGAACTCGCCATTTTGCAGTACATTGGTCAACTCACGACAATAGGCCATACGCGGACCGATGTCAGGCAATGTAACATTGAAGAGGCTGCGTCCGGCCCACATATAGGGGCTTTTACTGTACGACACGTTAACTAACTGAATATCAATATCCTTTGACAGATATTCGGGAATATCGGCAAGCGACAGCCGGTTGTCAGGCCAGTTCATCGCCAGCACCTGCACGGCATGTCCAAGCAGGAAGAAACCTTTTGCATGCGCAAGGATGGCGACAGCCTCGCCGGTGGTGGGCGGCCATGGTGATTTCGATGTTATTTGCAGTATCTTCATGGTCGTTTCTTCAGCCTGAATAGATTTAGCACCCGTTTCACAAAATTCTGATATGTTTCCATCGCCAGCAGGCCGGAATCATTGACCGCCTTATAGGTCAGGAAAATCCCGAAAGGCAGGAACACGAAAGTGGAGAACCACATGCCGTTAAACATCGGCCAAATATCTTCCCTTGAGAACTTTTGGCCAATAAGAGAGGTAACATAATAGATGATAAACAGTACGATAGACACCACTACCGGCATCCCCAGCCCGCCACGCCGGATGATTGCCCCAAGCGGGGCGCCGATGAAGAAAAAGACTATGCAGGCCAGCGACATGGTGAACTTGTTATGTATCTCAATTTCATATTTGTTAACTTTTTTCTTCTGAGCATACATCTCCAACACGTTCTGGTCAAGCGTCTGCTTGTTATTGCGGGCCTGCGCAAGAGCAGAGGACAGCGCTGTCCTCCGCTCCGGCTGTGTCATGTCGTCAAACAGTTCCTTATAGTCGATGTCACGGGGTCTCGTCGCGGTGGGAACAGTATAAAGCCCCCGCATCGAATCAACCGGATTGCTCAGTGTGTTGACTGTTTGCTGTAATGTCTCCCCATACTGCATGCCCAGTATCAGTCGCCGGACGCGGCCATTATAGTCGATATACAGCGAATCAAGTATCTCATTGAGCTGTTTTATCGGCACCATGGTTGCGAAGTTGGTCAATACGCTCTCGTCCTGCTTCTGAAAGATGAACCCGTTGAGAGGAACGTTAATAATTTCCTTGTCAAAAGTGGTTCGTCGGAAGGGGCGGCTTTTATCTTTCCCACCGGCCTGACGTTCGTCATCAGAGGTCTGGCCATGATAGAGGGTCATTACCATAAATCGCTTGTCGGGCGAGATTTCCATGACGCCGGAATCGGCCAGACATACGGAGACGTTGCCCATATTTGCGCGGTGGTCATATATAAGGATGTCGTAGAGCATGTTGTCGGTACGGCTTTTTCGCTCCACTTTTATACTGTAGCCGTCAATGTCGTTAGTAAAGATACCTTCTTTAATGACCATCTCCGGCTTTTGGCGGCGGATGCTCCACATCAGGGCGGTCAGTTTCAGGTTGGCTTTGGGCAATATGGTGTTAGAGAAATAGAACGCGAAGCCGGTCAGCAGCAGCGCCACGAGAATCAGTGGCCGCATCACGCGAAACAGCGATATACCGGAGGCTTTCATGGCCACTAATTCGTAGTTCTCGCCCAGATTCCCGAAAGACATGATAGAGGCCAGCAGGATGGAGAGGGGAAACGCCATTGGCAACAGCCCCAGCAACGCATAGAACAGCAGTTCTGCCAACACGTCCAAATCCAGCCCCTTACCTACCAGGTCGTCTATGTATTTCCACAGGAACTGCATCAGCAGTACGAACACACAGATAAAGAAGGTCATAAAAAATGGCCCCAAAAAACTCCTCAGTGTAAACAAGTGCAATTTTTTCATCGGTCAATGCAATTGAATACAAAATACGGCATTTTCAATTAATCAAACGTTAAGCGTGTATTAACAACCTAAAATTCTTTTCAAATCGGCGATTTGGGAGTTCCATAACTCTTCCATTTCGGCCTCTTCTCCAGCTTCTGCGAAGTCGATAACCACCAAGGCGACATCGCCGGTAAGTTCATGTTTGACCACTCTGAACTCGAAATAAGTTTTGTCGTGCACCCACACAAACCGAACCATCTTCCGGTCCCTGTTTTGCAAGATGGTGGCCTCCTGTGAATCGCCGTCCCACTTGAAAATGAACGTCTTACCGTCGCTGGTAATTACGTCGTCAGCAAACCATTCTGACAACCCTGACGGTGTGGTCAAGCGCTCATATAATACTGTCGGCGAACAATTTACCGAGTACTCTAATTTTATCTGCGTCTTTGGCATTATATAAAAGTTTTGCGCAAGTTATAAAAAAAACGGGAGGCGGCAATAAAAAATCTTCAGAAAAATGTATTCTTAACCATTTTTTTAATTGCGGGATAAAAAAAATCACCTATCTTTGCACCGCGAAAAAAAAAGGCGAGATAGCTCAGCCGGTCAGAGCGCATGATTCATAATCATGAGGTCGCGGGTTCAAGCCCCGCTCTCGCTACAACGGGGAAGTCTGCAACAAGCAGGCTTCCCCGTTTCCCGTTATATATCAATTCTCCGGAGACCAAGTGATGCTTTGATGCCGGGATAGACAGTAAAGCTCACAGTTTCAGGGTGATTTTTGCGGTCATCAAGGCCGCGAAGAGCATACATACCAATGTAAGGCCGATGTAGCCCGCATCCTTATTCTTCAGACGCTTTTGCCGAAACGGGTCGCGCTCGAAGAAGCAAAATACCCTGTACATCAGCCAGCCGGACAGTATCCCGACAATTGCGCCGGTCAGGATGTCCAGCGGATAGTGCAGTCCCAGATAGATGCGCGTATAGCTGACCAATGCCGCCCATACAAACAGCATGAAATAATAGCGGCGGTTCCCGAACAGAAGGCTGGTAAACATGGCCACCGTAAACGTGTTGGCCGCATGAGCCGAAAAGAACGACCACAAGCCGCCACGACTGCCCACATTATGCACTAAATGCCGGATACCGACATCATGCGTGGGACGATAGCGCTCCACTATATGCTTGCACAAATCAGAAGCCTGGTCGCTCAAGGCGATGCCCGCCCCGACCAGCAACAGGGCCACGATAGCCTTGAGCTTAAAGCGTTTGCAGATGAAGTACATCAATACCGCATAGAACAGCAGCCAGAACGAGGTGCCGGTTAATGTTAGCATCACAACATCCCACAACGGGGTATGATGCCGGTTCAGGCTTAGCAGAAGCCCCTGGTCATATTGAATTAATGTGTCTAACATCTCTCTAACGGTTTAGAATTTGCCATATCCTGTCTTTAAGTTCGCTGATACCCTGCCCCGCAACCGAGGATATGAAGCCATGCGGCACTTCGGCGAGCTCGCGGCTAATACCCCGTCGCAGTTCCTCATCAAGGAAATCCGACTTGCTGATAACTAAGAAGCGGTCTTTATCAAGCAGTTCGGGATTATATTTTCCCAGTTCGTTAAGCAGGATTTCATATTCCTGTCGATGGTTTTTGCTGTCAGCGGGGACGAGAAACAGCAACATGGCGTTCCTTTCGATGTGTCGCAGAAACCGCAGTCCCAATCCTTTTCCGAGGTGAGCGTCTTCGATGATGCCGGGTATGTCGGCCATCACGAAAGAGCGGTTGTCGCGGTATGACACAATGCCCAGATTGGGAGTTAACGTGGTGAACGGGTAGTCGGCGATTTTGGGTTTGGCAGCCGACACTGCGGCCAGCAGGGTTGACTTCCCCGCGTTCGGGAAGCCCACCAGCCCCACATCGGCGAGTATTTTCAGCTCGAGAATGAACCATCCCTCGCTGCCCGATTCGCCGGGTTGGGCATAGCGCGGGGTCTGGTTAGTGGCCGATTTGAAGTGGGTGTTCCCCTGTCCGCCGCGACCGCCGCGCACTAAGATTGCAGTTTCACCGTCCTGCGTAATTTCGAGCAGCGGCTCGCCTGTTTCGGCGTCTTTAGCCACCGTTCCCAGCGGCACCTCAATTTCCACGTCGGCGCCGTCCGCCCCGAAACTGCAATTGCGGCTGCCGGCTTCACCATTGCCCGCAAAAATGTGTTTGCGGTAACGCAAGTGCAGTAGCGTCCACATCTGGGCATTGCCGCGCAGTATGACATGGCCGCCCCGTCCGCCGTCGCCCCCGTCGGGACCACCCTTGGGGACATACTTCTCATGTCGCAGATGCGCAGACCCGGCGCCGCCATTTCCAGACCGGCAATATACCTTTATATAATCAACAAAATTGCTCTCCGCCATTTTATATTCTGTATTTTTTCTTATTGGGGTGCAAAATAACTAAAAATATCCGACAAAAAAGCGGTTCTTATGTCATTTTGGGCAATTACCTCCCCTGCCCCGCCGCCATCCGGACGCGGAGAACGCGCATTGCAATGCCTTACGCTCTCCACGCCAGAAAACAGCGAAACGGACAGTCCCCGTGAACATACGGCATTAAATCTCAATGTCGTCTTCTTCCAATTCGTCAATACTGGCGTCATCGTATGGCTCTTCCGCCTCCTCTTCGGTGTATGCCAGCTCGTCGTCATACCCCTGACGGACAGCGTCATCAACCTTCAGTACGTCATCGTCGAACTCGTCTTCGCTGACGATGTCAACGGCTTCCTGCGAGGTCATCCGCACTAAATAGTTCTTCTCGTCGGTCTCGAAGGGCAAAGCGCTGACCAGCATACCATCTTTATTGGTATATGAAATCAGATATTGGCTGAACCCGTCCGGGTATGCCAGCTTTATCTGGTTCTGGGTGGCCTCATCCAGCTTGTCATAGTCCTTAATCACACGCGGTTTGCTACTTGCAGTCATATTTTTCCTCCTTGTTTTAATTTCATTTTTTCTAAATCGGGCGCAAAATACAAAATAGGTAGAATCAAAATCAAAAATGTGCGTTTCAGCGCAAAATATTGGTTTAATATAAAAAATGTAACGTGGATATTAAAAAATTGTCTATTTTTATGCCGCCAAAATGAGGCATCAGTTTATTTATCAATTTCAAATATTGTAAAAAGACATGTTAGACAGACGAAAATTTCTCAAGACGACTGCGGCCGTTGCCGCGGGGTCGTTCTTCACGCCGACAGTATTCTCCTGCGGGAAGTCGGCCAAAGTTATCGGCATCCAGTTATACACGGTCCGCGAGAAGCTGAACGCCGACCTGACCGGAACGTTGCAGGCGCTGGCCGATATAGGCTACAATTCCTTTGAGGCAGCCGGCTACAACGCATCCGACCGCACCTTCTACGGAATGGCGCCCGAAGCATTCGCCAAGTTAGTGAAAGACATGGGCGCCCCGCTCAACAGCTCCCACACCACTTTCGAACCTGACAGCGCACAAACCGTATGTGAAGATGCCGCAAAAGCCGGTATTAAGTACATCATCTATCCCTATCTGCCCGACACCCTGCGGACGAACCTCGACGACTACAAAAAAACCGCCGACAAGTTCAACAAGATGGGCGAGGTGGCAAAATCTTTCGGCCTTAAATTCGGGTATCATAACCACAACTTCGAGTTCGACAAAATGGACGGCCAAATCCCTTTCGACCTGCTACTCGCCGAAACAGACCCTGCTTTGGTTACATACGAGTTAGACCTGTACTGGATTATCCGCGCAGGATACCAGCCAACGGACTACTTCAAAAAATATCCGGGACGTTTCGAGCTGTGGCACGTCAAAGACATGGTTAAAGAAGACGACCAGTTCTTCGCACCGGTAGGTACCGGACGCATAGACTTCGCCAGCATCTTCGCCGAACAGAAAACCTCCGGCCTGAAGATGATTTTCGTCGAGCAGGACAACTTCCGGAACCTCGACTCGCTCGAAAGCGCCGAGATTAGCTTCGACTATCTTAGTAAGGCTCCTTTCTGGAAATAAACCTTAGTTATTAGAATACCATATTATAACAAAGTATAAAAAACACAACAGACATGACAGCAATTGCATTGATGCGGCTGTCGTGCCTGTTTGCTGTTATCGAAATTTTTTATTATAAACTTTTGTTCATTAATTTAGAGAAGATATGAAACATATTATCGCTTTTATATTTGCATTTTGCGTATGCGCGTCTATCACAGCACCCGCGCAGGATAACAAGCTGACCCGCGCCGAGAAAAAGGCGGGCTGGCAATTGCTGTTTAATGGCAAGGACTATACCGGCTGGATTAACAATAACGGCAAACCGATAGCGGCGGCAGTGGAAGAAAACTCCATGCAGACCTACCGATGCGGCGGCTATATACTCACGTATAACAAGCCTTTCGGCAACTTCATCCTCAAATGCGACGTGAAAATGTCAGAGCCGTGTAATTCCGGCATCTTCCTGCGGATGAGCGACCTGAACGACCCCGTTAATACCGGCTTTGAGATACAGATTGCCACCGAGAATGGCAGCGTACACGGGCACGGCGCACTGTATGACGTCCGCCAGGCCAGCGAAAATGCCGGAAAAGGCGCAGGACAGTGGGACCATTTCGAGATAAAATTCGTCGGCCCGAAACTTAACGTCCAACTCAACGGCAAGCAAATACTTGACGTCAATCTGGATGAGTATTCAGAACCGGGGAAACGCGACATCGGCGGCAACCACAAGTTTAGCCTCAATGGCAAGCCGCGCGCACTGAAAGACTTTGCCCGCATCGGATACATCGGCTTCCAGGACCACGACCATAAATGCTGGTATAAAAACGTGAAACTGCTGCCGCTACCGTAAGAGGGCATCGAATTGAGCGGGAAACGGGATTCGAACCCGCGGCCCTCAGCTTGGGAAGCTGATGCTCTGCCAACTGAGCTACTCCCGCTTGAAATCGCCGCAAAGATAATCGTTTCTTTAATACGATTTCAGAATCTTGACGTTTTTTTTGCCACCGAACTTGTTTCCGGCCAATTATGAACAAACTGTTAAGAAGCATTTAAGCATCGAACCGCTTTTCGTACCACTACGGTAAAAATCATTCGTGAGATTCCCTGAAAACCGATTAATCTACGGTTAACCTGCAAATAATAACAGCAACGGAAAACAGTTTTAAAAAAATAAAGAAAGTTTTTTTGGGGATAGCAGTCGATTATTGTCGTACTTTTGCGGCTCAATCATCAAGTACTGTAAAATGGAAGAAATAATAAAACTGTTTACGGGGAGCGGCACCGCTTCCACGTTGCTGTTTCTGAGTCTGACCGGTATGGTCGGCATTGCGCTGGGGCGCGTTAAGGTCGGCGGCGTGGGGCTGGGTATCGCCGGAGTGCTGTTTATCGGCCTCATTGCCGGACACTTTGGCGCCCGTGTGGACGAGCATGTGCTGCATTTTGTTAAGGAATTTGGGCTTATTCTGTTCATATATTCTATCGGACTGGAAGTAGGCCCCCGTTTCGTGTCATCACTGCGCAATAACGGACTGAAAATCAACTTATTAGCGGCTGCGCTCGTGCTCATGGGCGTTGCCTGTGCAGTGATTCTGAAGTTCACATTCAACATCGACACACATGTCATCGTCGGCATCCTGTGCGGCGCCGTAACCAATACCCCCAGTCTGGGCGCCGCCCAACAGGTCATCGCCGAACAAATCCCGAACAGCGGTGCTCTGACCCAACAGACCGGAATGGCCTACGCTATCGCCTACCCTATCGGCGTTATCGGCATCATCATCACCATGCTGCTGATTCGCGCGTTCTTTAAAATATCGGTAAAAGACGAGCGCGAACGCTACCAGCGCGAACTGGCAGGACTGTCCGGCCAACCCGAAGCCGTAAACCTCGAAATAGTTAATCAGGCCTTAGTCGGCCAAACAGTGGGATTCATGCGCAAAACGCTCGACGGCGAATTTGCCCTCTCCCGAATGTGCCGACGCGGCAACTTCTTCATGCCCGAAGATAAGGAGATACTGCAATTGGGCGACCGGCTCTATGGGGTGTCAACAGCCGACAAGTTTGACGACCTGCGCCTCAAGGTAGGGCCACTGCAGGAAACCGGAGAAGTAGAAATCACCGGCAGGCTTGGAATGGAACATATTGTATTCACTAACAAAAAGTTAGCCGGAAAAACCATCAAACAGATTGGCGTATCGCGGCGGTTCCCCGTCAACATCACGCGCATCTTCCGAGCAGGTGTGGAATTTATCGCCACCGAAGACGACACTGTGGAATTTGGCGACACTATCCGCATCGTGGGCGAACGCGCCCGCCTCAAAGAGGTCGCTACTTTCCTGGGCGATTCCAACGAGACGCTGGCGCATCCCAATATCATCCCGATAATGCTGGGAATCTTGGCGGGCGTACTCATCGGAAGCATCCCCATTGCAATTCCCGGACTTCCGGCGCCCGCCAAACTCGGCCTCGCTGGGGGCCCGTTAGTGGTGGCGCTGTATCTCGGCCACAAGGGACGCATCAGCAAACTGAGCTTCTACATGACCCCCAGCGCGAACCTGTTTATCCGCGAGCTGGGCATTGTGCTCTTCTTAGCCTGCGTAGGGCTGTCAGCAGGCGGCGGATTCGTGAATGCCATCACCAACGGCGGGTACATCTGGCTCCTTTATGGCGCTGTAATCACGTTCCTGCCGGTATTGGCAGTGGGACTGATTGCCCGCTTCATGAAAATTAACTACCTTACTATCAGTGGATTGCTGGCTGGCGCCATGACCGACCCTCCCGCATTGGAATTTGCAAATTCCCAAATATCCGGCCAAGCTCAATCTACCGCCTATGCAACCGTATATCCGCTAACCATGTTCCTGCGCGTACTAACCGCCCAAATCATGACACTCACTTTGCTGGGATAGAACACTGCCCCTCAAATCTTTATCTCGTCATGATAGTTCGGAGAAATCACCAAATAGGGATTCTCGTCGCCAAGAGCGCTGATTAACTCGTGGATGCTGTGAACTTCGGACGAATGATACGAGACCGACTTCTCACGCGGCACGATGAACACCGGCAAGTCGCGTGGACCGAATGTTCCCGCCTCTGCCGCCAGTTCAGTAACAATGTTCAGCGTTTTAAAGAATGTCGAAGGAGCCTCTTTTGCGCCTTTCAACTGCCTGACAATAGCTTCAATGGCCTTAACAGCAGTGATATTTCCGGCATAATAGTGTACCGGAACGTGCAGATTTTCAGCTAACAGCAACGTTTTCCGTATGCAGTTGGGGAACCCGTATTCGGCGTCAGCATTAGTGGTACAAATGACGCGCAGCATAGTAACATCCTCATGCACCGGCTTGTAAAAAAGCAACAGCCGGTTGGTCGATTCCATGATTCTTTTCATGGTGTTGCCGAAGAACTTGCCGAAGAACGAGGATGGCGGGGCGCCAAACAGCACTTCCGTAGCAGCCGAATCACGCACGGCAGCACGAATACCCGATTCCTTGTTCTGATGACGGACTGTCCGCAGCTCGATGTGCTTGCCCGACGCTTCGGCATGCATAATCAGATTGCCCAATGTCTTGCGCAGCCGCTTCATCTGTTCGTCAACCTGCTCGTCATCAAAGACCACCGACACTACATTTATTGGGGCAATCTGAGCTGGCGCTACCACTTTAAGCGCGAAGTCAGCCAACGCCTGCATGGTTTCAGGGTTCGACAGCGACACCATCAAACGGCTTTGACTCTCATCGGACAGCTGCGGCGCAGAGGCCTGCCGCAGAGCTAATTTTCGCATGGACTTCACCGACACCATGCTGGCATACATGCACGACGCCAAAATGAGCAGTACCGCGCCATTAAACACATGAATATTGACCAGTCCTATATTGTAGCCAACAGTTACAACCGCCAGCGTTGCCGCCGCATGTGCCGAACTAAGCCCGAAAATCACATTGCGCCGTGTTGCGTCATAGTGCAACAGCTTTGCAGTAATATATGCGGCCAAAAACTTCCCCGAAAAGGCGCTGGCTATCAGACAGGACGCCACAAGCAACGTCTCCGGCCCGCTAAAAAGAACTTTTATATTGACCATCATCCCGATACTGATGAGGAAGATGGGAATAAACAGCGCCTGCCCGAAGAAATTAATGCGCTCTTTCAGCGACGAGTCCGGCGGCACTATGCGGTTTAGCGCCAACCCCGCCGTAAACGCCCCGATGATACGCTCCAGCCCGGTCAACTCGGCCAAAAGCGCAGCCAAAAACACCAACGCCAACACTAAAATGAAGTGAGAGTATGCCTCATTCTCGATGCGCCGAAGTATCCATTTCGCCGCCCACGGCACCACTTTAAACATGACCACAAAAAACAGTACGAAAGATATGCCCATCCACAGCCAATTAAGCCAGCCGCTCGTGTTCTCCTGCAACCGGATAATAACTCCCAGCATCACCAACACTGCCGTATCGGTAATAATGGTGCCGCCAACGGCAACCCCTACCGCCTCCGTCCGCGTAAGATTCATACGGCTGACCACCGGATAGGCTATCAGTGTATGGGTGGACATCATGCTGGCCGTCAACAAACTCGATAACGGACTGAAGTGAAGCACGTAACGGCACACCGGAATCCCCAGTGCCAGCGGCGTCAGGAACGTAAGCGCCCCAAACAGAATACTCCGGTTACGGGTCTGACGAAAGCCGTCAGCGTCAAGATTCAGCCCCGCCAAAAACATGATATAGAGAATACCGATAGTGGAGAACAGCCGCACCGCATCGTCCATCTTCACCGCATTGAGGCCATACTGCCCCACCAGCACACCCGACAATATCAGCATGATAATGTCAGGAATACCTGTCTTCCGCTGAAAAATCGGCGCCAGCATGATAATCAACAACATTATGGTAAATCCTGTAAGCATGTCCGGTCATGTATTCGTTGAACCTTCAATCCTTCAATCCTTCAATCACCTTGTACAGTGTTGAGAGCTTTGTCAGCAGTCCTTCGAGCAGGTCGAGGCGCAGCATATTGGCTCCGTCCGACTTGGCCATTTCGGGAGCCGGATGAGTTTCGAGGAATATTCCGTCAACGCCAACGGCGATACCTGCCCGTGCGACAGTCTCTATCATGTCGGGACGCCCGCCGGTTACACCCGCCGCCTGATTGGGCTGCTGCAGCGAATGGGTAATGTCGAGAATCACAGGACAGCCGTTTCTGCGCATCTCAGGGATGCCCCGAAAATCAACCACCAAATCCTGATAGCCGAACATCGTGCCGCGCTCGGTGAGCATTACATTGTCATTACCACTGTCGCGCACTTTGGCCACAGCAAATTTCATGGCTTCGGGCGAGAGAAACTGTCCTTTCTTGATGTTCACCGTCTTGCCCGTCTCGGCTGCCGCCTGCAACAGGTCGGTCTGACGGCACAGAAACGCGGGAATTTGCAGTACATCAACATACTGCGCAGCCATACGCGCCTCTCCCGCCGAATGAATGTCCGTAACCACCGGCACCTGATAATGACGGCCAACATCAGCCAATATCTCAAGCGCCGTACTGTCGCCGATACCCGTAAACGAATCTATCTTCGAGCGATTGGCCTTGCGATATGACCCTTTAAATACAAAAGGGATGTGTAGCACATCGCATATCTCGACAATCCGTCCGGCAATATCGAAAGCCATTTGGCGGCCTTCAATCACGCAGGGACCTGCCATCAGCAGGAAATTCTGTCCCTCAAATCTTAATTTCGGAATCATCTGTTCTTAAATTTAAAATGTAAAAGTACAAAAAAAACAATTCCATTGTGCCTGTTACCGATAAATTACGTACTTTTCCCCTATAAATTCTCTCTCCATTTCAAAGAACGTATAAAATCCTTGGTTGTCGCCTTTGGTTTGCGATTTTCCCCTGCGAGTTTGGTCTTCCCTTTAATGGCAAGGCATTAACTCA
>JAISSS010000125.1 GCA_031272965.1 Bacteroidales bacterium | reverse complement strand
AGACGGCGCCGATATTACATGGCAAGCCCGTAACGGCAAAGACAACGGCGTTGCCAATGCGCGAACAGTCCTCGTCAAATTCGCTGCGCCGAAGATTATCGGGGCGGGAGAGGCGGTTAAAATTGAGATTATTTGATGCGGCGGGCACTCGCGCATAGTTGTTCATTGATAAATTGGTGTTAAGTAATTGGTGAAAAAAAACTTTATTTATTAGAAAACTGTGAACAATCTTATGTGTTTAGTGGTTTTTAAGTTAAAATGAACTAAGGAGATTTTTTATTTCGGAATGATTTTTATTACTTTGTATCCGATTTTAAAATTTGAGTTTTTACAAAATGAAAATTGAGGCAAATAGATTAGTGGCTTTGACGTATTGTCTCCGGTTAGACCGGCCGGATGGCGAGTTGGTGGAGGAGGCGACGGCAGATAGCCCGATGACTTTTCTTTGTGGAGGAGGTCGTCTGCTTCCCGGACTGGAGAACAGGCTACTCGGATTGGAGCAAGGCTCGACCTTTGAGATAAAGGTGAGCGCCGGGTATGCGTTCGGCCCCGTGAAAGACGAGCTCGTTTATACGCTGTCGAAATCCATGTTTATTAAGGATGGGGCGCTTGACGGGCGGCTGCAGGTCGGTGCTCAGATACCGATGATGGTGGGTGAGCAGCCACGCTATGGCACAGTGGTCGAAATTGGAGACGAACATGCCGTCATTGATTTTAATCATCCGTTAGCGGGTAAGGATTTATTCTTTACCGGCGCGATATTGGATGTTCATATTCCCAATGTTGCCGAGATTGCACAACATTCGCGGTCTTCGTGCGGTTGCGGTCATGAGCACCATTCCGGTGAGCATGGCTGTGGATGCGGTCATGAGCCTCATTCCGGCGACTGTGGCGGATGCCACGACTGTAACTAACAAAAATCATAGTTATGAATACTTTCGGACATCTTTTCAGGTTGACGTCATTCGGCGAATCGCATGGGGCGGCCATTGGCGGCGTCATTGACGGATGCCCTGCGGGGCTGGAAGTTGATATGTCCTTTATACAGGCCGAATTAGCCCGTCGTAAACCCGGTCAGTCGCATATCACGACCCAGCGCGATGAGCGTGACGAGGTGGAAATCCTCTCCGGCGTCTTTGAAGGACGGACCCTAGGAACGCCAATCGGGTTCATCGTGCGTAACCGCGACCACCATTCTTCGGATTATGACAGCCTGCGCGATGTGTTCCGCCCCTCTCATGCCGACTATACATACGCCGTAAAATATGGCTTTCGCGACCACCGTGGCGGCGGTCGCTCTTCGGCCCGGGAAACGGTCGCCCGTGTTGTGGCCGGCGCATTTGCCAAGCTGCTGCTAAAGCCTTTCGGTATCACTATCTGCGCTTTCGTAAAACAAGTGGGCGATATTGTTCTGGACAAGGAAGATAATGAACTTAATTTCAATAATATCGAATCAAACATCGTCCGCTGTCCTGATGACGAGACCGCTGCGCGTTTCATTGCCCGCATAGAGAAAGCCGGAGAGGAACGCGACACTGTTGGCGGGGTTATCCGGTGCATTATTACGGGTGTTCCGGCCGGATTAGGCGAGCCGGTGTTCAACAAGCTGCATGCCGATTTAGGGTATGCCATGCTCGGCATCAATGCGGTGAAGGGGTTTGAGTACGGTTCGGGCTTCGATGGCGTAAAGCTGTCCGGTGCGGAACATAACGACCTCTTTGTACCGTCCGGTAGCGGGCTGCATACTCTGACCAACCGGTCGGGCGGCATTCAGGGGGGCATCAGCAATGGCGAGCCGATATGCTTCAACGTGGCTTTCAAGCCGGTGGCCACCCTGCTAAAACCACAAAAAACCGTTGACAAATCAATGAAAGAGACAGTTATACAGCCGTCGGGGCGTCATGACCCCTGCGTGTTGCCGCGGGCCGTGCCCATAGTAGAGGCTATGGCCGCAATTGTATTAGCAAACCATTTTTTATCAAATCAGATTAATAAATTGTTACTATCATGCCAAGAAGAAAAAAGAACAGGCGGCTGTTAGCGCCGCCAACCGTAAAAGGATTTAACGTGGTGGGGCCTCGAAATCGCTCTGAGCAGATTATTCTTCCATTTGAAGAATATGAAACTATCAAGCTGCTGGATTATGACAATCTTACGCAGGAAGAGGCCTCTCAATGTATGGGTGTGTCGCGGCCAACGCTGACCCGCATCTATCAGGAAGCCCGCAACAAGGTCGCCCGTGCATTCGTCGAGGGGAAAGACATCGCTATCAAGGGTGGCCATTTCGATTTCGACGACAACTGGTACTACTGCCCCTCATGTCAGGCCCGGTTCAACTTGTTTGAATCGTCCGAAAAGGTATGCCCAACGTGTGCCTCCAAAGACATTATTACTCTTAACGAGTATTATACTCAACTGAAGTAACACTCGCGTCAATAAAACTGCCCTTAATCGGGCAGTTTTTGTCCCGTATTCATTTCATGTCCCTGCTCCTTTCATGAGCTGTTCATGAAATTACATATTCTGTTATGCGAATATTTTTCGTATAAATTGTTACTTTGCGACAGCACAGAGTAACAGGAACCCTGACTGCACTGATACTATCAGGCCTTTCGCGGGATGTTTACAGCCCGCTGACGTAGCGCGACAGATTGCGCATCGCTCCGCATCGACGGGGTACGGATTATCCCCAACAAAGATTACCATTTCCCGAATGATTATGATGTTCTGTGTTTTAGCGCAGCAGCTCGCGGGCTGTTTCGCGGGCCACCGAAGAGGCCCTGTCGCCCCCGAGCATCATGGCCAGCTCGTCAATCCGTTCCGCATCATTGAGCGGCCGTATTGAGATACGCGCCTTATGCCCGTCGTCTTCTTTAAATACCTTGAAATGGTATTGCCCTTTGGCGGCGATTTGCGGCAGATGGGTGATGTCTATCACTTGGATATGTCGCGCCATATCCTTGAGTATCAAGCCCATACGTACAGCGACCTCGCCGGATACGCCGGTGTCGATTTCGTCGAACACTATGGCAGGCAGCGCCTTGCCGTCCGCAATCAGCGTTTTTATGGCCAGCATGACGCGGGATATTTCGCCCCCCGATGCTATTCGGGAGATTTCCTGTGGCTCGGCGTTGCGGTTCGATGAAAAAAGGAAGCGTATATCGTCGAAGCCGTTCAGTCCGGGGATTTCGTTACGGCTGAAGTTTATGTTAAATTCCACGTTTGCCATGCCCAATTTTTGCAGCACCTCAATCACGGATGCGGCGATGCGTGGCGCCACTTCGCGACGGCGGTGTCCGATTTCGTCAGCGCGGGCAATAACGGCCTGCTCTATCGCGTCGGCCTGTCGCCGCAGGGCAGCAATTTCCTCATCAAAGGAGACGGCCCTGTCAATTTTGGCTTCTACCTCGTCGCGCAGGGCGATGAGGTCGGCCACAGTGCGGAGTTTAAACTTCTGCAGCAGAGAATAGAGCAAATCCAGGCGCTCGGCGACGAGGCGGGTTCTTTCGGGGTTGTTTTCCGTGCGCTCGGCCAGGCTGTAGCTCTCGGTGGCGATGTCTTTAAGCTCGATAAAGCATGATTGCAGGCGCTGGCTCATCTCGTCGGCGTCGGCGGTCAGTTCCCGGATACGGGCTAATTGTGCCAGCTGCTCTTTCATAGCGGGAAGTATGCCCGATTCATCGCGGTAGAGTGCATCGGCAACCCCGCCGAAGGTCTGCTTTAACTCGTCGGCATGTTCCAGTGCCTTCTGCTCTGTTTCCAGCTCTTCCAATTCGCCGTCGGCAAGGCGGGCGTCGCACAGCTGTCGAAATTGGAATTGTAGATAATCCAGCTCACTGCCTGCATTCTTCGCCTCTTCCTCAAGGCGTTTTATATCGGCCAGGCGTTGACGCCATTCGCCATACTGCTGTCTATAATCAAGCAAAAGTTCATTATTTTTCGCAATTATATCCACCACTTTCATCTGAAAGGCCCGTTCTGCGAGCTGCAGGTTCTGGTGCTGCGAATGGATGTCAATCAGATGCATTGCCAAATCCTGCAGGGTTTTCAGCGTAACAGGGGTATCGTTCACAAAAGCCCGCGACTTGCCCTGATTAGTGATTTCACGGCGCAGGATACAGTGCTCGTCATAGTCCAAATCTTCTTGCCGGAAGAACTCTTTGAGGTTGCCGTCGAGCCTGAACGAGCCTTCCACAGTGCATTTTTTGTCGGGCGCCTGCAGGACGCTCATGTCGGCACGTGCGCCCAAAATCAGCCCCAGTGCCCCCATAATAACGGATTTTCCCGCGCCGGTCTCGCCGGTAATAATATTAAAGCCGTCGTAAAAATCAATCTCTAAACGGTCAATCAACGCATAATTTGATATATGAAGCGATTCTAACATACGAATTTTTCAGGCTACAAATATCGTGATTTTTTCGTTCCATATTATTTTTTTTTTTATTTTTGCGCAGTAATTAGAGTTAAATTCTTTATGAAAAGCAGCATATTATTTATTGCGGCCATGTTTGCGGTCTCTCCGTTTGCGGGGGCGCAGACCGGCGCTGTGGATGTATTTAACAGGAAATACATCAAGGAGACCATGATAAAAGCGGTCAACTGGCAATTAGCCAATCCGAAACATGACCCGCGCGACTGGACCAATGGCGCTTTCTATGCGGGCGTCTATGCCGCGTGGGAGACCACCCGGTCGTCGAAGATATACGACGCCATGCTAAAGACCGGCTCCGCCGTGCAATGGCGCCCCGGTTCCCGTTGGTATCATGCCGATGACTACACCATTTGCCAGATGTACATCGACCTGTATCGGCGCAAGAAAAACAAGGCCATGCTACAGCCGACCCTCGATTCCCTGCAGAAGTTCATCAACACGCCATTCAGTCAGAGTCCGGATGGCAGGCAGGGCATACGATGGTGGTGGTGCGACGCCCTCTTTATGATGCCCCCTGTCATGGTGAAGGCAGGCATCACTACCGGAAACAATGAGCTGCTGCAACAGAGCGACAAATACTTCCACGAATGTTATGACCGGCTCTTCGACCGTAAAGAGCACCTGTTTGCCCGCGACTACGGCTACGTTATCCGGCAGTCGGCCAACGATCGCTGGGAAGCCAACGGCAAGAAAATCTTCTGGTCGCGTGGCAACGGATGGGTCATGGGCGGTCTGGTACGGGTTATCAAGGAACTACCCAAAGATTATCCCGAACTGCCTTTCTATACCGAGTTGTTTACGGAGATGGCTGCCCGCATCGTCAGCCTGCAGCAGGAAGACGGGCTGTGGCGGGCCAGCCTGCTCGACCCGCAGTCATATCCGGGGGGCGAGGTTAGCGGCTCCGGATTCTTCACTTATGCCCTCGCATGGGGCATCAATAACGGGCTGTTGGAGGCCGACGTCTATTTGCCCGCCGTAAAAAAGGCATGGACGGCGCTGAACGGATGCCTTAACGCGGAAGGACGCATCGGTTGGGTACAGCCCATCGGCGCCGACCCCCGCCGCAACTTCTCCGCCGACAGCTGGGAAGTCTATGGAACCGGCGCCTTCCTGCTGGCTGCCAGCGAAGTGATACAGTTAAAAAATAAATAGCGTAAATCCAATTAATTAACTGAAAGTACCATGTTTATAAAAAGACTTTTCAAATCCACGCTGCCCGTCATATTCGGAGCAGCCCTCTGCGCCTGCCAACCGACGCCAACACCACAGCAGAAAGCCGAACAGAACGGATGGCGCCTCGGTATGCAGTCATACACTTTCCATCTGTTCCCGTTGACCGCCGCCTTAGACAAAACGCAGGAACTGGGGATAAAATACATCGAGATTTATCCCGGCCATCCGCTCGGTCCCAAGTGGCAGGGCCAGTCATTCGGCTATCAGATGGATGCGGCCACCCGCAAGGAAATCAAAGAATTAGCCGAATCTAAAGGCATTAAAATCGTCGGCACGGGCGTGTTCGCCCCCAATACTCCCGACGGATGGGAACAGGAATTTGCCTTCGCCAAAGACATGGGCATGGAGTTCATAACCTGCGAACCCAATACTGCCGACTGGGACCTGGTCGAAGCGCTGTCCAAAAAGTACGGCATAAAGGTATCGGTACATAACCACCCCAAACCCTCTACATATTGGACGCCCGACAGCCTGCTGCATTATGCTGGTTCCCGCGACCCCGGCATCGGCGCATGCGCTGACGTGGGACACTGGCGCCGCGAAGGCCTCAACCAACTCGACTGCCTGAAAAAACTCAACGGACGTATCGTCTCTCTTCACTTTAAAGACATCGCCGACAAGCAGGAGGGCGAGGCCGAACAGCACGACGTCATCTGGGGAACCGGAATCCTCGACGTCAAAGGCATGTTGAACGAACTGAAACAACAGCAGTTTAAAGGCGTCTTCTCCATAGAATACGAATATAACTGGGAAAATTCTGTCCCCGACATACGCCAGTGTATCAGCTACTACGAGCAGGTGGTGAACGAGCTGTTCTGAAATTGCCGTCCACACCCGTCATTGCGGGTCAGGCCTATAATGACGGGTGCCCGCTGTTATCCGGCTTATGCTTGTTCTTGCAGGCGGCTACATCCGTACTTTATAGCTTATGCCCGGAGCAATAACACGCGGGTCGGCGCCTTTGAGCTGCTCGTCCCATCGGATGAAAAGGCTGAGCGATGTGGAGCGGTTGAGGCGCCAGTCCGCGCCGCCACAGAAGCGCAGACGGGTGGGGTCGTAGCGCGTTTGGGGGTCGTTGAGGTTAATTGACATCTCGCACGACAGGAAGGGTTTCCATGGCTTTCCCCATATTACGTATTCGGCTTCGAGCCGGTTTTTCAGCACATAGCGGGGATTTACGCGGTAGCTGCCGCGACGCGGGTTACGGATACTCTCCTGTATGCGGGTGCGCCATGACAGCACGAAAGGCCCTACGGTTTCCCGAAATGTAACATTTGCATGGAGACGATGCCGCATCTCATAACGAAAGTCGTTGTTATACAGATATATAAATGAATAAGATGCGCCGAGTTTGAGCTTCTTGTCCATCAGGGAATAATTGAATCCTGCTGATGTTACATTGCGGTTGAATCCGGTTTGGTTGTTGATGAGGCGGATTTCTTCTTCCACCGAGAGGTTCAGGTTGCGCAGCAGCGACTTCTCGACCTCCGCCGCCAGCGAGGCGCCATACTTTGTATCCCGTTGGGGTTGCGCCAGGGCAACGACGGGGAACAGCAGAATGGGGAAGCAATATGCGAAGAGCCTGTTCATCAGGAGAATTTTGTTATGCTGTCGATGGTATTGATTTCGTCAGAGGCGGCCTTATAATAGACCTTCAGGAAGGCTGCGTCACGCAGGAAATCGATGTGTCCCACTTCGACTTTGCGGATGTCCAAGCCGGTGCGTTCTTTCAGGTCGGCGATAAGTTCGTCAGATTTTTCGGGCTTTATGAGCTCTATTTTCTCATAGAGGACGATTTTTGTGGATGTATGGCGGAGGAAGCGGCTGCTTTCGAGCGCCCATATCACTAAGAGGAACAGCATGTTTGCCACAGCGACCGAGACGTATGGCACCTCCATTGACAGTCCGTTAACCACCGAGATTCCGATGATGACGAACAGATAGGTCATCTCGCGGATTTGTACTGTCTCTGTCCGGTATCGTATCATGCCGAAGATGGCGAACAGTCCCAGCGCGAAGCCTATTTGCATGGGGATGCTTTGCAGCAGGAACAGCAGCAGGAAGATAGTTACGCTGAAGAGCATAAAGGTGAAATAATAATCGCGGCGGTGGCTTTTGCGGTAGTAGAAGAACTGGATTATGAACCAGCATATCAGCAAGTTGAAGCCGAAGCGCAGCAACAGCATCCAGAAGTTGGTGGCGTCGAACACGTCAACGCCCATAAAAGTGAGGCCTTTTTCGGCTAAGTCGGCGGCATGTTCGGCCGCTATTTCGGGGTCTATAACGGGTTGTAACATTATTACAGAGTTAATTTATTGATTGTTGCGAATTTTCGTTTGAAGCGGCCATGTTTTATGGTGGCGTCGGTCAGGAATGTTCCCATGCAGTATTTGCTGAACGAGCATGGCTTAATACGCAGCTCGCGCAATAGAGCGCGGAAGTCGGATTGCAGTCGTCCGTCCTGTTTCAGTTCGAGTACCATCAGCCCGTTGAGCGGGTGTGTTGTGGAAGTGCGGGGATTGTGGAAGCACATGTTTATGTCGATGGTAATCCGCTCTGAGGCACGGTTATTGACAAAGGTCATTCTTTGGAAGCTGTTTTCGAGGACAGGGAGCAGGCTGTGGATATCAAATATTGAACATTCGTTTAAGAAGGTTTTTCCCTCGCCAAGCTCGTCCACTGTAGTGATGCGGGGCAGGCTGACTGGCACTCTGATTTTTGTCGTCCTGCCCTTGTTGCTCTTGTTCTTCACTTCGAGGAACGACAGTTGCGAATCGCAGTAGGTACGGATGCGGATTTTCTGGCGGTTGAGTTTGCCGTTGTGGTGCATCAGGTAGAAGTCGCGGGTGGGGGTATCCAGATATTGGGTTTCGTAGTTGGCGAGGCGTACCCCGTCAACGGTCTGCACCATAAACAGCGGCTGCATATTCTCCAGCAGGCGGGGCAACAGCGCTGTGGCCGCCACGAACTTGCTGTCAATTCTGTCCATCAGGCGGATGCCCTCCGTGTCGGCGAGGCTTATTGTACGGAACTCATTTATAGGAATATTCATATATCTTTGTGGAATAGAGTTTCCCGTCGGGATTGTAGTTATACTGCTTCTTTTTGCGTCCGTTTTCGAGGTACTCGTATTTTCGGATTCTGTAGAGTTTGTTCTTGTCGTTATAGACGTTTTCGCGGATGCATCGGCCCTGCGCGTCATATTCGAAGGTTACTCTTTCCCGCTGTCCGTAAACGGCATACTCTATTTCCTCAATTTTGAAGCCGTTCTCGTCCCACACTGTGAGGTGGTCGAGCCATTGTCGTTTGCCGTTGGCGTCGGCGTTCATTTCTTTTACTACGAGGTTTTTACGTTGCAGGCGTTTTTCTTCCGGCGTGAGGAACGGTGTTTGTGTTTGGGAGGCGGGGGGCGCCTGCCTGACGGTATCCGGTGCGGGTGGGGTGTTGCTGTTCTGTCCGCGGGCGATGCCGGTCAAGCTGCCGACCAGCAACATGGTTATCGCGATTATATATGAACGTGTTTTCATTTTATCAGACTGAAACGGTTACGGAAATGACGCCTTCAATGACGTAAATCTTTTCGGTGTCGGTGATTTTTATTGGGGCGGTATAGATGAGGGTGATTTTTTCGGTGTCGGGGTCTTCCGATTCTATGGCTATTTCGTATTCACCGGGGGTGAGTTTCTGGAACACGAATATCCCGTCCGATACGCGGGCGTCATCGAAGAATCCTTCCACTCCGGCGCGGCGGATGTAAGCTCTCATGCCGGTTCCGGTGCCGAAGTCGCGATATACGCCGTTGTGGTAATATGTGGCTTCCACATAGCCCTTAATGATTGCGGTTCCGTAGGCTTTGCCGGAGTGGATGTATAACGGGGCGGCCGTACCGGTTCCGCTGCCCACTCTCACATTTTGAGTAACGGCCTGACGGCGGCCATCGGGCAGGTCGGAATAGGCATATACCACATAATTGCCCTTCCGCAGATAGTCGAAGCGATAGTACCCGTTCTTGTCGGTCTCAATGTCGTCGCCGAAATAGGCGTCCTCATCGTCGCCGAACACTAAGTAAACATCGGTCTTTCCGGCCGGAACGGTGTCGGTGCTGTAGCTAAAGTCGTCGTCATAATGGATGACATTATACACCATCCCCTCAAGGGAGGAGGAGCCACCAAGCCCCTCGTCCTTGTTGCAGGCCGTCAACAGGGGCAATGCCAGCGCCCCGCACACCACCGCGGAGACACAATAATTCAAACCGTTTGATTCCATATATCTTAAATATTATATTATTGTTTATATTGACTGCAATTTTCGGCAAACGTTTAATCTGAAACTTGATAAATATCTTTTATCCTGTTTTTGTTAATTAATTTTTGTCAGGATAATTTTCCCCTGATTGCGGATATCTTTCTGGAACTTTTCGATGGCGCCGAAATCGGGCAAATCAAATATTCCGTCATTAATTTGCAGGAATCTGTAAATCAGTATCTTTTCAGGGGCGGGATGAGAATATTCTATTTTATAGCTGCCATAAGTTGAGTTCAGTTCGGACGATTCAGGCAGGAACTCTGCGGAATATCCGGCTGGGATGTTCAGCGTGAGGCTGTCGCGCATCTGATAGCCGGTGGGGACGTAAAGTTTCATCTTGCGTTCCTTCTCAATCACGGGCGGGATTCCGGTGCCCAGCAGGAAGTTTGCACTGACAAACAGGCGGTTTCCGGTAACAGAACCGTATTGTCGCACTGTGCCGGTGATGTTCAGCGCAATTTCGGGCAGTGTCATGCCGCTCTGTGCGAAAGAGAACGTGTTGATTGTCAGACCATTAGCGTTGATGGTTTGTAGCAGATGCTTTTTTTGTTCTTCTTTTGATTCGGTCAGTCGCGGGAGCATCGGTTCAATCAGGCTGTTTTTGCAACTCGTTTGCAGGGCGAATGTGGCGCTGCCGTCGGGATTGAGCGCAACGTCTAATCGTGTGGACTGCACGTTATCATCGGTGTGGAGTTTTGGGGTTTTGGCGATGTGGCCGCCGTTGTCTGTTACGACTAAGCAATAGCGGTTAGCGGTGAACTGGCCGAGGTATCCGAAAGGGGCGGTCTGGCTGGTACATTCGAGCCATACGGTGTCAGTGGCTAACGGGACGCAGCAGATGGCATGATTGGCCTGATTGCCGCTGGCGAAGTCGGGGTAGCGAATGCGGGTACGTGCGCCCGCGCCGATGATTACCATGTTGGCCGGAATATCGGCGGCTTTCAGCAGGGCAACCATGTAGTTGGACAGCGCTTTGCAGTCGCCATAGCCCTTGTCGTCAACGGTGGAGGCGGGGAGGGGCTGCCACCCCCCGATGCCCAGAGACACGTTGAAATAGCGCGTTCTGTCCTGTAAATACTTGTAGAGGACGGCTATTTTGGTGCGGACGTCGGGCAGTTCGGCGGTCATCTCCCGCACTTTCGCCTGCGTCTGCGGGGACAGCTCGGCGCGTCCTTCTGCTAACTTTGCTGCCCATTTGCCCAGATTCTCCCAATTGCTGAAGTCGCCCTCATAGCCCTCGTAGGAGAACTTCTCGGCGCTCAGGTAAACTGTAGGGATTTCGCTCAGCAAATCCACATATTGCTCGGTGGGGATTGCTCTCAGCATCGAGGCTTCCCATTTGTAGTGCTTGCTGCTGCCGACTGTCTCCGAAGAGGCTTTTATTGAGCCGATGTTCACTTCCATATATTTCAGGCCCAATTCCGGTGGGGTGATGACCTGAAATTCCGACTTCTCGGTGGCAATGTGGAATCCGGGTTGCGGCATCCACCCCGGCAGGCCGTAAGTGGCCTTGTATGAAACGGTGTACCGGTATTCGACGGTGAAAGGCAGTTTCGCTGTTGGGCGGAACAGCTTCACGCGGCTGTCGGAATACAGCAGGTAATCGTTGTTCGACACGTCGGCAAGGTCTTTGCTCTTCAGCTTTTTCAGCAGGATGCCGTCTGCGTCGTATATTGCGCCTTCAAAGCCGGAGACCGACGAGTTGCGGTCATAGAAGATGGTCAGTGTGGCTTCACTCTCGCCGTCCTTGTTCAGGATGCTCTTCACCTCGTGAACCGACAAGGTGAACTTGGCGGACGACTGGCGTTCAACGGTGCGCACTTCCGTGCGGATTACCACATTGGCCTTGTCGCGCATAGGGCCAGGAATGTTCTTGATGTCCCACGTTTTCTGGGCATGTCCGGCCATACTGCCGCACAACAGCGCTGTTAACAGCAGCGTTTTCAGGGGTATTAACTGCATATATGGCTATATTTTTTTCAGGACAAACACTTCTTTCTGTTTTGATGTAAGTTGTTGAAAGAACTCTTTCAGTCCGGCATATTCGTCCGGCAAAAAGAGCGTTTTGCGGATATTAATGACTGAGGTAGCGACGATTTGATGTTCCATACTCTGAATACTATACAGGAAAGAGGCGTCGTTGTTAGGCAATTTGATGCTGCACGGTTTGGGGAGTTCGCTTATCTGATAGCCTTCGGGGACAGTAAAGGTATATGTTTTGGTAATTTTATAGGGGAAATTGAACTCTACCGGATAGTCGCGCTTCTCCAATTTGAAGGGGCTGTCGCCCCAGAACAGGTCAGGCAGGTTAAAATAGAGCATATCTCCGGCCTGCTCTCCGGCCTTTTCTTTTTCGAGGGCAAATTCCACAATCAGGTTTCCGTCTTTTTCGAGCTGGTTGTCCATTTTGAAGTCGGTTATTTTGGCGTTCAGGATTTTCTCTTCGATTTCTTTGGCCTTGTCCGCCTCGCTGTGCAGGGTCAGGTAATTGAGGGCGCCATAGCCGCCGAGGCGTCGCTGTACGGTTCCTTTCATGAGCAGGTTAGCATCAAGTGTCAGGTTGTATCCGGCGAAGTCGGTGAACGGTTTTGTTTCGGTGAGGCTGACCCATTTTTCGGTCATCGTGGTGCCGATGACCCGCCCTTTGTCGTTGATACACCGCACCGGCAGCAGGTTTATCGTACTGTTTGGGTCTGTGGCGTCGAGCAGGAAGAAATTATCGCCTTCTTTCACGATAGCCACCACATAGTTGAAGGCCGACATTGACGGGGATGTCAGCGGCAAAATGCCGTGCGTCTGCAGGCTCATGGCTAAGGGGGCGCTGTTAAACCCCGCCTCGCGCAGCAGTCCCACAAGGTTCAGATTTATGTCGGCAGAGTTGCCCTGCCCGTCTTTATAGGCTTTGGTGGTGTTGTAGGCGAAGAGTGATGGGGCATTGTTCCACTTGATTTTTTCGCGGATATGTTTCAGGCAGGCCAATATCAGCTCTTCACCCTGCGCCCCTCCCTGCTTCAGCTCTTTGGCCGCATCTTTCAGGTAGCCGCCGCCGATTGCCCGTCCGAAGTGGTCGTTCTCAAGCAGCTTCTTCTCAATGTCATCCCACGAAGTGGTATAGTTCTGACGGGATTCCATGGGCAATTGGAACCAGTTCAGCTCATATTTTACTTTGGTGATATAATTATTCGGCGTCCGCAGAAACGGCTCGGCGATAAATGCGGGAACATTTGTCGCCGTGTAATGATAAACGGTCGAATTATACTGTACCGAACCTACCGACAGGTGGAACGAGCCGGAACTTTTCTCCTGCCGCGTATTGATGCTCAGATAGCCCTGCTGTACCTGATTATAATAGAAATATTCGGGGATGGATACCTTATATTCCGTATAGAGTTCGGGGATAGTACTCTGGAATGCCCACGGCTGCAGGTTATACACGAAGTCGGACGTGATAACATATTCTGCCTCAATAACCGAGCCTTCTTTCACGCCCGGCATGGCTATCTTCATGGTCGTCAGGTTATCTGACGTCTGTTCGCGCAGCACATCCTTTCTGTCCAGCTTTAGCTTCTCCATATCTTTGCCGCTGCCGTTGTAGGTATAGGCGTTGAAGGAGGTCAGCTTTTCTTCCGCATCGCCGCTGCGCATCAGGAAGATGTTGATATTTGCCCAATCCAAGCCATCCTTATCAAGGATTTTTATGGCAAAATGGCGCTCAAATATTAACTGGAAGCGGCCGCTACTGCTGATGTCGATGTAGCTGTCGCCCCTGTCAAAGATGTAATAGGCATGGGCGTTTGAATCGATGGGGCAAACAGTGGCTTTCAGCCAGTCGGGGTCGGGCTTGCCGAACTTCGGCGCCGCACTTTTTTGCCCGTAAGCGGCGCTGACACATAATAAACCCGTAATCAGAATAATACTGATTGAGTTAAACAAAACTCTTGACTTTAACATAATGACGCAGTTATTAATTGTTTTAACTTAAACTTTGTTGGGGACAAAGATAATTATTTTTTCGATAGAAAAAACACGGGGGATGCGGTTTGATAGAAAAAATAATTTTTTTACGATAGTTTAACAAACGACAGCGGCAGTAAATCGGCTGCCTGCTTCACGACAATGAGGCTGTCAGTTCCGTCAAGGATGAGGCGTACAGGGCGTCCGAAACGCATCTCACATTCGTGCAGTACTTGCCGACATATTCCGCAGGGGCTGATTTGCGGGACAGGGGCGCCGTTTGTGCCGACTGCGCTGATGGCCACCGCGACGACCCGCGAATCGGGAAAATTGGCATTCGCGTATGACAGGGCGACCCGCTCGGCACATACGCCCGCCGGAAACGACACGTTCTCCTGATTGTTGCCGGTAAATATTTGTCCGTTATCCAGCAATACGGCCGCGCCCACCGAATAGCCCGAATAGGGGGCGTATGCCCGCCTCACCGCCGCCCGTGCCGCCGTCAGCAATGTGCGGTCAGCCGCACCAAGCTGTTGCAAGTCTGCCGCTTTTTGAAACGTTATTCTTAATTCTTCCGTATTCATAAATCATTTTACGACAAAAATAGTGAAAAATCCAGCTTTTCATATTATTTTTGCGGAAATTTTTCCAGATGAAGAAGACATTTATATCGGCTATAGTACTTCTGTGCGGCTTGACCGCGCTTGCACAGTCGAGCAAATCAGACTATATTGGCAAGTATAAGGATATTGCGATACGGGAGATGATTCGGGCGGGTGTTCCGGCCAGCATCAAGCTTGGTCAGGCTTGTCTGGAATCGCGCTACGGGCTGAGCGAGCTGAGTCGCAAGTCGAACAACCATTTCGGCATCAAATGTCGCGGCGGCTGGTCAGGCAAGAGTGTCCGGTATAACGATGACGCCCCCCAGGAATGTTTCCGCGCTTACAAAAATGTGGAGGAATCATATATCGACCACAGCGAATTTCTGCACAGCAATTCTCGCTATGACGACTTGTTTCTGCTTGATATTACTGACTATAAAAAGTGGGCATACGGGCTGAAGAAAGCCGGTTATGCCACTGACCCCAAATATCCCGAAAAACTCATCTCCATCATCGAAGAGCACCAGCTATACCGCTTCGATGCTGACGCCCACTCCATTGAGAAGATGAAGCGGCGCGGGTATGACCCCAAAGCCAACGCTGCGCTGTCGCAGGCATGGTTCCGCCATACGTTCACCATGCACAACGGCCTGAACACTGTTACCGCCAAGAAAGGCGAGACTGTGGCCAGCATTGCCGACGACTTGCATATTTCCCGCTACAGGCTGCGCCACTACAACGATTATAACCGCAAACGGCAACCCGCAGACGGCGAAATTCTTTATATCGAAAGCAAATGGAAGAAATTGAAGTCAGGCCCCACAGTACACATCGCAGGGGCGGGCGAATCCATGCACTACATCTCGCAGGCTTACGGAATCAGATTAAGCGAGCTGTGCAAGCTGAACGACTTCGGCAGGAACGACATTCCGCCGCGCGGAACGAAAATCAGGTTGCGGTAAAAGAACTTATATGTAAATAAATATTCTTGTGTAGCCTGACCCCGGTTGCGGTCAGTGAGTTGCGGCCAGCAATTTTCCGAAAATTCCGAGAGTGTCGGTAACGATGTCGATGTTGAAGTCGGCATTGCGGGCGTCGTCGAGCGAGGCCTCGCCGGAGAGCACTAACACGCCGAGTGCGCCGGAGTTGGCGGCCATTTTCAGGTCGGTATAGATGCGGTCGCCGACCATTGCTATCTGGTCGGTATTTAATCCTTTGGCGAGGCGGATGCCGTTGAGCATTTCTGGGTCGGGTTTTCCCATGGTGATGTCGGGTTTGCGGCCGGTGGCTTTTTCTAAGGCGGCACAGATGGCGCCACAATCCACTAAGATTGTCGGCAAGTCGGTAGGACATACCAGGTCGGGGTTTGTGGCGAAGTATTTTTTGCCCTTGTCAATCCACCAGGCTGCTCTGCATAACCGGTTGTATTCCAGGGTTTTGTCGAATCCCACGAGTACGGCGTCCGGTTCGTCGGTACAGTTGGCGCTGACCGACACGAATCCGGCGGTCTCGAATCCGCTGACCATGCTGGGGGTACCGAGAATGAACAGCCGTTTTACGTCGGGATGGTTCCTGCGCAGGTAGTCCACAGTGGCATTGGCCGATGTATAGAGGCTGTTTTTGGGGATGTCAAGCCCCATAGAATGGAGATGTGCCAGATAATCTTCCGTGTTTTTTGACGGGTTATTGGTAAGGAATGAATATGTTATGCCTAAATGTTCAATATCGGCAATAAATTCTTTTGTCCAGGGGAACAATGTACTTCCATTGTAGATAGTGCCGTCCATGTCGAGCGCTACATGCCTGATTCTGTGTAATTTAGCCGACATGGCAGCATTATCGGTCAGCTCGGCGGCGCTGTTTATCAGATTTATCATAAATAGTTAGAAATCAGAGCAATTTTAGCCAGTTATCAAAAGAGTTAGTTCTGAAAGCTACGTCGAGGATTGTGAAACGCGAGCGGATACATTGAGCCCGCTGGTAAGCATTTCTGAGGCGGACGGCAGAGATTCCTATCTGTTCGGGGGTCGTAGGTGCGCCCACCGCATCCAGCCGTTTCTTCACCTCGCCGGAGGGTATTATCTGCTTTGACAGGCGCATCTTAATCAGCGGCCAGTTAGAGCGCAGTTTTTCCAATTGTACTGTCAATTTGGAAGTGGGAATATATTTTTCTTTTGATTGCTGCAAGGCAGTGGCGGTGAAGTCGGTACCGGCGAACAGCATCTCTATGCGGGCTTTTTGCTGTTCCCAGGATGGCCATTGTGCGATAGTTTGCGGCACGTTAAGCCGGTCGAGCGGTGCGGCCATCATTACTTCATAGAGGCGGGTAATTGCCAGGGTGGCTATTCCCACCTGGAACCCGTGCGCAGGTATCTCGCCGTTGTGGGTATGGTGTTCCATGTTCCAGAGGTGGCTGAACTGGTGCTCTGCGCCGGAAGCGGGACGGCTGGTACGCGAGCTTTGCATGGCGAATCCGCCGAGCAGCAGCCCTTCGAGTAGCAGTTCTATGGCGTCAGGACGGCCTTCGCGGGCGCCTGCGGGGTCAGCTAATGCGGATTGAAGGCCATCCTGTACGATATGCCATGCCGTCACGTCAATCGGTTCCGCGCCCAGCATATCGGCCAGAATCCAATCGGCGCCGGCGGTAACTTTTGCGAACAGGTCGGCATAGCCGGCGGCGGTCATCTCCGGCGGTGCATTGCGGATGACGTCAATATCCGCGAACACTGCGTATGGAGCCGGACATGGGAATGTCTTTTTATTGCCATCGGCGGTTATAGAGGCGCCGTATGCCGTGTAGCCATCCATAGAGGCGGCCGTGGCCACGCACATATAGGGCCGTTCAAGACGCCCCGACGCCAGTTTGGCAAGGTCGTTAAGGGTGCCCGACCCCACTGCTACGGCAATGGCCGCGGCATCGCTGAGCCGCATAAATTCCTCTAATTTGTCAACATTCTCAATACCTGCATACGGTCGCGGTTCCGGGAAAATGAACGGCGTAACAGCAACACCTTCTTCCTCCAATTGCTGATATACCACCTCGCCAACAACCGCCCACGTCGTCCGGTCACACACCACGAGCCCCCGCTTTTCGGGGAAATTTCTCTTGAAAAATGCTGCTACCTGAGGCAATATGCCGCGCCCTGTTTCCAATGCCTGCGTATCGCTTGCCGATTTTAATGCACTCTCTATATTTGACTTCATACTATTGTAAATTCGGATACAAAAATATGAAAAAACAATTGAATAGGCACGTTTTTTTTTCGTTTTCTGCAATTTTCTGTTTCGTAACAGATGTTTTTAAAGAAATAATTATCGGAAGAAGCCTGAATAAGCTACTCCAAAAGAAAGCGCCGGTTCGTTATTATAGGGCTTGTCGAGTTTCTGCAGGGTATATTCGGCCTTTATTACCAGCTCTTGAACAGGGAACCAGTTGGCGCCGAAACTGATAACTGTTCTTTCGCACCACTTTTTCGCGCTTATGCCGTCGGCAGTTTTATACATCGGGGCGAGGTATCCGTAGTGGGCAAACAGGTAGAGGCGGCTGTCGCGGTCGGGATGCTTGCAGAGCAGTGGCAGTACGTTATATCCGGCTTCGGCATACCAGCTGAGGGCGTCGGAGGCCACGTCTGTGCGCGGTGACGGGCTGGCAGAGGGCAGGCGTTTGTTGACAGTTGAAATCCGGTAGGAATCGTCAAGGTGTCCATAAATGAAGTTCGCACGAGCCAGCAGTGCATCCGACTGCCATTGGGCATCGACTGTTCCGATGCTTACCGCGCCTTTAAGTCCCTCATACCGCACGGGTTTCATGGTATTGGCCGCGCTGTGCCCGTAATAACCGCTCATTCCGATGCGCAATCCCTTGAGCGGTGTGTTGTCAACCCGTGCGGCGACGGCGCCATTGGAGGCCAATTTATATTCGTATGGCGAATTGGAGGCGCCGTTAATCCAGCCGGATGCACCGAACCGCTCAGCGTCAAGACCTGCGATGAATTGCAGTTCGTAACTCCACTGACCGGCCGCTCCCAGAAAGCTCACCCCTGTTTCATGCCACGTGAAAGGCAATATCTGTGATTCAAGCGGCCGCATGTTCTGGAAAAATTCGGTGGGCAAATGGTGCATATTGCCCATCCCCACGGGAACTACTATGTGTCCCATGCGCAAATTGGCCGCACGATTCCACGACTTCTCAAGCCAGAACTGCTCTAAGGCGACCTCGCCGCCCCGCTCAATTTCGGTCTCGTATTCGCCGCTTTCCTCATTCTCTATTTCGTAAGTGGCGCCGGTTCCGCCATGTTCAAATTCTATTTCCGAAGACATCCTCCAGCCACGCCCTAAATCGTAAGCTACGTAAAAAACAACGTGTGGAAGGTCAAAAGAGCCGGACTTACTGTCTTTATAGGTGCCTGGGTAGCTGTAACGCGCCACATCGTTGCTGTAATACAGCCGTTGCATGACCATCTCGCCATAGCCACCCAGCGTTAGCCGCGAACTGCCGATATTGTTCACTAAAACAGCGCGTTTGCCCGATGCCGCTTCCATATCGGTACGCGGACGAGTCTGTCCCACAGCGCCCGTATTTATGGTAGCCACAATCGCCAGCGCTGCAATAATTCTAAAAAAATATGATTTCATAAAAACTGTTTATTTGAATCTGCAAAATTATTGCCCTTCAGCATTCCCGACAATCCCCAAAAGTTGTGAAAAAACAGTCCTAATACCCCTATTTCAGGGGATTCTCATTTTTCTTTCTGCAATTAAGAAAAAAACGCTATCTTTGCAGCTAATGAAATACAGTAGCATCCGCGAAGAAGAACTGAAGAACAAGGTAGGACGCGACTTTTTCGGCGGCTTCGACTGCACCGAAATACGGGGTGCAATAGACTTTGCCGTGAAAGCCGCCGCCCCGACAAGCTTCGATTTAGACTGCTTGGACGAGCAGTATATCCTGTGGGCGGAGGCCAAAGCTGCCCCCGCGGATGTCGTTGTCATGCTCGCCCAACTCGTGCTGACCGTGGGCAAGGCGCGGACGTTTGACCGCTATCTGCCCCCGCCGTTTCTGGGATGTTTCGACTGCGAGAAAATAGCATTCGTTCCGTATTCGGAAATTCAGGACATTTTCTATCAGAACGACTTCAACTGGAAAGTGGCGCCGTCAGACCATTCCACCCGCGAATTTCAACAGGTATATGAGCAGGTCAGCCGGATAGTGAATACTGACGCCCCATGGACCACGTATATCTTTGACTTTGAGCGCGATGAAAAGGAACTAAAGCAATTTATAAAGAACAATTGTTCATATACAGAGAAGGATTCGATAAACCGGTTCCCCGCAAAGAACCGCATAGACAAGAACAATTTCATCATTGTTTATACACGATGGCTCGAAACGGTGAAGCCCACCATCGGCGTCAACTGGGATGCGGCTAAGAAAGTCAATATCATTGACAGCGATTTCTATTTGGCTGACCTGCTGTCGGCAAACAACGAAACTATCAAAGACAAGCTCAATGTATTGCTCAAGAGCCACCTCTATAAATATAATCGCCAGACCGATGCGCTAAGCGAGATATTCCGCGAGGCGTACTTCAATGACGGTCAGAAAGCTCATGCGCAGTTTTGGGCGCGTTATGAGCGGCCGCTGCTTGAGGGATACTGGGATTACATTATTGAGCGTCGCGACCTGCTGGTTCCGCAGGACGTGCGCGAGCGCAAGGGCTCGTTCTTCACTCCCCGCATCTGGGTTGAGAAGTCGCAGGAATATTTAGCTGACGTGTTCGGCCAGGACTGGCAGGACGAGTACTACGTATGGGACTGCGCCGCCGGAACGGGCAATCTGCTGGCCGGATTAACCAATAAATACCGCATCTGGGCGAGCACCCTCGACAAGCAGGATGTGTATGTGATGCACGAGCGTATCCGCAACGGCGCCAACCTGCTCGAAGCCCACGTGTTTCAGTTCGACTTTCTCAACGACAGCTTTGACCGCCTGCCCGACGGCCTGCAAAAAATCATTAGCGACCCCACCCTGCGCAAACGCCTGATAATTTACATCAACCCGCCTTATGCAGAGACTAATGCGCGAAAAGGTGTCAAGCAGGGTGAAAATATCGGAAAAACAGGGCTAAATCTAACAGTTCAACGGACAAAATATGATGATTTTCTCGGACGGGGCGGACGGGAACTGTATGCGCAGTTCATTGTACGGATTTATAAAGAGATAACAGGCTGTAAAATAGGTGTCTTCTCGAAATTAAAAATACTTAATTCTCCTTTCTATTTGAATTTCAGAAACTTCTTCCTTGCCGAATTAAAAAAACTGTTCCTTTGTCCGGCTTCATCTTTCGATAATGTTACAGGGACATTTCCTATAGGTTTTCAAATATGGGACACTGCGGTTAATAACAGATTCAGGATGATTAAGGCAGACGTCTTCGATATCAGTGGCAACTTCTTACAGAAGAAGGTCATATACTCGTATGAAAATCAGAAATATATAAATGAATGGATTGTTCGGTACCGGCGGAAAAACGATGTTTTTATTGGAAAGATTTTTTGCGTTGGAAGCGATTTTCAGCATCAGGCATACTGCCGTCTTAACAGTCAGGGACTTGGTAATCAGGCCGGATTTACAATTATCGGGGTCAGTTTGCAGAATATTCTTGAGTGCTGTGTGTTCTTTGCCGTGCGCAAGGTTATTCCGGCGACTTGGCTCAATGACCGCGACCAGTTTCTGTATCCCGACCGGAAGTGGGAAAAAGACGCTGCTTTTCAGAACGATTGCCTGACTTATGCCATTTTTGCGAACAACATATCCTCGCGTCATGGCGTCAACCACTGGATACCTTTTCCGGAGAGTGAAGTTGACGCCCGTACTGAATTTTAGAGCCATGTTATGATTAGCTTTTTGAGCGGAAAGGTAGTCAGGAATGTCTGTTCCGACCTTTTTGGGAAGATGGAAGCGGCCATTCTGCCCAAGAACTGGCAGGAAGGGGCGCCGCGGCAGTTCTCGGAAGCCGCATCCGCCGTGTTCGAGGCAGGCAGAGTGCTGTGGCGCTACTATCACACGACGGCGGCGGTCGGCGACTACAATGTTAATGCCTCACTGTATGACATCCGCGAATATTTTCAGAGACGCGACAGCACGGGACGCATGAACAATGCCAGCAATGACGCCCGCTATATGGAACTTATAATAAACTTGCGCTCAAAATTGCAGCGCCTCGCCGCCCAAATAGAATCCAAAGTCTATGAATACGGATTCTTAAAAGAGGAATGAGTTGAGGGGAAAAAATAGATTCAAAAATTCATACTGTGGTGGCATAGATGATTTTTTTTTGTATTTTTGTCGGGAAATATTTGATTATGGCCAGGAAGCATAAGAAACCGGACATCATCCCGTCGGGCGATGCTGAGGTCGTCGTC
>JAISSS010000121.1 GCA_031272965.1 Bacteroidales bacterium | reverse complement strand
CGTCGGGGTGCGAGGCGAAGTACTCGTGCGTGTAGAGCGCTCCATTGCGGCGGTAACTGACTGTCAGTAGGGAGTTTGCGATGTCCAACTCGCGGCGGTAGTCGGTTATTTCGCCGCCGTCCCTGTCGTTGCTGTTGAAGCGCAGATGAAGGTCGCCAAGCGGCTGATAGTTCTGGTGAAGCCTTTCGAGCCAGTTTTTTTGCACAAAGGCGTTGGCTTCGGTGTATTGCTCGGCGCGTAACATGCCTACAACCGTGTCGAATGAGCTACTGATATCTAATTCCTCCCATTCGATTTTCGGTTCGCCGCTGTAGAGCGTGTTATCGTTGAGCTGCAGCAGTTCGGCGTCAGCGCCTCCGAAGCACATAGCTCCCAGACGTCCGTTACCAAGCGGTAGCGCCTCGTTCCACGAAGCCGCCGGCTTGTCGTACCAAAGTAGCAAATCTGCGTCGCTCTTCCGTGCCGAGCGGCTTAGCAAAGAGAGTAAAAACAATGACAAAAGTCCTTTCTTCATAATTTGATTTATTTGTTAAACAGTATATTTCGGAGTGCAAAATTACATTTTTTTCTCTAAGACAGCTCTTTATTCCGCCTCTTTTCTGCACAAAAGTTGCTGTTTATATAAGTGCTGACAGGGTTACAAAATCGCACAAAAGTGTTTGTGCAGGCGTCGTGTCATGTTGAAAATGCAATTGTGCAATAGATTCGCAGTGCATTATTCTTAACCAAAACTTATTAAACCGTAAACTTTTTCGCTTTATAAAAAAAAAATGAAAAGCGCAGTACTACAAAAGAAAAAAACAGCTATATTCGCGGCAAATTTTCTGCTATGAAGTTTTTAGTATGTTTAACGGTGTTAGGAGTTATGGTTGCTGCATCATCTTGTACGCATGGGTTGAGGTATCCGGCTACTAAAAAAACGGATGTGAAAGATACTGTTTTCGGTACGGTTGTTGATGACCCGTATCGCTGGCTTGAAGACGACAATTCGCCTGAGACCGCTGAATGGGTGTCTGCCCAGAACGCGGTAACTTTCGATTATCTGAACAGCTTAGCCAATCGAGACGCTATCCGTAATCGATTGACAGAACTTATTGACTATGCGCGGGTAGGGTTGCCGTTCCGGAAAGCCGACAAGTATTTCCAGTTCCGTAACGACGGCCTTCAAAATCAAAGCGTATTGTATTACAGCGATGCTATTGACGGCGATTGGGAGCCAGCCCTTGACCCCAATACTCTTGCTGACGATGGAACGGTGGCTCTGTCAGGCATTACCATCTCCGACGATGCCCGTTATCTTGTTTACATGATTGCCCGTTCCGGCTCCGACTGGAATGAAATTCTTGTCAAAGACCTCAAAACAGGAAATACGCTGGACGACCATATCAAGTGGGTGAAATTCTCCGGCCTGTCATGGTACGACGGCGGCTTCTATTACAGCGCGTACGACAAGCCTGCCGACGGCGCTGAGCTGACCGTTGCCAGCGAATATCAGAAAGTGTTCTATCACAAGCTGGGAGATGCGCAGGCTAACGACGTCGTCGTGTTGCAGGAACCCAACGCCCCCAAACGGATGTTTCAGGCCTCCGTTACCGAAGACAGGCGTTTCCTGGCGTTCAGTCTTTCGGAAGGAACTACCGGCAACGGCCTTACTGTGGTTGACCTGAAATCCGGCAAGAATATCCCGCTGGCGCCAATTTCCGAACACGATTTCTACCTCATCGAAAATTTGGACGATAACCTCTATATACTGACCAACTGCAATGCGCCGCGTTACCGCCTGGTGCGTATCAATGCTGCTCGCCCTGACGAGCAGAACTGGACAGACATACTGCCCGAACAGTCAGACGTGCTGCAGGGCGTCCATTTTGCTAAGGGGAAAATCGTCGCTACATATATGCACGATGCCCACAGCATAGTAAAAGTGTATGATTATGACGGCACTTTCGACCATGACATAACTTTGCCCGGTATCGGCGACATCTCCGGCATCTCCGGCAAAAAAGAAGATGCGGAGCTGTTCTACGGCTATACATCATTCAATACGCCCGGCGAAATAGTACGCTACAACGTGGAAACCCGCTCCGGCAGCCTCTATTTCCGTCCGACGGTGAAATTTAATCCTGACGACTACATCGTAAAGCAGGAATTTTACGTATCCAAAGACGGCACAAAAGTTCCTGTATTTATCGTTCACCGCAAAGACCTTACGCTGAATGGCGCTAATCCCGCATTGCTGTATGGCTACGGCGGGTTCAACATCAGCCTGACGCCGAGTTTCTCGGCGTCGCGCATCGTCTTCCTCGAAAAGGGCGGCGTTCTGGCCGTAGCCAACCTGCGCGGGGGCGGCGAATACGGCGACACATGGCATAAGGCCGGTATAAAGATGAACAAACAGAACGTGTTTGACGACTTCATTGCCGCGGCCGAGTATCTCATTGCTCAAAAATATACTGTCGCCGGGAAGTTGGCCATTCAGGGCGGTTCAAATGGCGGCCTGCTCATCGGGGCAGTTGTCAATCAGCGACCGGACCTGTTTAAAGTGGCCATTCCGCAGGTGGGGGTAATGGATATGCTGCGCTACCAGAAGTTTACAATAGGCTGGGCATGGGCCGACGACTACGGCTCTGCCGACGACAGTAAAGAGATGTTTGAGTACCTGTATGGCTATTCGCCATACCACAACATCCGGCACGGCGGTTCCTATCCGGCCACACTGATAACTACTGCCGACCATGACGACCGCGTAGTTCCTGCACATTCGTTCAAATATGCGGCGCGTTTACAGGAATATAACAGAGGCGAATTGCCCACCCTGATTCGGATAGACGTCAAGGCCGGACATGGCGGCGGCAAACCTACCGCCAAAATCATCGATGAAAGCACAGACATCTGGGCGTTCATTTTTCACCATTTGGAAGTTTAATTTTATATCATAATTGTTTTTTTATTAGTAACTTTAATTGTAATATTGATGAATAGATTTAATTTAAAAAACCTTGGGTACCTCGTGATGGTAATCCTGCTTGCAAGTTGTGCCGGCTTAAGCAAGATGAAAAAAAATGCCGACAAGATAGACTATAAAGTTGTCCCGACGCCTTTAGAGGTACGCGGGGGGAAGGTTGATGTGGCCATTGACGGCGTCTTCCCGTCGAGCTACTTCAACAAGAACGTAACTTTGGTAGCTACGCCCGTGCTGCAATATGCAGGTGGCGAGACGCCGTTTACGCCCGTAACGGTGCAGGGCGAAAAAGTGGGCGACAACAACAAGGTTATCAGCTATGCGGAAGGCGGCAGCTTCGCCTATAAGGATGCGGTTGACTACAACCCCGCCATGCGGATATCCGACCTTGTGCTGAAAGTTACCGCCACTAAGGGCAAAAAGAGCGTTGACTTTGAGCCGGTGAAAATCGGCGAGGGCATCATCGCTACGGCCACCTTGGCGGACAACAGCCCGCAGACAATCCTCGGCGTAACTAAGAACGTCAATAACACCGGCATCTATGACCCGTCTAATGACGAGTTCCAGCGGATTGTTCCTGACCACTTCACGGCCGACATCCACTACTTGATTAACAGCGCCGACATCCGCAGCACCGAGCTGTCGTCGAATGACATCAAGAAGCTGAAACAATACACCAAAGACGCTTTCCTCGACCAGCGTAAAGAGCTGAAGAATGTGGAAGTGTCGGCCTACGCATCCCCTGACGGCGCTTTAGACCTGAACACAAAGCTCTCCGAAAAGCGGGAAGGCACGTCCTCGAAATACATGTCCGAACAGCTCAAAAAGGAAGCTATTGAAGCCCAGCTGAACACCAAGTTCACCCCCGAAGACTGGGACGGATTCCGCGAACTGATGGAAGAATCAGACATCCAGGACAAAGAGCTCATCCTCAGAGTTCTGTCAATGTATAATGACCCGGAAGTCCGCGAACGCGAAATCAAGAACCTCTCGGAGGCCTTCACAGTTGTGGCCGACGAGATACTGCCCCGCCTGCGCCGCGCAAAAATCACCTCCAACGTTGACCTGATTGGCAAAACCGACGAGGAAATCCTCGCCGCATACAAGTCGAACCCGCGCTCGCTCACCCAGGCAGAGTTCCTGTATGCCGCCAAACTGCAACCCCAATTAGCCGACAAGTTGAAAGCCTACGACATGTTCCAGACAATCTTCCCCGATGACTGGCGCGGCTATAACAACTCCGGCGCTATCCTGAGCCAGCTCGGCAACTACGAAGACGCCAAGACCATGTTCGAAAAAGCCGAAGCGCTGAAAAATAACGAACCTGTTATTAAGAACAACCTCGGTGCCGTATTGCTGGCTGAAGGCAAAGTGAAAGAAGCCGAAGCACTCTTTGGTGCAGCTTCCGGTGCCGGCCCCGAAGTTAACAGCAACCTCGGCCTCGTCGCAATCCAGCAGGGACAATACGACAAAGCCAGCCAACTGCTGAGCGCTTCCAATTCCAATAATGCCGCATTAGCCAAAATCCTGGCTGGCGACAATAACGGCGCCTTAAAACTGCTCGAAAGCAACACCGCGCAAAGCGACGTCAAAGAATACCTGAAAGCTATCGTCGCCGCCCGCACAGCTAAGGAAAACCTGATGTACGAAAGCCTGGCTAACGCTGTCAAAATCAATCCCGCCATCAAGAGCAAGATTGCTACTGACAAAGAATTTGTCAAGTATTTTGCCGAATCCAAATTTAAGGACATCGTCAAGTAAAATATGCTGCTTTAACAGGCAGATTGTAATTAACAATAAAGGCCGGTGCTTTTGCATCGGCCTTTATTTCTGAAAATAAACGGTTCCTCTGCTTTTGGAAAAATCGAACTGCCTGAATTTTGATGTAATGCTGTTGCCGTTTTTTACCCGACAGAGTAGAGACGCACGGCCATTGTAGAGACGCACGGCCGTGCGTCTCTACGGCCCACCCCGTCATTGCGGGCCTGACCCGCAAGGGGTGCCCATACGCCCGTCATTGCGGGCTTGACCCGCAATCTCCTTGTCTGAACCCGGATTATTCCCTTAGTAGCATAAATGCCCTCTAAAAAAAAGGGGCCGCCCTCCTGGCAAGCCCCTTCGTGGAAAAGAATCCTCTATTAGCTCAAAAATCTTTCTTCCGTATGTACAGACGCACGGCCGTGCGTCTCTGCATATTTATATTATGGCACAAAATCCCGTATCTTAAAGTATGTTCCCTGCGTGAACGTCTCCGTTCCGAACACGGCTACCATCTTCACGGTATGGTCGCCACGGGTGAGCGCGGCCTGCCATAAGCTCTGATTGGCCGCCGCAGACTGGACGACTCCGTCGAGCGTCCAGGTAATGCTGGTCGGTGTGCCCGCATACTCGGCGGTAAATGTTACCGTGAGGTCCGCGGCATTGTTGTGTATATAGTAAACTCGGCCCTGCATCAAATCGTATGCGATGCTGTTGACTTTCATCGATATTTCGCCGAAGTTCTTCAACGCCGAACCGCCAAGGTAGTCGTAAGAAATGACCTCGCCGGGGTTGCCGGAGCCGTAAACGTTAATCACGCAACCAAGAGGGTTGTCAAACGTGTAGGCATTGTCGGTGGTCAGCGGATATTGAAGTACCGAAAAATCGTCGGCACTGGTGCCGCTGTCATACCACGTACCGGTTATCGGGGTGGCTGCACCCGTACCGATTTTGACCGTCGTGCTGCCCTTGGTGGAGTACGGCACTACTATCTGGGCATAGTGGATGAGGATGTCTTGCTGGGGGCTGGTGGTTCCTGACATCGTCGGGGTGGCGTAGAACCGCGCTACCATTACGTTGCGTCCCCGCTGCTCGGTGGCCGGTACCCACGACATCGCCGGGTCGCCAAAGCCCCACGTGCCTGCCGGGTCAAGGTAAGAAGTGGCTTGGTTGCTGCCCGAACTCACCATGTATTTTATGACCATAACAGGATGGTTCGCCGTAATAAACATGCCGGCGGAGGCGCTGCCCATGTCTATTTCTACAAACTGGCCTGCGCTAAGTCCGGTAAGCGAATTCCGTCCGCCGGTCGGGCCGGCAGGGTTGGTGTTGCCGTCGCCCACCGGCTCGGTATATATCGGTCCGAGAATCCCCGTGTTGGCTTTTAGCTGTGCCTTCGTAGGCGCGGTGTTGATTACTATGCCGGGGATGGTCAGGTTCGTGCCGCTTTCTTTGGCCATTATCCGCACACGGGTGTGGCTCTGTTCCGAGCGCGGCACAAAGAAATGCTCGCCCCATTTCTCCGTCGAGTGCATCTGCTCGAGCAAGTTGTCGTAGGCCGCCCACGGATAGGGAATGCCCACGTCGTTGGTGGCCGAGAAGAAAGCTATCGGCTTGTCGGCGGTTACGTGCGTCCCCACCAGTTCCACATTCGGAGCGCCGGTCTTGGCCCACACATAGCCCGCATTGATGGTACCAAGCAGGGTGCCGTTCTCATATATGCTGGTGCTGTTCTGTGTGGCTATCGCTGACCAGGAATCCTGTTGCCCGGATGCAGGCCTGTAGCCCATGTGGTAATAGTCCTTACCCAGCCACTGCGTCGGTACAAGCATGGTTGCATCGGCTTTAGCAATAGAACCTTTAGCGTAATTAATTACATAAGCCGACATGTTGACCGTTGAGGTTATATGCACCGTTTTGTTGTTGGACCCCGTATTGATGGCAGTGAGATTGGCATGCCACCGAACAATGGCGTCTTTTTCCGCATCGGTTAGGGTATATTGGGCCACTACTCCGGCGGTCAGAGCTACCGTGCGCGTGGTGCCAAGCATGGTGAACGCAAGTGTTACCGTGCCGGATTCGGCGGATACAAACTTAAACTGGATACGGATTTTATCAATATCGGTAGCTGCGGCACCGCTGGTAGCAATATTAAAGGTCGAAATCCGGTGTGCCGAGAACCAGAAGTCTTTGCCCTGCGACGAGGGCGGCTCGCTGCCTTCGGGCGGAGTATATACCATCACCGTGTTGGTATAGCCCACATTGGCGCCGGAGGTTACTTTGCGGCGGTAGAGGATGCCGTCGGCAAGTTCCGTGCCGGGGGTGTAGTTCTGAGAGGTGCCGTTGGCCGGAACATTAGCCCAGCTG
>JAISSS010000062.1 GCA_031272965.1 Bacteroidales bacterium | reverse complement strand
CGGGACGCCGACTGTATCACGTATCTTCAGGCGCGTCCCCGCGGGTTATCTGTTCTTGCGATAGCTCAGCATGGCCCACATATTCAGGGCGATGGCAAATCCCGCTAATGCGGCTATCTGGTTAGTCAGGTCGGTGATGTTGCTGCCTTTCAGATAACACATGCGCATGATTTCGATGAAATAGCGCAACGGATTGAACCAGGTGAACGTTTGTGCCCACTCCGGCATGCTCGGTATCGGGGTAAACATCCCGCTGATTAACATAAATATCAGCAGAAAAAAGAAGTTGACGAACATGGATTGCTGCATGGTTGCCGAATAATTGGAAATCAGCAACCCCATGCCCGAAAATGCCAGCAGATACAGCATCGCCGAAAAATAGAGCGTCAAAAAGCTGCCCCGCGGATACAGCCCGTACATGAAATAGGCCATCACCATGCAGAAGGAGAACACCACCACGCCGATAATCCAGTAGGGTATTAACTTGCCCAGTATGAAGGCGTACTTTTTGACCGGCGTAACATTGATTTGTTCAATGGTGCCGGTCTCTTTTTCGCTGACGATGCTCAGGGCGGGCAAAAAGCAGCACAGCAATGTCAGCAGAATCACCATCAAGGCCGGAACCATGTACATTTTGTAGTCCAAAAAGGCGTTGAAGCGCGTCTGAGGGACGATTTCTATCAGCGGCAACTGTCCGGCGCCTGCCGTCTGAAACAGCTCGTTGCGCAGCTCGTCCGCAAATTCGTTGACAACGGAGGCCATATAGCCGGCGCCGAGACCGCCTTTCATGATATTGACCGCGTTGGCTGAAATCATGATTCTGGTGGCGCCCGCCGTAATCAGTTCTTTCTCGAAATTGCGCCCGATGTCTATGATAATGTCGGCGTCGCCGTCTTCCATAACCGACATGGCATCGTTGTTGGAGGCGCTCAGGCTCACCATGCGGAAATATCCTGACGCATTGATTTTGTCGGTCAGCCGTTTTGACCAGGCCGAATGGTCCCCGTCAACCACCGCGACATTGAGGTCTTTGATTTCCTGATTTACCGCCCAAGGCATAACGAATATTACCATGCACGGGAAAAATATTATCAGTTTCGGAATAAAGGTGTTCCGAAATATCAGTTTAAATTCCTTCTCTATCAGATATCGCAGCATTATTCCAACCTTGTTTTAATGTTTTTCAGACTTATAAATATGATTGCGGCGGCCATGCCGGAGAGGACGAGCATTTCCTTGATGACATATTTTACGGAGACGCCTTCAATCATCAGTTTTTTTGCGCCGGTGATATACCATCGAGCGGGGATGATGCTCGACAGCCGTTGCAGTATCGGCGGCATACTCTCAATGGGGAACACATATCCGGAAAATATCATTACCGGCATAATCAGCCCAATGCCGGATGCCAGAATCGCGGCCACCTGGGTCTGTACAACGGTGGAGATGAACAGCCCCAGCGAGAGGGCCACAATAATGAACAGCACAGTGAAGATGTTGAGCCACAGCAGGCTGCCCGTAACCGGCACTCCAAGTACGAACACCGACAGCAGCAGGATGATGACAAAGATGAACCACGACAGGATAAAATAGGGCAGCATCTTTGACAGCACGATGTTCAGCGGCTTCATCGGCGAGGCCAGCAGCACTTCCATAGTGCCGGTTTCTTTTTCACGGACAATGGCGATGGAGGTCATCATGGCGCATATAAGCATGAAAATCATGCCCATCAGTCCCGGCACAAACGTATATGCGCTGCGCATTTCGGGGTTATATAACATGCGGATTTCGGGCGTTATGCGGATGGGTATGTTCATCTCCTGCAACAGCTCCTGCTGTACGCTGCCGATGATGCTGGAAATGTACGACTGAATTGTCAGTCCCTGGTTGGGGTCGGAAGCGTCAATGATAAGCTGTACGGCGGCATCGCCGGTGTGTAGCAGCCGCTCGCTGAAATGGTCTCCAAACGCCAGCACGAGGTTGGCCGTGCCCCCCTGAAATGCCCGCTCCACTTCACTATAGCTGTTCAGCGTCTGCACAACACGAAAATGCTCGCCCGCATTGATGCGGCTGATTATCCGGGCCGTAACCGCGTCTTTTGAGCGGTCAAAAACAGCCACCTCCACATTGCGCAATTCCGTACTGATGGCAAAGCCGATGAGTAGCGTCTGTATTACCGGAATCCCGATAATTATCAGCAACGTGCGCCGGTCGCGGAAGATGTGTAAAAACTCCTTGCGTACAAAACTCAGGAACTGATTCATAATTTCAACACTTCAAAGCACAAATATACTGACTTTTTTTGTAACCGCACTATTTTTTGCGGCTGCAATTATGAAATTGCCGGTGAGCGCCGTTCGGTGAGCGCCATAAGTATTACTGTTATTACACAGCTGGCGAGTAGCAGCCGGAAGCTGCCGGCCCAGCCGACCGACTGAATCACCCGTCCCATGACGATGTTTGCTAATAGCGAGGTGCCGATAAAATAGCCGAAGAAGCCCGTCAATCCGGCGGAAGTTCCGGCGGCGTTCTTTGGGGCAAGGTCGAGCGCGTGAACGCCTATAAGCATCACCGGCCCGTAAATGAAGAACCCTATTGCCACGAATGCCACAATGTCAACCATCTTGCCGTAAGGATTGAGCCAGTAAACGAGTATTGACAGCAACACCGGCAGCATAAACAGGATGGTCGTAATGGACCGCCTGCCGTGAAAGAGCCTGTCGCTGACCCAGCCGCATAGCAGGGTGCCGGGGATGGCGGCAAGTTCATAGAAAGAATAGGCATTACTGATTTCGGCCTGTGTAAAGCCCTTAACTTCCGTGAAATACGTCGGCGCCCAGTCCTGTACCCCATAACGGATGAAGTAAACGAAGGCATTCGCTGTTGCTACAAGCCATAATGTCCTGTTATTCAGTACATATTTGAAGAAAATATCTTTCGTGCTCAGCGTTTTCTCCGATTCTTCGGAATAGTTTTCGGGGTAGTCGTTCCTGTATTCCTCAATAGAGGGCAGTCCCTGCGATTGGGGGTTGTCGCGGATAAGCAGGAAGGCTATCAGGGCGATGAGCAGGGCGATGAGTGCGGGGAAATAGAATACCCCGAAGCGCCACGCGAGCGAAGAGAGGGCGAGCGAGGCGGACAGCGTTACCCCCCATTTGATGACCTGTCCGAGCAGGCTGCCGCCCACGTTGTGCGCGAGGTTCCACACCGCCATCTTTGTGCCGCGTTCCCTGACCGAAAACCAGTGGGTCATCACCCGCCCGCAGGGGGGCCATCCCATGCCGCCAAACCAGCCTGCAAGGAACTGGAACACAGCCATCACTGCGAGGTTATACATCCCCGCCTGCGTTCCGGCAAGCGCCGTTGCAAGGGCGGAAAGCGTCAAGCCGAGCGGCAGAAAATAGCGGGCATTGCTGCGGTCAGACACGCCGCCCATCAAGAACTTCGACAGCCCGTAGGCTATGCCGTTGAAGGCAAACACCCAGCCGAGCTCGTCCTTGGTAAAGCCCGCCTCAATGAGATAGGGCATCGCCAGCGTGAAGTTCTTGCGCACAAGATAATAGGCGGCATAGCCCGCAAAGACGCCGACAAACACCTGCAGGCGGAGGCGTTTGTAAGTCCTGTCTGTCTGCGCTTTGTCGCCCAGCGGGGTAATGGGGGCGGGAGGTTGCAGCAGGTTCATTTCAACTGCTCGCGTAACCAGCCGGGGCGGTTAGTGGTGATGGAGCTGACCCCTAAAGCGGCGCATCGTTTGGCTGATTCGGGGTTGTCAACTGTCCATACCCAGACGTCCAAGCCGAGTTTTGAACATTTGTCCATTACTTCTTTCGTTATCAGACTTTGTTCCAGGTCAACGCCGTCTAATCCGGCCGCTTTGACCTCGTCGAGCTTGTCAAGCAGGCCATTCTTTGCCGCGCTCAGCCAATAGCAGGCATTGTTTGGATACATTTTTTTTGTCTCCACAATGGAGTTCCAGTTGAACGAGATAAACTTGCACTGGTCGAGGCGTTTACCTTTCTTTAAGGCTTTGGCCATTGCAGGCAGGATTTCGGGGCCGGTTTTGATTTCGATGACGAGGTATTTACTCTTGTCTTTTGGGATGAGCTTGAGCTCCTCGCTGAGGAACGGTATTTTCTCGCCCGCGTATTCAGGGGCTTTCCATTTCCCCATGTCCAATGTCCGCAGCACGGAGGCTTTGACGTCTTTGGGGGCGTAGTCGGCCTGTCCGCCGGAAGTGCGTTTGGTGCTGCCATCATGCAACACTATAACCTTATTGTCTGCCGTGTAGTAAATATCTATCTCCACCCCGTCAGCGTTCAATTCCCACGCTAATTTGGCGGACGACAGCGTGTTCTCGGGCGCTATATACGAGGCACCGCGATGACCTACAAACTGTACCTGCGCCGCAGAACTCATGATGCCCGCAGATAAACAAATGATTATTGCAAAAACTTTTTTCATCTTTAAAACTTATTAAAAATACGGCGCAAAGTTAGCAAAAATTCCGACACAAAAACAGCAGATTCCTATTCGTCCATAATCAGCTCAAAAGTAGAGCCGTATTTATTGGATATGAAAAGAATTCTCCCGCTCTTTTTGGCGACTGCCCTCCCGATTATGTTCCCGTCTTTGTCAACCGAATGTTCCGAAATGCCAACGTCGCACCGGTATGTGTCGTCATCAAGTTCCTTCGAATAATCATTTATTATCTGTTTAGTGATTACTTTGGCGCTGTCAATTATATGTGCAATATAATAGTTGTCATTGACCATACCGATATTTTGCTTCGACAACAGTTTCCCGTCCGGTGTATAGACAACAAGATAATCTTCAAAATAGTCTTCGAAATCATTTTTGCCATAGTTTAATTTAATGGCAAGCACGGTTATAAAATCAGGCGTCAGTTCAAAGATGTATCCATACCTATAAACAAACTTCTCGAAATTTACTGTGTCTTCACCGAGAAACTGTGTAATAAACTTCTTTGTAACTGTTGGCGTTACTGTACCAGGCTTTTTGGGCAACGCGGTCGTGTCCTGCTTTGACGAATCAAACGGCGCCGCGACCCTCTTAAATTTTGACAGATACTCTTTAAAGTCGTGGAGCACGAGAGTATCCTGTACTTGGCTCATGCCTGCCAGCGGTGCTGTGAGCATGATTACGAATAATGTGAATGTGTGGTGTTTCATGGGACTTTCTAATCTTGAACTCTATTTCGAGGACAAAGATACAAAAAAAATCATTACTGACCGACAGAAATAAAAATATGGTCAAGCAAATTATGGTTAAAAAAAGCAGAGCCGCCGTGCAGATTCTGCACGGCGGCTGCTCTTTATGACACTCAAAAAGCAATCTTCACCGCTCGGGAGGAGACGTACTGTATGTCTGGGGCACTTTACTCGAACTTTACGCCGAGCCAGGTGCTGGAGCGCAGGTCCTGGCATTGAGCAAGCAGTTCGGTGATGCCGGTTTCTGCGGTTGTGTAGTTGCTCAGGCCGATGCCGAAGCGGACAGCGTCGGCTTTGAAGCCGGACAACTGCGATTTGGGGATGGTGATGCTCAGCTCGTAGCCGTCTGCAGTTGCGGAGGGGGCAACGGAGATTCCGCCGGCGGAAGCGGCTATCCATTCGCCTTCCTTGCCGTTCCAGCGGGCGGTCTCGCCGGTGGTTGAAACCCACAGCTTTACGATGCCTTCATCGACGTCGAGCAGCGACAGTCCGGGGGCGTCAATGTAGAGCCATATTCCGTCGCCGGTTTGCGTTCCTGTTTCGGCGATTACGGGGGTGCTGTCGATGGCTTTCACTTCCACATAGAGGTTGCCTGCATCGGAGGCGAGGCCTGCATTGAGGCGGGCTTCCGTGCGTCCTCCCACAAACAGCGGGTAGTCGGCCACAGTGGACCCGGTTATCACCAGGTCATCAATGAGATGTCCCTTTATATACCATGGCGAGTTCTCTTTCGGGTTGCCATAGTTGGTGGTGGTCAGCGCAACGACGGTGTTGTCGTCGAAGGAGGCGATGGTGTTGTTGATGGCCCGTTCTTCGGCGGTCAGGAACGCGAAGGGGCGGGTGCGGTACTTGAAGTTGCGGGCTTGGGCATTGCTGATGGCCACTTCCATGACCTCATAGCCGGTGGCGCGTCCCTCGTCGGTTTCATACGACAGCAGGGAATATCCGTCTGGCAGGGTGCACAGAGAAGTGTTGGTCATCAGGTATTTGTCGGGCAGCAGCTCGTAGAGCGCGTATTCGCGGTCGGGGGTGTCGCCGGTTACCGCGTTGGCCCACAGGGTTGCCCAGGGCGCCCGCACGGTGTAGGGCTTAAAGGTCAGCGTATTGTTGTCGGCCAGCGCTAACACCACCTCCTCGTCGAGCAGTACGGGGGCGGGGGCGATGTTGCTCTTGTAAACGCGTGAGGCGACTAAGCTGGAACCTACCCAGCGGCGGTCAACGCCATTGGCGCCGAAGTCCTGGATGCGGCTTGTCCAGGTTGCGCCCTCGTCAGTGGAGGATATAACTTCCACCTGTTGGGCTGTAACGGAGACGTCGCTTCCGGTGAGGTTGATGTTAGCCACAGTGCGGGCGGTTGGCGAGTTCTCGAAATACAGCTGTACGGTTCCGTCGGGCAGTTGCAGCAGCGCGGGGCTGGCGCATCCGGGATTTACATAAACCGTCTGCACGGCTTCGAGCACGGTGCCCCCGCCTGTGATGCGGCGGGTCTTGATGGCCGCGGGGAACGTGGTGCTACTGTAATTATACCGCACCGCGCAGGCGGCCAGCAGGTCGCCGCTTTCTAATTTGATGATGGCAGGTGCGCCGGACAGCTCATTGTAGGTAACATTAGAGGCCCCATCGGTGCCGGTATGTGTGGCTTGGGGGAACAGCGCTACGGGGCTGCTCCAGGTGTCGCCATTATCATAACTGGACACGATATAGACCACGTCGCCGGATTCGTAAACTGCCGCCAGCGTGGTGGGGTCTAAGCGCACTGTTTTGGGGGCTGCGCCTTTGTCGGCCAGCCGTTTCAGCGAGCTGAAGTCCCACGCGATGCGCAGGCCGCTCACCGGCGTGAGTTTCACCTGCCGATAGCTGTCGTCAACAACTGTGGGGTCGTCGCCGTTGTCGTCGCCGCCGCAGGCAGGCAGCAGTGCGATGGCGGCCAGCAGCAACCATGCGCCGGAGAGATATGATTTGAATTTTATATTCTTCATACGGTTAACTTTTTAGATGTTATTAATCGTTCATGGTTTTGCACAGTCGCAGGTCAGCCCAATACAGAACAATCTGGTCGGTGGAATTGATGTCGAAGGTGGCTGGCGGGTTGCCAAGGTCGCTGCTCTGTTCCATGCCGGGGTTAATCGCATATACGCGGTTACGGCGGCCGGTCTGGGTATCAGTACCGGAATCTTCGCCATAGTTATTGGACATGTCAATGGTAAATTCATACCAGTCATTACCGATATATGCTTCCGGCACTGTAGGAGATGACGACTCCCAGTTATACTGTCCGTAAGCGGTTTGGTTGCCAAAAGACCATGTGTAGTTCATTGAGCGGACGCGGAACGAGCGGTAAATACTTCTGCTGCCGGATACGACAGACTTGTCGCAGCCAATAAACAGCTTGCCCTTCAGGTACGGATAGCGCTTGTTGTCGTAACGCCAGTCGCGCGGCAGGTCGAACTCAAATGTGCAGTTCTTCGATACGACGACGGTCTTGTAGATGTTCTTGCCGTCGCTCTGAATCAGGTTGTTCAATTTGAGGTTGACGGGGTTCCCGTTAACGCGCTCGTTAGTGGGGTCGAAAGCGGCCACGCCGATAAACGAGCCTCTGTGTGCGCACGAGTTCTGGCTGTTAGGCAATGCCCCGCCGGAATAGTAGTGCAGCATGTCCCACGAGTGGTTGGTAGTGGCGCCGTCCACGAAGAACTGGGATGAGATGAAGACGCGGTTGGGGAAGAAGGCATCGGCTTCCGGCGTTCCGTAGTCGAGCCATTCCACGATACCCGCCTCTTTGTATGGCTGCAGGAACTCGTCGAACTTCAGCCCCATTGATTTGGGGATGTAATAGATTTTGGTAATCTGGCCGGCATCAAGGATGTCGCGCAGCGTTTCCAGACCTTCGGGCGCCTGGCCGGTGGAAGAACGGATGTCCTGCGGTTTGGCGAAGGGCATCATAAATTCCTGCCATGCGCCCCCGCCGACAATGCTGGTGGTTGAATTAAGGGCCACGGTGAACTTCTCTAATGTGCCTTCCAGCCCTTTTCCGGTGAGGTCGAGCGTGTTTACGCTGTTGAAGTAGAACATGTCGGCAAAGGTCGTCATGTTCATCGGATAGACCAGCTTTGTATAGGTGGCGGCTTCGTCAAGGGTAAATTCGGTCAGTCCGTTAGCCTTGATGGTATTGTATTCAACCGGTACGAATGGCTGCCCTGCGGATGGCATCTGCACGATGAACGGGCGTTCTATCCAGAGTGTGTCGAGCAGTTTTGAACCGTCGTCCATAATTGGCACCATTTTATACTTGATGTTGAACGTTACCTCTTCTCCGGCGGGCAGGTTGCTGGCGTAGATACGCGGCGACAGCCCGAGTGTATCGGCATGGGACACGCCGTCAGCGTCGTCATACTGATATGTCATGCCGTGATATTCCATCATGATGGTGTGCAGGGTGTTTCCCCATTCCATCACTAAGGCTGTTGCGGATTTCGACGGGCTTGGTTCGAGGATGCCCTGTGCCAGGATGTCGCGGTCAACGGCGGTATAAGGCACCAGCGAGATTTCCTGCGGGGTAGAGCGGTCGCCATACTGGTCTTCGGTATAAATCTTGAACCGGTAGAGACGGGGCTCGGTGAGGCCGGTGATATTGACCCACGAGCAGATGCTGTCAATCTTGATAATCACGGGGGTTGAGGAATCCTCGTCATAAACCACGACGGTTTTTTTTGCCTTCCCCATGATTATTTTGGAGGAGGGGATGCGGCCGTCGCGGCGCAGGTCTATTTCCACACGCTCGAAGCCCACCTTTCCGAAGATGGTGTCAAATTTGGCGGGATACACTTCCTCCTCTACGGAGAAGGCTTTGATGTTGTCGTAGATGGCGTCGCTGTCGCAGGCCACGATGCAGAGCATCACGGCAGCGGCCATTGCGGCGGCCAGTCGGAGGGTCAGCCGTTTGCGGGCGCCCTCTGCAAGTGTTTTGGATATACTTTTCATAATTGTTAAATGTAAGGTCCAAATTAAATTAATGTTCAATAGCCTTCGGCTTTACGCCCGTAGAGGGTGATTTCCGAAAGGCAGTTAGCGCCCAGACCGGTATAGTTGTCGCTGAAGGAGGTCAGCGCTTCGAAGCGGAACCAGCGGGTGGGTTTGGTAAATCTCGGATTTTCGGGATACATGTAGGCCATGTCGCCCTGGAAGCCCAGAATCTTGTATTGACGGTCGGGCAGCCCTTCCGGGAATGTAATCTTGTTGGTAGAGATGGAATCCCAGGCCTGAATATCATCGTCCCACCGCCACATGGTGTATGTGCCGACATTCTCATTGCGGTAGAAGTCGCCGCGGCCGCTGTATTCATTGGCGCCATAACTCAGATACCGCTGGTTGGTGATGATGCGGCTCAGCTCATAGTAGTCGCCCATGTCGATGATATAGTTCCACGGCATATTGCCGTCTCTGGAGTTTCCGGTGCGGCCCCATCCGTAAGTATGGATGAAGTTCACAAAGGTTCCGTCGTTGATGATGTCGTCGATGGCCATATATGCGCGGCCTTCGAGGGCGTCAAAGAAGCCCATCGGTACGCCGGTGTTGACCACTTCGCCGTTGCGGTTGACGATTGTCGAATCGTTGGCTTCCGGTATCTGCCATTCGTTTTTGGGGATTTTCTCGTCCTCAAGCAGTTGCAGGACGCCCACTTGCAGGGTCTTGCTCACGTTCCCGTATTCGTCTTCCACACGCACCTGCACGGTTACAGGGGTGCGGGCGGAGAGTTGGGGGTCGCGCACGAACTGCCGCTCGGTGGCTTCACGGGAGGTATAAACAAGATGCTTATCCTCGGCAACGCCCGCTTCGCTGGTGTAGGAATAGTCAAGGAACACGTTCATGCTTTGCATCAGGCCATTGTCCCAGTTGATGTAGAACGAGCTGAACCCGCCGATACAATAGACGGTGCTGGCCACCTGTTCTACGGCCGGCTGGAGCGGCTCAACTACTACACTGACAGCATCGGACCGGTTGCCCGCGCGGTCAACGGCGAAGAGCGATATGGTATGCGGCTCCTGCGTGGCGAAGCCATACACGTCAATGTATTCGGCGTAGTAGGACACCGAGAACCAGCGTTCCTCGCCACTGCGGGTCTTGTAGGTGGCGTCGATGGTGAGCAGGTCTTTGTCTTCCGGCTGGCGGTAGTAGAGACGGGCGCCGCCATAGGTGGGCTGATAGCGCAGATATTCCGGGGCGCCGGGTTTGGTGGTATCGCTGTAGCCAATCTCAAAGCGCTTACTCTCTTCGCAGGAAGCGAGCAGCAGGCAGAGCAGCAGGACGATGCCGCTGATGCGGCGACCTGTTGACCTGTTGAACCGGTCTTTTATTTGTATGTTTCTCATAATCTTATACAAGTTATAATTCATAATTTTCTATTCAAATATTAATGTATTTAAATATTCAAATATTTATTACCATCCCGGACTTTGAATCAGGTTGGCGTTGGTGTTCAACTCGTTGAGGGAGATAGGCCAGAGGTAGTTTCTTTCGAGGAACTTCCGGCGCTGTTTCACTTCGAGGCGGAAGAAGTTCAGGGAGCCGTAGGCTGTTCCACTCCAGCCTGTGGCCGGCGAGTTAAATTCGGTAGTGCCGCGTTTGTAGCGTACCACGTCCCAATAGCGGCTGCCCTCGAAGGCGAGTTCGATAGCGCGCTCGCGCATGATGATTTCTCTCATGCCGTCTTTGGTGGTGTGGTAGTTCAGATAGAGGCTGTTGACCAAAGCGGGGTTCGCCCAAACGACCTCTACGTTGGGGATTCCGGCGCGGGTACGTACTTTGTTAATCTCGTCATATACATTCTGACCGGGGCCATACAGCTGGTTGAGGATTTCGGCTTTCATCAGGTAGAGGTCGGCCATGCGGATAATCGGGTAGGGGAAGTGCACCTGGCGGAGCCAGCTTCCCGATTTGGATTCGGGATGTACGAACTTCTGTACGCCGATGCCGGACCATTCGAAGTCGCCGGTGCTGACCGACGGTTCATAGCCGCCGGGGGTGCCGCCGTAGAACTCCGTATCGATGCGGTATTGATGCCCGCGCCAGTAGCCGCCGGTGATGCCTAAGTTGGCATAGAAGCGCATCTCGCGGTCAAAATACATCTTTATTGTTGTATAATTGGGCTGCATTATGCCGCGCAGGGGCGTATAGGCCACATCGGAGGTGTCGGGGGTGGCAATAGACCGATACATGTTGTTGGTATCGAAGGTCTTGTCCACCTCAATCGGCAAGCCGTTTTTGGTATAATAGCGGGCCATGACCTGGTATGTTGCCCCCGCCCAGTTCCATGAGTTGGCGGTGGTTTCCTGGATGCCGTTTGTAAATGTACGTGGCAGGCGGATATTGCTGGCGTCCTGGATGGTGCCGGCATCGCCGGGCGAATAGGTGCGTCCCCAGATACATTCCTTGTTCCACGGGTCAACGATGAGCATACGCAGGGTGTAGAGCAGCTGCATGTTCGCAGTGTTGGCTTTCCAGTCGTCCATGTCGAACTTGTAGGGCTGGTCCTCGTATTCGTAGAGGTCGAAGCCTTCGCCGAGGCAGTATTCGATGGCATGGTTTACGGCGGTCTCTGCGTCTTTCCACTTCTGGGTCCAGGCGTCCGAGCCTTCGGCGTCCATGGGGAAGAACGGCTGGCCGTCGTGGTCGCGGAAGTCGCCGAACAGGTCAGTGGGGCCGTTAAACAGCGGGCTTGCGCGGAACAGCAGTATGCGGGCTTTGATGGCCTTTGCGGCGGCCATGCTCACCATCCCCAGCTCATCGTCCATGATTTCGTCATCGAGGTCGGGGATGGCCTCGTCAATCAGGTCGATGACGTAGTTGAAGCAGTCGTCAACTTTGGAGCGGCTCACGAACAGCTGGTCGGAGGTGGAGTTGTTGGGCAGGTTCTTGTCAACAATCACAATAGGGCCATAATGCTGGATGAGCAGGAAGTGGTAATAAGCCTTGAGGAATTTCACTTGGGCGGTCCACTGCTTGCGTTCCTTGTCGGTCAGGTCTTTGGCGAGATGGATGTAATCGAAGAAGGTATTTGCCTGCCGGATGCGTCGATACAGCGGGGTTGCATAGTTCGAGCCTTCCCAGAATCCGAGCATCGGGCTTGAGGTCGTTTGCAGGCCTTCCATGATTTGACTTCCTATCACGCCGGAGTGGTTTTTGGTGGCGTCGCGCTGGCCGAGCCAGTCGTCGCCCATCATCCATTCCGTGCCGTGGATTTGCTGGTCCTGTGGCAGGCCGGCATAGACGTTACTGAGGGCGTTGTAGGCCATCTCCTTGTTGGTGAAGTAGTCTTCTAAGGTGATGGTGTTGTCGGGGACAATGTCGAGGAACTTGCCGCAGGAGACGAGGGTGGCTGTCAGCAGCAGGATTGCTGCGGCGCGGTGCAGGCCGGATTTGCCATTGCGGGCTTGACCTGTCGCAGAGTGTCCGTCATTGCGGGCTTGACCCGTTGCAGAGTGTCCGTCATTGCGGGCTTGACCCGCAATCCCCATAAATATATTAACTATTCTCATTTTTAATTACGGTTAAATGATTAATTAAAAATTAAACTGCAGGCCGATATTGAACCGGCGGTTGATAGGATATGAGAGGCCATTTCCGCCCATTTCGGGGTCCCACAGCTTGAAGGCGCTGATGATGAAGAGGTTTTCGCCGCTCAGATATACACGGGCACTGGCGATTTTCAACTTCTTGGCAGATTCGGGCAAATTGTAGCCAAATTCCACGGTTTTCAGGCGCATGAAACTGCCTTCGCGCAACCACCATGATGATTGGCGGACGTTGTTGTCTATCTCGTAGGTTGCCAGACGGGGCCAGAAGGCGTGTACGTCGGGGTGCGTCTCGCTCCACGAATCGCGGGCGATGATTTCCGGCGCATTCCGGCGGTTTACGAATGGCGCAATAGAGCCGGGAGCGATGTAGAACGACACGTGGGCGTTGCCCTGGAAGAAGAACGAGAAGTCGAAGTTCTTCAAGCCGGTTGAAATGCCCCACCCATACTGGATTTCCGGTACTGTGGGATAGCCCATCGGGATGCGGTCGTTGTCGTTAACCACGCCGTCCTGGTTGATGTCGGTATATTTGATGTCGCCCCGCATGTATGTGCCGAATTCCTGGCGCGGGGAGTTGTCGATTTCGAGCTGGTCAACGAAAAGCCGCTCGGCCACCAGACCCCACGTCTGGTTTATCGGGTATCCGATAGATTTGAGGTATTCGTCGCGGTAGTTCTTTTCGTCCTTTTCGAGATACTTGTTGGTGGCGTAGGTGAAGTTGGCCCGGGCGGTCATCCAGAAGTCCTTATTGAACGAATGTTTATAATCGATTGACGAATCGATACCTTTTGAGGATACTTTACCCACGTTTCCGTGAATGGTGGCTTCAAAACCGGCTGTGGCAGGGAAGTTCTCGCGTGCCATGTATATCTTTTCACGCAGGTCTTTGAAGAAGTCAATCTGGAACTTGAGGGATTCGTCTTTAAAGAACCCTGTTTCAATACCGAGATTATACTTCTGAGCCACTTCCCATGAGATGTCGGGGTTTGCATAGCGGGAGAAGGAGAATCCGCTGTAGGAATTGGTGAACTGTCGGCCCCAGTTGTAGTAGCCGCCGCCACTGTTAAGCTGGGAGAGGTAGAAGAAGCGGCCTTCGCGTCCGGCGATGGCGTCGTTACCCACCTTTCCGTATGTGAGCTTGAATTTCAGCAGGCTGAAGGCGTCTTTCAGGCCGACGTTTGTCCAGAAGGCCTCGTTGGAGGGAATCCAGCCCAGCCCGTAGGAGGGGAAGAAGCCGAAGCGCTTTTTGCCGGAGAACTTCTCGGAGCCGTTGTAGCCGTAAGAATATTCGAGGAAATAGCGCTTGTCATAGTCGTAGGAAAAACGTCCGGAGTTGCCGATATTTCGTTCCGGCAGGGTGTAGTAGATTGTTCCGCCGTTACCGTCGGTGAGGAGTTTTTCCTCGTGTACGCCAACGGTCATGGCCGTTACTGTATGTTTGTCCCATGTTTTGTCCCAGTTGAGGCGTCCTTCAAAGTAGATATGGGTGTCTCCGCTGCGGCTTCCCGTAACGTTGCCCAGATAGGGGATGGTGTTCGGGGTCAGGTTATACAGCGTATATTCGCCAGTAAACTGGTCATACTGCTCCAGCGCGTAGTAAACGGGGCTGTAGGAACGTGCGCCGGTGCTGGAGTTGGATGTGTTTACGGAGGCTTTCAGTTGCAGTTTCAGGCGGGGCAACAGGAAGTCCAAATCCTGATTGATGCTGGCCTGTACGGTGATGGTGCTGGAGTTGGTCTCCTTATAGCCGCGTACCATCTCTGCAAAGGGGTTTGTTTTCATGGGGTCGGCATTGCCGAAGAGCGTCCAGCGTGTTTCGGCGTTACGGGCGTCCGGTTCCCATACTGCGGGAAAGTCCACCGGGTTGCTGTCCATCACCTGATAAAAGATGTTGCTGGCGTCAACATACGGGCCGGTGTATTTCTCGAAGCGGCCATAGATACGGGTGTCGAGTGTGGTGGTCTTGCCCAGTTTAAACACTACATTACTACGCATGTTGAAGCGCGTGATGTCGATGTTGTTGTTGAAGTTGTTCAGGTGGTCCTGTTCATCGACCTTCAACAGGCCCGTTTCCTTGTCGATACCGGCCGCCACGAAGTAGTTGGCCACTTTTCCGCCGCCCGACAGGTTGATGTTACCCTTTGAGTTGATGGTACCTTTCTTAAAGAGCAGGTCATACCAGTTGATGTTAGGATAAATCATGTCGTTTTCGCGACGTTGTGTGGCGCGGATTTTCTCTTCGCTGTACCACGGCGGGGTGGGCGTCTCGTTGATGTCGTGCAGCTGGTCGTCATAGCGGGACACGAGCGCCTGGTTGTAGAGCTTCATGTATTCCACGCCGTCGAGCAGGTCTAACATGCGGGTCGGGGTGGCAATGTTCACGTCCACGCGGGCGGAGACCTTTACGGGGCCTTCCTGACCGGCCTTGGTGGAGACCACGATGATACCGTTAGCGCCGCGGGCGCCATACATTACCGTCGCGGAGGCGTCTTTCAGGATAGAGAAGCTCTCGATGTCGTCCGGCTGGATACGCGCCAAATCGTCAGTGGAGGCCTCGAAGCCGTCGATGAGGATTAGCGGGTCGCTCTTATAGCCGAAGGTGGTAACGCCGCGGATGAAGAACTGGGCGTTGTCTTTCCCCGGCTCGCCGGTGGTCTGATAGGAGATGATACCCGGAATCCGCCCCGCGAAAGCTGTGGTAAGGTTCGAGGAGGCGATTTTCAGGTCCTTGGTGTTGACCGTCTCAATAGAGGCGATAACACTCTCTTTCTTCTGCGTTCCGAAGGCTACTACGGTAACGTCTCCGAGCATCGCGGCGGCTTCTCTCAACCTCACGGTGATGATGCGGCGGCTGCCCACTTTGGCGTTCTCGGTAACAAAGCCGATGAAACTGAACTGAAGAGTACAAGTGTCGCTGGGGACACTGATGGAGTACTCTCCGCTGGGATTGGTGACTGTGCCCTGGGTAGTCCCGCGGACAACCACCGATACGCCGGGTAACAGCTCGCCGTCTTCATCGGCCACTGTCCCGGTCACGCGGATGTTCTGCGCATGTAGCGTCAGCATCCCGATGCAGACAAATATCGCGGTCAGCAACAGCCCCCGCAATGCGTCTTTTGTGTGTCTGATTCTTCTTTTGCTCATAAGCTACGAATTATGCATACTTTTCATAAATAAAATTATTATAATATGTGTCTGTCCCAAAAAACGTTCCTTTTTTGGGACACTCGTTTGCGCATTTTTAGTGAACAAAAGTTCAAAAATAACACACCACAAATATCTGCATATTTTCATGTTAACCATATGTTACGTATGTAATATACTGATTTTCAGATGTTTAAAACAAAAAAAAAAAAAACGACTGTTAAAATTGGTTTTTAACATATCTCTGTTACAAAAACTGCTATCTTTGCACCGTGAACGTCCCAAAAAAGGAACGTTTTTTGGAACAGTTGCATAAAATTACCTGCCCATGGCCATTGTAAAGGATATATACGTACGGTTGAATTGCTGTCTGATTATTTTATGGGCCTGTCGCAGTCGTATTTTTGGGATATTACTGTGAACAGCTATGATAACGAATTGCACTGTTTGTCCAATTGCAGTCCGGTTACTTGCACCGCTTTCCGGTCTATACCAATTCACCGCTGCTTAAGCCGGCAGCAACTGCCATAGCGGTGCAGCTCCTGTAAAGAGAGAATACCCCGCCGTATGTCTGATTCAAGTTTTTGTCGTGTCAATGCCCGAAGATATCAGGGTGCAGTGAACTGCTACTCTTTTAAGAATCCGTGTTCATAGACTTTGGGCGTTTAAGCAGTATCGGCATCGCAAGCAGGATGGTCATCACAAGTGACAGGGCCGCAGCGATATGCCCGATGCAGTCGCCATAGCGGACATAGACGGTGCAGACATTGTCGAGTGCGAGGCGTCCGTGCAAGGCAGCGACAGTCCACCATTGGGATTGTTTTATGATGTCTCCGCGCTGGTTTATGAGTGCCGAGATGCCGGTATTTGCAGCGCGGGCTATGCTTCTGCGCGTCTCTATTGCCCGCAGTCGAGCGTATGCCAGATGCAGCCGGTAGCCGGGGGTATGGCGCCACCATCCGTCGTTGGTCATCACAAAGAGTATCTGTGCGCCACGCTGCACAAAACCTCTTACATAGTCGCCAAACAGCGATTCATAGCAAATTATCGGCGCCACCGTGCCGCGGGCAGAAATGAACGGAGTCGGAGTCGATTGCGGGGCGAGGCTGCCACTGAAGCCGCCGAGCTTGGCTAACCATTTGTCAGGCAGTGGGATATATCGACGGAACGGCATTTTTTCGACCCCCATCACTAATTTACTCTTGTGGTAGCGCTGGACATTGTCGCGGCCGATTTGCAACGCCGAATTGCAGACATCATACCATACGCCCGAATCACAGCGAGCAGTAGGCGTATGCTGCCCGCTGTACCGAATACGGGTCATGGCGCCAATGACCGTTAAAGCATGGCCGCGTAGCTGTGTAAATGCCTGTAAATAAGGATGCTGTTGCATGGAATCAGATTCCCACAATAGCGGTAACGCTGTCTCCGGTCCGACAATATAATCAATATCATCGGTCAGCGCAGAATCGGCCAAATGCAGTAAAAGTTCAACCTGCCGGAGTTCCGTATCGGGTGCAAATTTCCGGGTGAACGGGTCGATATTGGGCTGTAATACCAGCACAGTTGCCTTTTCGTCCGGTTCCTGAAAGCTGTAATATCGGTATAAAGACGCGAGTATCGGCAACCCTGCAACAAGTGCGGTTACAGTCAGCAAAGTTTTGCGCGGGGTGTCGGTCAGCAGTCTGAATATTAGCAGATTGACAGCCAAAATCCACAGCGAGCCCCCCAAGACGCCGGTAAATTCATACCATTGCACCAATTGCGGGCAGTGAGCGAAACTGTTGCCCAGCGTCAGAAAGGGCCATTCAACATCCCAATTGTAATGCAGATATTCAAATGTCAACCAGAAGGCGGTCAACGCAATCGGAGCCACTAACCGCCGCCGCTGCATGAACAGGTGATACAGTTGCCACACTGCGGCCATTGCCAGCGCATTGAGCGTTAACGCCAGCAATCCGGCAACCGCCGCATATTTCATCACCCACCATGCCGACAACAGGTTCCATGTCCAAAAGCACATAAACGCCATGCTGAAAAACGGAGCTCTTTCAATCTGTGCCCGCCGTTCTGCCATCAATAACGGCACGAATGCTATAAAGAGCGCCCACCCGGGGCAACTGCCCACCCATGGCAGGCTCAGCAGTGCCGCCGACAGCAGCGACAGCGCAATCGTTGCGCCCCGAAAATTCACAGTTAATAAAGTTTTTAATATCATTCTGTTAATAACTTTTTGCAAAGATACTGCACACATTCGTAAATTATGCCGACTTTTACAATTATTTGTACGTCTATAGATAAATGCTCATGAGCTTACATGGAAAGATAATGAAAATAATTTCATTAGCGGCATTATTTTGTTTGATGTGGAACTCAATATATGCTCAGAACTATCAATCGGTTACGGCGGAGAGTGGCGACGGCATCTACTCTCTGCTGAGGCGTAACGGATTGGACCCGTCTGAATATTTGGCAGCATTTATAGAACTGAACAGTCAACACCTCGGACCGAATAATTCGCTGATTGCCGGTCGAAAATATAAACTTCCGCTCAAAAAAAGTGCATCTTCAACTCCCGCGGCTTCAACGCGGTCGCCAGTGGTCTCCACGCCTAAAAAAACTGTACGTTATGAGATTTTTGGGCCTCAATATCAGGATGTTGCGTTGATAGATAATCAGCTTAAAGGTACGGTTTACTATCTGATTAGCGGTCATGGCGGCCCCGACCCCGGCGCTATCGGTCATTACAATGGCTCTGCGCTCTGCGAAGACGAGTACGCTTACGATGTAACCCTGCGCCTTGCGCGATGCCTGCTTGAACACGGGGCGCAGGTTTTTATGATTGTGCGCGACCCGAAGAATGGCATCCGCGACGAGAGTATCCTCAAACCGGACAAAAATGAAGTGTGCTATCCGAAACAGGTTATTCCGCTGAATCAGGTTGCAAGATTGCGCCAACGTAAAGATATTGTAAATAAATTGTATGAACAAAACAGGGGGGCTTATCAGCGTTTGATAGAAATTCATCTTGATTCGCGTAGCAAAGGCACAAATATTGATGTGTTCTTTTACTATCGCGGCGACAGCTCTGAAGGGCGGCGGTTAGCGCTCACCATGCAACGCACGTTTAAACAGAAATACGACCGCCATCAGCCTGAACGGGGCTATACCGGCACCGTATCCGAAAGAAATCTGTATGTCCTTAAAAATGCCATGCCAACCAGCGTATTTATCGAACTTGGTAACATAAATCACGAACGCGACCAGAAACGGTTCATGCTGGCAGATAATCGGCAGGCATTGGCTAACTGGCTGTGCGAAAGCGTGATAAAAGACTTTACCAGCCGCCGTAAATAGCCGCCTTATACGTATTTGGCTGCTATATCCTGAATATACAGCTGTATATATGTCTTGCCAAGGAAGGTATTCTCCACCAGATTATAGCAGATGTCGAAAGGCAATCCCTGATTAATGAGGTCATAATAATGTGCCTGATTGAACGCTATGGCCGAAAACACGGGCGAGTTAGTGGTTGGCTCCATGAGGTCGAGCTTGAGATGAGTAAGTTCTTTGCCGACACATCGGCTGGTGCCATTGTCAAAGACATTTTCCGAAATGAACAATGGTTCTTCATTTAGCGGACCAAACGGCTCAAACTGCTTCAACAGGCGGAAGAATTTGGGAGTAATATCAAACAGCTGTATTTTCATATCGGCTTCCAGCACCTCATATTCGCGGGGTTCAGGGATAACGTTCTTCACGATTTCCTCAAAGCGGCGGGTAAAAGCGGGGATGTTGTCAAGTTTCATCGACAGTCCGGCGGCGTAGGTGTGTCCCCCGTACGATTCGAGCAGGTCGCTGCACTGGCCGATGGCCTCGTAGAGGTCGAATCCCTCGACGGAACGCGCCGAGCCGGTGGCTAATCCGTTTGATTCGGTCATGATAATTGTGGGGCGGTAGTAGTGCTCTATCAGGCGCGAGGCCACTATACCCACAACCCCCTTGTGCCAGTCGCGGTTATAGAGAATGGTTGCGCGGCGCTCGGAATGGATAGGGTCATGCCGAATCATGTCGAGCGCTTCCTGGGTGATGTCGCGGTCAAGTGTCTTGCGTATTTCGTTGTATGAATCGATTTCCTCGCCGAGCTGGACGGCTTCTTCCTCATCGCGGGCTACGAGTATTTCCACCGACTTCTTGCCATGCTCTATGCGTCCGGAAGCGTTCAGTCGCGGCCCGATTTTAAATACGATGTCGCTGATAGTGATTTTTTGCCCGTCGATGCCCGACAGTCGGCAGATGGTGCGCAGTCCCAGTCCCGGATTGGTGTTCAGCTTTTGCAGCCCGAAATGTGCCAGCACACGGTTCTCGCCCGTAATAGGCACGATGTCGGAAGCGATGCTTACTACCACGAAGTCGAGCAGGTCATACAGCTCCACTATTGGCAGCTTGTTCTTGATGATGTAGGCCTGCAACAGCTTGAAGCCCACGCCGCATCCGGACAGCTCTTTGTAGGGATACTGGCAGTCGGCACGTTTGGGGTCGAGCACGGCTACAGCGTCGGGGATTTCGCGGTCGGGGTTATGGTGGTCGCAGATGATGAAATCTATGCCGTAAGCGTTAGCCTGCCTGATTTTCTCGGCCGCTTTAATGCCGCAGTCCAGCGCAATGACCAATGAGACATCGTTGGCTTTCGCATATTCGATGCTGGTGGGCGACACCCCATATCCTTCCGTATATCGGTCGGGGATATAATAGTCGAGGTCGGTGATTCGCGAGCGCAGATACTGGTACATCAGGGCCACGGAGGTGGTGCCGTCAACGTCATAGTCGCCATAAATCATCACTTTTTCCTGCCGCGTTATGGCCTGTTCGAGGCGGTCAACAGCCCTGTCCATGTCTTTCATCAGAAAGGGGTCGTGCAGATGCGCCAACTGGGGGCGGAAAAACATCTTGGCTTCATGGAACGTCTTTATGCCCCGCTGTGCCAACAGATTAGCTATTGCCATGTTCACGTTCAGCGCGGCCGACAAGTGCTTGATTGCAATACTGTCGCCCTGTTCCTTGAGCTTCCAGAGTTTTTCCATCTATAATTATCGTTTTTTACAGTTAATAAAAAATAAAATAAGTTATCGCAGCGTTCAGGCCGCAAAATCAGGCAAAAATACAAAAAATATTGATACGCGGGCTTTTTTATTTTTCAGGATTCTTTCTTTGGGCTCTTTGCGCTGAAAGAATCATATTAATCCCAAATTAAGCGTTAGAAAAATTTTGAAGTTTTAACTCATTGAGTTATAGTGCCTTAACTCATTTTTTTTCTAATGCGTAGCGTTAGAAAAAAATCAGGTTTATTTGCTGTAT
>JAISSS010000015.1 GCA_031272965.1 Bacteroidales bacterium | reverse complement strand
AAACTCATTGCTAAATCAGGGTTCTCGCCGAAAATTCGCTTGAAAACCAAGTCGCTGCGGGGGTCTAAATAGCGTGTCATATATGCCTTAATTTTGCTGCAAAGATACGGATATTTTTTTAGACTGATACTAAAAAAGCCATAAAATATTTGCGGCTCATTTTTTTATTGTATCTTTGCAGCAGAAAAAAATGCTATGAGAAAAATATTGTTTTTACGGTTATTTATTATTCTGGCAGGGGCAGTTGGCTGCCAGCGGGAGGTGGAATTTTTGCCGTCGTTTACGCCGTCGGTCAATCTTGAAGCGGACTTTCAGAATCCGCCGGATTATGCCCGTCCTCGGGTATTTTGGTGGTGGCTCGAAGGCAATGTATCGCGAGCGAGCATTCTCTCTGACCTGACGGCGATGAAACGTGCCGGCCTTATGGGGGGCATTGTCTTTGATGCGGCCTGTGGAGCCGGAGATTTTTACGGCCAGCGAACCGAGAAGACGCCACAGGGATTAACCTACATGTCGGATGAATGGCGCCGGATGTTTGTGTATGCCTGTCAGGTGGCCGACAGTCTCGGTTTGGAGCTCAGCCTGAGCATCACCAGTGGATGGAACGATGGCGGTCCCTGGGTAACGCCCGAATATGGCGCCAAGAAACTTGTCAGCAGCGAAATCACTGTAGAAGGCGGCAGGAAGATTTCTGAGAAGCTGCCCGTTCCGGCAGGGCTTCTGAAAGACCCTGTAACAGGCGTGCCGTTTTTCAAGCCGCTAACGGCCCTCGCCATAAGGCTGACTCAAAACAGTGATTCGATTAAGCCATTGGAGAACTACCCGCTTAAAGCGGTTCGTTCGATAGCGATTCCAAAGACCCCTAATAATGCTATTGGCTATAACTGGCCGCTACTTGTGGAGGATGAGCCGTCGCCGGATGGCGATTGCCATGCGCGATTGCAGGATGTGGTCGATGTAAGCGGTAAAATCGACAGCGCCGGTCATCTGTCGTGGGATGCCCCGGAGGGGAAGTGGCTTGTCATGCGCTTCGGATATACCGGTACCGGTGCCCGCGTTTCCACGCACAGTCCGGGGGGCGGCGGATTAGCCATAGATTATATGAGCGCTGTGGCCACCGACTTTCAATATGCCCACACTGCCGCTATTGCTATTGACGACGTGCGACGTGCGAATCTGCACAGCCTTAAATATCTGCACGATGACAGCTGGGAAATGGGCGCGGCTAACTGGACGGAGGGCTTTGAGAAGGCGTTCCGCAAGGCGCATGGTTACGATATGTTGCCATATCTGCCGGTTCTGGCAGGCCGCATCATTGAGAGCCGTGATGCTTCCAATCGCTTCCTGCGCGACTTCCGTCGCACGATTGCTGACCTGATATGGGAGAAGCACTACCAACGGCTACGCGATTTGGCGCATCGTGATGGCGTCGGCATACATCCCGAAAGTGGGGGGCCGCATCCGGCGCCCATTGATGCTCTCAAAAATGAGGGGCTTAACGACATCCCGATGGGTGAGTTCTGGATTCGCGCTTCCACGCACCGCATAGCTCCGGCCGACCGCCTGTTTGTCAAGCAACCTGCTTCTGCGGCCCATATTTACGGACACAGATTCGTGCAGGCCGAAGGCCCTACCAGCATAGGCCCGCAATGGGAAGAGGATTTTGCATACATGAAGCCCACCCTCGACCGCGTCTATTGCGAAGGCCTTAACCGCGTCATATTCCACACCTTCTCGATGTCGCCCCACGAAGCGGGCAAACCCGGCAACGAATATTTTGCCGGTACGCATTTCAACCCTAATGTTACATGGTGGGAACAGGTGCCTGCTTTCGTGGAATGGAACAGTCGGGTGTCGTTCATGCTCGCGCAGGGGCTGTTCGTCGGCGACGTATGCTACTATTATGGCGATAACGTGCCCAATCAGGTACCGTTCAAGTATATTCACAGTGATTTGGGTGAGGGCTATGACTATGATGTGTGCAACACCGAAGTAATCTTAGAACGCATGAGCGTCCGCGACAGCATGATTGTGTTGCCCGACGGCATGAGTTATAGAGCGCTTGTATTGCCACAACACAATGCCGTTCCCGAAAAAGTAATCAGGAAAGTGATGCAGATGAAAAAAGAGGGTGCAACTGTCATTGACCTGCGTAATGACAGCATTGTAACGCGCGACGTCTTGCAGGCCAAAGGCATACAGCCCGATTTCAGCTATCTGAGCCCGAATCCGAATGTTATACTTGACTACATTCACCGCTCTGTTGATTTTACCGATATATATTATGTTGTTAACCGGACAGACCAGCCCGCATATTCGAATCTCGAGTTCAGGGTAAACGGGAAAATCCCCGAACTGTGGAACCCTGAAACGGGCAAAATTATTGAATGTCCGTCCTATAAATTCCGAAGCGGGCAGACCGCATTGTCGCTGTTGCTGGAGCCTTTCGGTTCTACTTTTGTGGTATTCCGCAAGCCGGTACCGGATACGAATACCATATCGGAGAGCACTGAATCTTTCGGAAATTCGATTTCCGAGATGCAATTTCTCTGTGAAATGTTTCAGCGGGGCGATACCCTTTGGAATGTGTCGATGTCGGTAGATACTCTGCTTATCACAGCGCCGTGGGAAGTGTCTTTTGATGCGAAATGGGGTGGGCCGGTAGAACCGGTGCGCTTTGACAAACTTATGCTGTGGAACGAATCAGATGACGAGCGCATCAAATATTATTCAGGCACAGCGATTTATAAGACATCTTTCACTGTGCCTTCGGGAACCGGTCGTGCCTTGTCTCTGCTGCATCTGGGCGAGATGTACAACATCGCGGAGGTATCCGTCAACGGGAAGCCTCTCGGCGTGTGGTGGCAACCGCCGTTCATCAAAGATGTAACTGCCGCCCTCAAAGCAGGCGAGAACACTCTCGAAATCAAGGTAGTGAACCTTTGGCCGAACCGTCTCATCGGCGACGAGTTCCTGCCTCCGGAAAAGCGCTATACCCGTACCAACATCAAAAAATTCAAAAAAGATTCCCCGTTACGCAAGTCAGGCCTGGCAGGTCCGGTAAAAATAGTAATGATAAAGGAGGAAATGAGATAATTGATTTTCAGGAACATTATATATTATGATTTTCAGACAAGTATTTTTCAGTTTATTGTTAATCAGCGCCACGGCGGGCAGCGTCATAGCGCAGTATGTTTACCCCAAAGAGCCGGAAGTGCTTCAGAATCTGCATGAATGGCAGGACTTGAAGTTCGGGCTGTTCATGCATTGGGGGCCCTATTCGCAGTGGGGAGTAGCCGAATCGTGGACGTTAGAGCCTACCGACAAGGGCTGGGGCGAGCGTCCGAAAGACAAGAGTTATTTCGAGTATGTACATGAATATGAGGGCTTGCAAAAGACGTTCAATCCAGTGAACTTTGCGCCGGAGAAGTGGTCGGCCGCCGCAAAAGCCGCCGGTATGCGCTATGTAGTGTTCACTACCAAGCACCACGACGGTTTCTGCATGTTCGACACCAAGCAGCACGACTACAAGATAACGTCCGCCGCGTGTCCGTTCCATACCAACCCGCGCTCCAACCTCACGAAAGAAATCTTCGGCGCGTTCCGCAACGACGGCTTCAAAATCGGCGCCTACTATTCCATAATAGACTGGCATCACGACGATTTCTGGTGGCGTTATTTTCCGCCGACCGGCGCCAAAATGAACTATGACGTCAAGAAATACCCGCAAAAACTCGCTAATTTTCAGGACTATATGGACCGTCAGATGTCGGAGCTGTCGGACGGCGACTATGGCAAAATCGACATTTACTGGTTCGATTATGTAGGTTGTCCGGTTGATTATAAGCGTTTTGCGACGACTATACGCAAGAATCAGCCCTCGGCGCTGTTAGTGTTTCGTGGAGGCGGCGAGTGGGAGAACTACCGCACCCCTGAGCAGTACATCCCCGACAAGGCGCTTGATTACCCGTGGGAGACGTGCATGACGCTCGATGGCAACTCGTGGTGCTACCGTCCGAAGCCCGACTTCAAATCGTCGCGTGAGGTCATCCACAATCTGTTGCTGATAGTCTCGCGCGGCGGCAATTTCCTGCTAAACATAGCGCCCGGCCCCGACGGAGACTGGCATCCTGACGCCTATGAACGCCTCAAAGAGACAGGCGCATGGATGAACGTCAATTCCGAAGCAATTTATGGCACAAAAGCTGTGGCGCCCTATCAGGAAACCAAGCTCGTTTTCACCCAAAAAGACAAGTATATTTATGCGGCTTACTTGGCGGACGAGGACGAGACGCACGTTCCGGCAGTAATTGCCGTCAACTCGTTCTGTCCCGCAAAAGGCAGCAAGGTATATTTGCTTGGCCATTCAAGCCCGCTCTCATGGGCCCCTAACGGCATGGGTTTTGTAGTCCGCATCCCTGCTTCGGTGCAGAAAAATCCGCCAAGCAGACACGCTTTCGTTTTGAAGTTTCAGAAATAAAAATTCACTGTCCACTATTTATGAAAAAAATTACTACTTTTGTGGGGATAATTTCCCTATTGAGCGTTGTTTTTAGTGAGTTGCACGCGCAACCGGAGTATAACCTTGCATTTGATACTACG
>JAISSS010000008.1 GCA_031272965.1 Bacteroidales bacterium | reverse complement strand
CAGGGAAACGGGGGGCGCTCTGCGGACAATTCATGTTCTTGATTCGCTCGGAATACGGCATACGGGTATGTTTCCCGATTCGGCGGAGCGTAGCCGCAACTACCCTTTACAGATTACGTCCGGCAATATGCACTTCTCAATACTGAACTACACTTATGATACCAACGGGCTGCCATGGAAAAAGCCGTTTATTATCAACATAATTGACAGCGCCCTCATTCTAAGAGACATCGCCACAGCGAAGACGACAAATCCGGACGTCATAATCGCGTTCATGCATTGGGGAACAGAATATGAGCGACAGCCCAATCGCGAACAGAAGTTGTTGGCAGAACTGATGCGCAGAGAAGGCGTTCATTTGGTCATTGGCGCCCATCCGCATGTGATTCAGCCGATGGAGAAGCACGTTGCCACTGATGGGCGCTGCCGACAACTGACCGCGTGGTCGCTTGGCAATTTGGTATCAAATCAGCCATTCGAGAACAGCGATGGCGGCGCCCTGCTAAAAGTAGCGTTGAAGAAGGACAGTGCAGGAGTGTGGGTTTCGTGGGCAGGCTACAGTTTGGTATGGGTATATAAGCCGGTAGAGCGTGGCCTGCCGCGACATTACATCTTGCCGGTAACTCAATTTGAGGCCGATACTGCCCGACTGCTGCCTCAATACAGGCGGCAAATCCGCACCTTTGCCAAAAATTCGCGACAGTTGCTTAACACATATAACAAAGGCATCAGCGAATACCGGTTCTTTCAAAACATCCCTGTCAAGAGAATTGAGCCGATACCACCGGTGCCGTTAGTATCTACGGTCAATAAAAAACAGCTTAAACAGAAATAAGCGGTCAGCTGATTTTATGGCCGTTATCGTCGTATTTATAGAATCCTTTGCCTGCGCTTACACCGGTTTGTTTGGCACGGACGAGGCGTTTTATGAGTGGCGAGGGTTTGTAGCGGATGTCGCCAAATTCGTTATAGACATTTTCCATCCATAGTTCGAGTTTGTCCAACCCGATTTTATCGGCCACTTCAAAGGGGCCCATCCTCATACCCAGCCCGATGCGCATGGTCTCGTCAACATCGCTGATAGAAGCAATGCCTTCCATCACGGCGGTGCAGGCCTCATTGAGCAGCACCACTAACAGACGGACACTGACTAATCCCGCAGATTCTACCACCGGAATCACCTTGCGGCGGAGCATTGTAACGAACTGGCAGATTTTTTCGTAGGCCACATCGGAAGTATAGAGTCCTTTGACCACTTCAACGGCCACCGCTTCCGGCGAGGACACGAGAAAATGCAGGCACACCGTGCGTTCACGATGCGTCAGTTCTGATGACAGCTCCGTGATTTCCACAGTGTTGGAATTGGTGGCGATGATACAGTCGGGCGCCACCACGTTTTCGATATGCTTAAAGATGGTTTTTCTTTCGGCGATATTACCGTCATGAGTATATGCGTTCACTGCCTCAATCACGCAGTCGCAGCCGGTCAGTTGGCTGTAGTCGAGGGTTCCGGTGATACGGGAAAGTATGGCGCGTTTTTCGCCCTGTGTAAGCCCCCAGTGTTCGATACGGAAATCGAGTACGCGGCCCATTTTCGCAGTAACTTCGCTGATTTTTTCGTCATTGAGTTCGAGGAAGACCACCTCTATTCCGCAGGAGCTGGCCGCCAATGCGATATTTTGGCCGACGACGCCGCATCCGACGATGCCGATTTTCGAGAACAGTGATTTAGTTTTATCTTTTCTTATTAGCCCGAACTCTTCGATGGCTTCGTGAATTTCATTAGACATAATTTTCAATTTTAGTTATCGGCGGCCTGATTTGCGGCAATGGCCACCATATTAACAATATCGCTTACCGAGCAGCCGCGGGAGAGGTCATTGACAGGAGCGGCCATTCCTTGCAGGATAGGGCCAATCGCCTCGGCTCCGGCAAGGCGTTGCACGAGTTTGTAGCCGATATTTGCAGCTTCGAGGCCGGGGAACACCAGCACGTTGGCTTTACCGGCTACGGGACTGCCGGGGGCTTTTAGTTTTGCCACCTCTCCCACTAAGGCTGCATCGACCTGCATTTCGCCGTCGATTTGCAGGTCAGGGGCGAGTTGGCGGGCGATTTGCAGAGCTTGAGTAACCTTATCCACCAACGGATGTTTAGCGCTGCCTTTGGTGCTGAAGCTCAGCATTGCCACCTGCGGTTCCATGCCGGTGAGCGCTTTGGCAGTTTTTGCGGTAGTTATTGCGATTTCGGCAAGCTGTTGTGCGTCAGGGTTCGGCATCACGGCACAGTCGGCGAACACGAGTACGCCATTGGCGCCGAACTGCGGCTTATTGACAAACATCAGGAATGCGCCGGACACTACGCTCACTCCGGGCATTGTCTTGACGAACTGCAATGCCGGACGCAGCACGTCGCCGGTAGCATTGACAGCGCCTGCAATCTCTCCGTCGGCGTCGCCATTTTTAATCATGAGCGGTGCAAACACTAAGGGGTCGTTGAGCATGTCCAGCGCCTGCTCCTTCAGCAGCCCCTTCGACTTGCGTATTTCGACCATAAGGTCAGCATAAACCGCCCGCCGACTGTCCGCGGCGGGGTCAATCAGCGTTGCCCCGCTAATATTGACGCCGTTCTTCGCAGCTTCAGCCTCTATTTTTGCGGGGGCACCCAGCAGGATGACCTTCGCTATACCCTCTTTGAGGATTATTTCCGTTGCCTTTAAAGTACGCGGTTCCGTCCCTTCCGGCAACACTATCTGCTTACCCAGCTTACGTGCCTTGCAGATGATGTCTTTCAATAACTCCATATATAATAAACTACTCAAGTTTCTTAGCAAAAGTAAGGGATTTTGCTCAAATGTCGCCCGTTTTTCACGAAAAAAGTCCCGAATTTTATTTTTATCCGTTACTGTTAATAGTCTGTAAAGAGTTTATGAATATTTCAATTCGTTTTATCAGCGGTGATTTCTGTTTCATTTTTTTCGCGTATATTTGTACCTTTATAATATGAATAACGGCAAAGCAGATGCGGAATTTGGTAATAGACATTGGCAATACGTGCAGCAAGATAGCGCTGTTTGACGATGGCCGCTGTACATGGAAAGCTGATACTGCGGCGTTAGATGTTGACGACATTTCGAGAGTTGCCAACGGGGAGCCGCATACGGAGCATGCTATTCTGGGCACGAGCGGGGATTGTCCGGCGCAGCTGGCCGCGGTTCTATGCGGGCGGTTCTCCGATATGATTTTTCTGAATGGGCGGACGCCGTTGCCGATAAGGAACTGTTATCAGACGCCGGAGACGCTGGGCAGCGACCGGCTGGCGACAGCAGTAGGGGCAGTTGCGCTGTACCCCCGTCAGAATTTGATGGTCATTGATGCGGGCACCGCCATAACTGCCGATATCATAACGGCGACGGGCGATTATCTGGGCGGCGCCATATCGCCCGGCCTGCAAATGCGATTTACCGCATTGAACCGGTTTACCAGCCGTCTGCCATTGCTGTCGCCGTCTGACCGCCCATTGCCGGAGGTGGGACGCACCACCGATGAGGCCATACAGCTCGGCGTACAGCGTGGCGTTGTGGCCGAGACAGAGTATGCCATAGCGATGTCCGAAAAAATTCACGATAATTTAATGGTCATAATTACTGGCGGAGATGCCCGTTTTTTGGCAAAAAGATTAAAAAAACAGGTTTTTATTATCCAAGAGCTCGGATTAATCGGCTTAGACCACATTCTCCGTTATAATTTATCGAAAAAAACGGGCTAAAAAACATGATTACGTATAAAGCGGTATCTTTCGTATCTTAAAAATGTGTATTTTTGGCACGTCATTTGATATTAAGCAATACTACGGAATTAGAAATTTTGAGAAATATAAATTGTTTTGAGTATGAAATTTTGTTTTGTAAGAATCGGTTTATTGACGTTCTTTTTAGCGTCACTATTTAGCGTGGCGCAGGCACAGCGTACCATTAGCGGTACCGTATATAAAGAAGGTAAACCTGCGGCCGGAATCACTGTTACCGGTCACAAATCGAAGGAGTCGTTTATGACCAGTTTTGACGGCAAGTACCAGATAGCCGTTGGCGAGGGCAGTAAATGGCTCAAGTTTACGTTTATCGACGAGTCCAAGCGGCTTGACCTGGAAGCGAACCCTAAAAACGAGATAGACTTCTATTTCGACGGGAAAGCTCCTGCAGCGGCCGCAGGTAGGGGCGAAGCAGACCTGCGAACAGTTGACCAGTTAGTGGAAGCCAAAGAAAGTGATTTCCTCAACGACTACTCCATGTTCGACCAGGCCGTCAAGGAGAAAAAATACGACGAGGCTATCCCCTATCTGAAGAACCTGCTGAACAAGTACCCCCGTTCCACCCGTAACCTTTACATACACGGCGCCTCTATCTATTCCGAAAAGATAGAGAAGGCCAAAGACGAGAAGGTCAAAGACGAATACGTGGACACGCTGATGCGCATCTACGACCAGCGCATCAAGCACTTCCCTGACGATAAAGGGCGCGTATTGGGCCGTCGCGGTTCCAACTTCATCGCGTTCAAAATCCGCGAAAGTCTCTCCGACGACGACATCAAGCAATTGTATAAGGCCGGCTATAACGACCTGAAGGCCTCCATCGACCTGCTAAAAAACGACACTGATGCAGCCGATGTTGACTTCTTCATGAAAACCACCACCCGGTTAGCCCGCATGGGCGAGCTGTCGTCAGATGAGGTCATGGCCAACTATAATACCGCGACCGAAATCATTGACGCCCAAATCGCCAAAGAAGCCGGAAACGTCGGGTTGCTGGCCGTGAAGGAATCCATTGACAATACGTTCCTGCGGTCTGGCGCCGCCGACTGCGAGACCTTAGTAGATGGCTATTCAGCCAAGTTCGACGAAATCAAAGACGATGCTGACAAATTGGGCGTGATGCTTCGTGCACTCGACAGTCAGGATTGCACCGACAGCGAGCTGTATGCCAAAGCCACTGAAAGTCAGTACAAACTCAATCCCAGTGCGGAAGCCGCATACAACATGGCCGGCCTGTTCCTCAAACGCAACGACAACGAACAGGCCAAGAAATACCTCAATGAGGCCATCTCGCAGGAAGAAGACCCCATTAAGCTGGCCCGAAGCTATCTGCGATTAGCCAACTTCACCATGACGGTCGAAAAGAAAGCCGCAGAAGCCCGCGGTTACGCCCGTAAAGCCATCGAGAATGACCCCAACCTCGCAAAAGCATACATCCTTATCGGGGATATCTATGCCGCCAGCGCCGCCTCGTATGGCAAGGACGACAACGAACACCGCCAGGTTTACTGGGTCGCCGTTGACTATTACGAAAAGGCCAAACGTATTGACCCCAACGAATTTCAGCTCGCTAATGAACGCATCACAAAGTTCATGCAGCATTTCCCTGACAAAGAGACGCTGTTCTTCCTGGGATTTACCGAGGGGCAGGCAATAACCATCGGCAGCTGGATTAACGAACAAACCCGCGTCCGTGCAAGAAAATAAAATGCACATAAACATAAGACGCGGGCGCTTCTTACCAATCATTCCCCACATAACGTGGGGAATGATTGCGTTTTTTTGCGTGTCGCTGCTGTGTGAGGGCTGCGAAAATAACAAGGTCGAAAAAATCAAGGAGATGATTGACGAATCGAACATGCCCGGAGTAGATGCGCGGAATTTCCAACTGCTGTATTCCGATTCCGGCATTATCCGGTTCAAGCTGACAACTCCGCGCATGATTCAGTTCGACCAGGACACCAAAGACCCTTATACAGAGTTCCCTAATGGCGTCGAAATTGAACAGTATAACGCTAAAATGGAGATAACCTCGCGTATCATGGCCGATTATGCCCGCAATTTCGAGAAAGAAAGCCGCTGGGTAGCGAAAAACAACGTGATAGCGATTAACCAGACAGGCGACACCCTGAAAACCGAAGAGCTCACGTGGGATGAAAAAGGCAAAAAATTCTATTCGGACAAGTTCGTAAAAATCATCCGCAAAGATGTGATTATCAATGGCGTAGGCATGGAATCAGACCAGGAAATGAGCGACTGGTATGTTCTGCATATCACTAACAGCGAAGTATATATGACAATGCCCGCCCCGCGCGACAGCCTTGCCACCAATGGCGCTGTGCCGACGGATTCTCTCGGCGCAGGGACGCCCGTTCCACTTCCGCAGACCGCACCGCCCCCTGCGCCGGTACCGGCCATACCTGACACAACCGTAAACGGCAACCTATGATTGTTCCGTTGCTCATATCAGCGCTTGCCGCAATAATATTGCTGCGTTTCTTTGCCCTTATGCAGACCGCATATATCGCAGCAAGCAAGTTCCGCTTTGATTTAGGAAATGAACAATCGCTCAATTCCCCTGTACGCAGGCTGTATGTCTGTCATCCACAGCAGTTCGTCGGGACCGCGCAAATAGGCTACTGCTTCGCATTGGCCATATTGTGCCTGTGTATGAGCCTTATGCTGGCAGATGCGCTAAAAACATCGGGGGCAGAGCCATTGCCCTACCTTACAGAACTTTTCCCGGAGCGATGGAGCGCCGCGCTGCTTATAGCTGCCGTAGCCACAGTAGCCACAATATTTATGACTATGCTGCTGCCTTCATTGCTGAACAATGTCAAACCGGCAAACATACTCGACATATTTGCTGTCCCGTTTTTCGCGTTCTGGTGCCTTTTTTATCCCCTCGTCAAACTGCTACTGACCTTCGCCAAACCGCATGATTACGGGCTGCGACAGAACTCTTCGGCATCACCTACAGATTTCCTGCCACTGCGCGAGCAACCCGACGAAGAGAACGAAGTTAAACTGATTCGTAATGCCCTCGATTTCTCAAAGGTGAAACTCAGAGAGGTCATGGCTCCGCGTCCCGAAATTGAGGCACTCGACATCAATGCCGACCTGCAGGGACTCCGGCAGCGATTTATTGATACCGGATATTCGCGAATCCTGCTCTATGAAAACAATATCGACAACATATTGGGCTACGTCCACCAGTCGGCCATATTTGCCAACCCTGCTACTGTCCGCGACGCCCTGACCGACGTGATGATGGCACCCGAAACCATGTCTGCCCGCAAACTGCTCAGCCGACTGATTCAACAGCACCGCAGCATCGCCGTGGTCATTGACGAGTTCGGCGGAACAGCCGGCATCGTTACCATTGAAGACATCCTGGAAGAGATTTTCGGAGAGATAGAAGACGAACATGACACCAAAGACCTGATAGACAAACAGATAGGCAAAAATGAATACATCCTCTCCGCTCGTATGGAGATGGACGCCCTCAATGAAAAATACCATTTCGAGTTCCCCGATGACGAGCATTATGAGACCCTTGCCGGATTCATCCTCGCCCACTACGAAAACATCCCCAAGGTCAATACCCTGATAACCATCGGACGCTACCGCTTCAAAATTCTCAAAGCAACAAACACCCGCATCGACCTGGTAAACATGAAGATACTTCATTGAAGAAAAATATACACTCAATAATTAAATATGAAAAACAGGAACTTAAAACTTTTCAAATTTATTTGTGCTGCGGGACTGACAGTTACCCTTGCCGCATGTAAACACGGCAAACCGGCAGGCGACATCGACTTGAAAGCAGCGTATCCCGAAAAGACGCTTGTGTTGCAGGAAATCGCCAAAGCCATCGAATATGTGCCGCTTGAGCCTGCCGACAGCATTTTGATGGACGACCAGGCATTGCCGATTTACGTTTCGGAAAAGCGGATAGTCGTCGCCGACGTCAACCGCGGCGATATCTTTGTATTTAAGGGCGACGGCAGGAATATTGCCGCGTTCAACCGCAAAGGTCAGGGCCCCGAAGAATATGACTTTATCCACAGCGCGGTTTATGACGAGGCTGCGGGCGAGATTTTTGTGCTGACGTTCAGGAAATTTTTAGTTTTTTCCGAAACAGGCAACTATCGGCGCACTCTGGCATTTCCTGAAAAATCGTCAAACCTGCACCTGTTTGATTTCGGTGGCGACACCTTGCTGGGCTACGACCGTATGTCGCTGTTTAACGACAAAATGCTCGAAAAGCCCTATTTGTTGCTGTCGAAAAAAGACGGACAACCCGTCGGCGAACTTGACATCTCGTTTGCCGAAAGGTATTCAAACTCCGTTAAAAGCGAGAGCGGCATGTTTACGGCAGGCGGTCCCGGCAACTGGTGTTTCGGGAAAGACTTCATTATTTCCGACTATTCGTCGGATACGGTGTTTAAACTGACCCGCGACAAAAAAATCACGCCTCTGTTAGTGCGTACCCCGTCTGTCCGCAGAAACAACCCGCGCATCTTCCTGTCGCCGATATTCTCGACCGATAAATTCATCTATTTTGCACGATTTTCTATCGACTACGCCTCTATCGTGGAAAAAAACGGAATTGACATGGACCGAGACGTCAACTACGACAATCTGTGGTACGACCTCGCTACCGGCGAAAGTTACGGCAAGGTTACGCTTACCAATGCCGACAGCGAATGTATGTTTTATATAGAATCGCTGGCTTCGGACGAGGCAAACACTG
>JAISSS010000111.1 GCA_031272965.1 Bacteroidales bacterium | reverse complement strand
GAGTGGGGCAACGATGCAGGCGATAATGGACACGCCATGAAATCATTCCCCGACTGGTTCCTTAAGAACGAACCGCGTCCGTCAAAGGGACGTAAAACGTTCAATCTGTGGTACTATTATCGGCAGGATTCGCCGCTGCAACCCGCCGGATTATTCGGACCTGTGATGCTAATAAAGCAGGAGATAAAATAGACAGGAAGAGCGTTTATGCGCGGCGCTGTTTGTCGCCGTCATTGCGAAAAAATCCTACAAAAATGTAGGATTTTTCTGTATTTCTACATTTCTGAAATTTTCGTATTTTTTGTAAACAGCTGATATTAAGTATATTGTATATCAAAAACAAATTGGCACAATATTTGAGATGCGAGGTTTAATATGCGAGATTCAGCTACAATGAGCAATTTTTTAGAGGGGCGCGATGCCCAGATTGTAACCAAGGGCAAAGATACGCGCGAGCTTGCGGGCGGACGTCCGAGCATTCCCGGTTCGGTGAGTCAGCGGGCATGTGTTTTTTGCGGCTCGCGGGTAGTGCTGTATCCCATTGCCGACGCCTTGCATCTGGTGCATGGTCCGATAGGATGTGCCGCATACACGTGGGACATTCGCGGGGCGATGTCGTCCGGTCCGGAACTGCATCGTAACAGCTTCTCAACCGACCTGCGTGAAAAGCACATCGTGTTCGGCGGCGAGAAAAAACTGTTCCAAGTACTTGATTCTCTGATAGATAAATATAAGCCGGAAGCAGCTTTTGTTTATTCCACCTGCATTGTGGGCGTGATTGGCGACGACGTGGAATCGGTGTGCCGTCAAATGGAAAAGCGGAAAGGTATTCCCGTGATTCCCGTTCAGTCGGAAGGCTTTCAGGGGACGAAAAAAGACGGCTATAAAATTGCCTGCGATGCTATGGCAAGCCTCGTCGGAACCGATGACAGCAAAGAAGTATCGCCATACAGCATCAATATTTTAGGCGATTTCAACCTTGCCGGAGAGCTGTGGATTTTGCAGGAATATTACCGCCGTATGGGCGTTCAAATTGTGGCTTCAATCACCGGCGACGGACGAGTACGGGACATCCGCAATGCCCATCGCGCTTCACTTAATGTGGTACAATGCTCCGGCTCCATGTTGCATTTGGCAAAATGGATGAAAGAAAAATTCGGTATCCCTTTCATCAAGGTATCGTATTTCGGAATTGAGGATATGTCGGATGCGTTGTATGAGGTTGCGAAAATACTGGACAGCAGGGGGCCTCAAACTGGGGATAGCAGGGCTGGACACGGGCTTTTCGAGGCGGCTACCGAAATAGTCCGTTCCGAACTGACCCGTCTTTTACCCGCATTGGAGCCGTATAAACGGGCATTGCAGGGCAATAAGGCGGCGATATACGTCGGCGGGGCGTTCAAAGCCATCTCGTTGGTCAAGGCATTGCGGCTGATAGGCGTTAAAACCGTGATTGCAGGCACACAGACCGGCAATACCGAAGACTACCGTCTGCTAAAAGAAATCTGCGATGACGGCTGCATCCTCGTTGACGATTCCAACCCCGTTGAACTCTCCGAATTTGTAAAACAGACCGGCGCAAATCTCTTCATCGGCGGCGTCAAGGAACGTCCCATCGCCTACAAACTCGGCATAGGGTTCTGCGACCATAACCACGAGCGCAAACTCGCCCTTGCCGGATACGAAGGCATGCTCAATTTCGCAAAAGAAGTCTATGAAACAGTAAAAAGTCCGGTGTGGGACTTCATAAAACGATGACCATGACAAATAAAAATATAGTGGAGCTTTTGGACGAGGAAACTGTTGCCCGCACCACATACGCTGAGGCATGCAAATATCTTGCTACGCTGAAGCGCAGCCTCGACCGCACAAGCCGCTTCACTCCGGCATTGCGCTACAACATCTGCGTACTCTGTTTTGAGAAACTGTTTGTGGCCTATATTGCACATTTGGGTGAAATGGCAGAGCACCACGTGCCGTTGGCGCTGTTTAGCGAGGCTGCGCGGCTTGACCCCGGACTGCCCGCAACATTTAAAGATATTGCCCGTGCTGTGGGGCGCTTTGAGAGCATCTGCTCGCTCGACGGATTCGGCTATCAAACGCCAACTGACGAGGACATCCGTAATATGACCTGCGGATTGATTGAAATTAACAGTTATATTGAACAAAAGCTCAAAATATGAGACAAGAGGCTGACATACACCCGAAAGAAGAAATCTCCGAAGAGGCCGCATCCTGCAATGCCTGTAAAGCCTGTGCCCCGCTTGGCGCCTGTCTTGCCTTTCGTGGCATCGAAGGCTGCCTGCCCATGCTCCACGGCTCGCAGGGCTGCGCAACATATATCCGCCGCTACCTCATCAGCCATTTCCGTGAACCGATGGATATTGCCTCGTCAAATTTCAGCGAAGAAACAACAATATTCGGTGGTAATCGCAATTTTAATACCGGCATCGACAACATCATCAGCCAGTATCATCCGCAGGTAATCGCAATTGCCAGCACCTGTCTGGCCGAAACTATCGGTGAGGATGTGAATCGCCTGATTTACGAATATAAATCCATGAAAGAGCCTGATACAGAGATGGTTTTCGCCTCTACTCCGAGCTATGGGGGCACCCATTATGAGGGCTTTCATCAGGCAGTGTTTGCGACAGTCAAGACTTTCGCGGATAAAAACGGGGATGTTGGCAGGCATATCAACCTTTTTTCCAACCTCATCTCGCCGGAAGACATCCGGCATTTGAAGGAAATTATCGGAGATTTCGGCATCGAGGCGATGCTTTTTCCCGATTATTCCGATACGCTCGACAGCGTGTCGTGGGAAACCTACCGCCGTATTCCCGAAGGTGGCACCGGCCTCGCGGCATTGCGACGCTCCGGCATGGCGCTGCTCTCTGTCGAGCTGGGAAATATTATTCCAGTCAAGCAGTCGGCCGGAGAATACCTGCGCGACAGCCTCGACGTGCCCCTGAAGCGTACCGGAATCCCCATCGGTATCCGCGAAACCGACCGCTTTTTTGACCTGCTTGCGGAAGTGTCGAGCACTGCTGTTCCTGAGAAATATGTCCGGCAGCGTGGACGGCTCATTGACCTCTACGTGGACGGCCATAAATACGTGTCCGGCAAGCGGGCTGTGATTTATGGCGAAGAAGATTTGGTGGTTGCGCTCACCGCTTTTGCCGTTGAAATCGGCATCACGCCCGTGCTGTGCGCCTCCGGCGGCGAGAGCGGACGTCTGCGTGAAACACTGAAAGCCACACTCGGAGAGCGATTCTCTGAAGAGATGATGATTGTACAAGGAATGACTTTTGAGCAGATGGAAGAAACGATTACAGCCCGTAACCTGCAACCGGACCTGTTTATTGGCAACAGCAAAGGCTATTATATTGCCCGAAAACTTGATATTCCGCTGGTTCGTACCGGATTTCCGATTCATGACCGCATTGGCGCCGCCCACCGCTTGTCGGTCGGCTATGCGGGCGCCACCCGCCTGTTTGAGGAAATCGTCAATACCCTTCTCGAAGAGAAACAGCGCAAATCAGAAGTGGGATGGAAATATATGTAAATCGGGATTTTTTGTGCAAGTTGGGTTATGCGCTGTTCCGGTTATATTGATGCGGAAGTCCTGCATCGGCTTTAATCCTGCAATAATCTGAGGGAATCCTCGATTTTGGCAAGCCCTGCTACCTGGTTCTCATCTAAGGCTATATTGAAGTGTACCTCCATGTGGTACAGAAATATTGCCCAGTCTATATGGTCGAAGTTCAGGTCATCGCTGAAAGATGCCGTCAGTTCTATATTGTTACGCGGTACTCCGGTTTTCCGCAGAACGCGATATAACGTCTTCCGTAAAATCCTGTCACTCATACGAATACAATTTTAGTTGTTCGATTTGCTGAATTTTTACATTCACTCATTTCAGTTACATGCCATTTATACAAAAACCGTGCTAAACTGAAAAACCGTGCAAAATTAAAAAATCGAACAAAACGGTAAAAAATTCAATGATAATTTTTGCCTTAAAAGAGCCTGAAAAATGTGAAATTTAATGTAGAGTTAAGGAATCCCACTCTTTACGCAGCAAACTATATACTTCGAGGTCAACATATCCGTGACTGTGCTTTTCGCCGGCGCGCTCTATCCCCTCAAAAGTGAATCCCAGTTTTTTGGGGATGGAAGCGCTGGCAGTGTTGCCTACAGCACACCGTATCTGGATTCTGTTGATGGCGTATTCTCTGACCGTGAAGTCAATCAGAGTGCGGACCGATTGCAGCATTATTCCGTGTCCGGTCATGTCTTTGGTAAGCCAGTATCCTATTTCCAGCCTGTCGTTGAAGTTGTCAATATCTTTGAGGCCTATTAATCCGGCGAAGCGGTCATGGAAGCGAATAACGAAGACTTGTTCCCGCGAATTTTCGTTCAATACGGCTCTGACAAATTCTTCCGAATCTTCCTGTGAATACGCAGTATCCACAAAAGGCAGCCACGGTGCAAGGAACTCGCGGTTTTGGTCGATGGCCTGGAAGATAATGAAGGCGTGGTCGTGGCGCAGAATTTCCAGCGAAATCATGTTGTTAACGGTCAGTTTCATGGCATTTGATATGGTCTATGTCATAAATGTCGTTATCGTTGACGGCGTATGTTTCGGGGAATATTTCGCGGGCTTCGGCCAGCAGTCCGTCAGTGCTCTTATAGCGTGAGGAGAAGTGTCCGAGCAGCAGTTTTTCGGCATTTGCACGGCGGGCACATTCGGCAGCGTCAACTGCAGTGGAGTGAAACGTTTCGGTGGCAGCAAGGCGGTCGGTTTTACTGAAAGTAGCCTCGTGATAGAGAACGCTCACACCGTGTACCGCATCAACTACCGCCTCCGAAAATGCAGTGTCGGAGCAGTAGGCATACGAGCGGGGCCTTGGCGGGGGAATCGTAAATATGCCATTCGGGATTATCTCTCCGTTTGGGGTGATAAAGTCGTTGCCTGCTTTCAGGCTTTTCATTGCTGATACCGGCACGGCAAAGGCTCTTAGCTGTTCGGGATGCAGGTTCGGCAGGCGCGGTTTTTCGTCGAAGCGGAATCCACAGCAGGCTATACGGTGTTTGAGCGGGAAAGAAATAATGCGCATTTTCTTATCCTCAAATATGAGTTCCGGCTGTTGCGGGTTCAGGGAGTGGAAAATCAGGGGGAAGCCGAGGTCGTTCATTGCGAGAATGTCGAGCTGGTGTCCGGTATAGCGTTGCAGGTCAGCATGGGCAAAGATGTGCAGCTCGGCGGTACGTCCCATGAGCATCATGGAAGAAATCAGCCCTATGAGGCCGAAGAAGTGGTCTCCATGCAGGTGGGAAATGAAAACATGGCCGATTTTATCGAAGCTGATATGGTTACAGCGGATTTGGCGCTGTGTACCCTCGGCGCAGTCAATCAAAAAGTACCGCCCGGACGCATAAAGCGCCTGGGCGGAGGGGTATCTTGCGGAAGTCGGCGTAGCAGAGCCGCTTCCGAGGATGTGTAAGCGCAAAGTCTCGGCCATTATAGCACGGGATTATTGATTCTCTTTGTGCTCTTCGGCTTCCATCTGCGATTTCAGGGCGGCAAGTTCACTGATGTCGCCAAGTGTGGTCTTTTCCACAACCGGTAGCGCGGCCTCTACAGGCGGCGCCTGCACCGGTGCAGCTGCCTTGACCCGCTTCGGACGGGGGGTGATAACTTTCTTCTCTATCACCTCGCCGTTAGCAATCTTCTTCTCGTCTTCCCACACGCGGGAGTGCGACAGGATGATGCGTTTGGCGGTTTTGGAGAACTCTATAACTTTAAAGAGCAGTTTCTCGTCTTTCACAGCCTGCGTACCGTCTTCTTTTATCAGGTGTCGCGGGGTTGCGAAGCCTTCCACGCCATACGGCAGCACGATAGTGGCGCCCTTGTCATACAGCTCGGTGATAGTGCCTTCGTGGACGGAATCAACCGCAAAGATGTTCTCAAAGACTTCCCACGGGTTCTCTTCGAGTTGTTTGTGGCCGAGGCTGAGGCGGCGGTTGTCCTTGTCGATTTCGAGTACCACCACTTCGATTTCGGCGCCCAGAGAAGTGAACTCTCCCGGATGCTTGATTTTCTTTGTCCAGCTGAGGTCGGAGATATGAATCAGACCGTCAACGCCTTCTTCGATTTCCACAAATACGCCGAAGTTAGTAAAGTTGCGCACTTTGGCCATGTGTTTGGTGCCGATGCCGAAGCGCTCGTCGATATTTTGCCACGGGTCGGGGCGCAACTGCTTGATGCCCAGCGACATTTTGCGCTCGTCGCGGTCGAGGGTGAGAACCTGGGCTTCCACCTCGTCGCCCACTTTGAGGAAATCCTGGGCGCTACGCAGGTGCTGTGACCAGCTCATCTCCGAAACGTGAACCAGTCCTTCCACACCGGGGGCGATTTCCACGAAGGCGCCATAGTCGGCCATGACCACGACCTTGCCCTTGACGGTGTCGCCTACCTTGATTTCCTGGTCGAGGTTATCCCACGGGTGCGGGGTTAATTGTTTAAGTCCCAATGCTATGCGTTTCTTCTCGTCATCGAAGTCCAGGATTACCACATTGATGTTCTGGTCTAACTTGACGATTTCTTCGGGATGCGCGATGCGTCCCCAGCTGAGGTCGGTGATATGAATCAGGCCGTCAACGCCGCCCAGGTCGATGAATACGCCATAGGAGGTGATGTTCTTAACGGTGCCTTCAAGTACCTGTCCTTTCTCCAATTTGGAGATAATTTCTTTCTTCTGCTGTTCCAGCTCGGCCTCGATGAGGGCCTTGTGTGAAACGACCACGTTACGAAATTCCTGGTTAATTTTCACCACCTTAAATTCCATCGTTTTGCCCACGAAGACGTCGTAGTCGCGGATAGGCTTAACGTCAATCTGTGAGCCGGGCAGGAAGGCTTCGATGCCGAAGACGTCCACAATCATGCCGCCTTTAGTACGGCACTTGATGAGGCCTTTGATGATTTCGTTGCTTTCCAGAGCCTCGTTGACGCGGTCCCATGAGCGGGTTGCGCGGGCTTTCTTGTGGGAGAGAATCATCTGCCCCTTGCGGTCTTCCAGGTTCTCAATATAGACCTCTACCTTGTCGCCCACTTTCAGGTCGGGGTTGTAGCGGAACTCGTTGAGGCTGACGATGCCGTCAGATTTGTAGCCGATGTCAACCACTACTTCGCGTTTGTTCATGGAGATGACCGTTCCGTCCAGCACTTCGCGCTCGTTGACGAGGTTCAGGGTGCTGTTGTAGCGGCTCTCTAATGCCTGATTTTTCTGTCCGGCAAATCCTTTACCGGCGGCTTCCAAGGCGTCCCAGTCGAACTTTTCGGATGGGGCTGTCGGTGCTTCCTGGACTGCCGACACTTCCTGGACTTCCTCAGGAAGGCTTTCGTTGTTAATTTCTGTCATTCTTACGTACTTAGATTAATAAATTAGACTTTATATTAAAAAATGCGGCGCAAAGATAATACTTTTTCTGATACGTCCGCTATTTTTTGCGTATTATTTTTATCGGAGTTAACAAATATGGAGAAATGATGCGTGATTGGTTACTCGGTTCTTGTGATTTTTGCCCCGATAGAGTTCAGGCGGGCGTCAATATGTTCGTATCCGCGGTCAATCTGTTCGATATTGCTGATATTGCTGACGCCGTCGGCGGAGAGGGCGGCGATGAGCAGGGCTACTCCGGCGCGGATGTCCGGTGAGGCCATTGTTGCCGGACGCAGGCGGTATTTACGGTCGATTCCTATCACGGTGGCGCGGTGCGGGTCGCACAGGATGATGCTGGCGCCCATGTCTATGAGCTTGTCCACAAAGAACAGGCGACTTTCAAACATTTTTTGGTGAATTAGTACGCTGCCCCGTGCCTGGGTTGCAACGACGAGGAATACGCTCAGCAGGTCGGGGGTCAGTCCTGGCCAGGGGGCATCGGCAATGGTCATAATTGAGCCGTCAATGAAGGTCTCAATTTCATAATGTTCCTGTTCGGGAATCCGGATGTTGTCGCCGTCAATATCAATTCGGATGCCGAGGCGGCGGAAGGCGTCCGGTATAATGCCAAGCTGTTGCGTTCCTGCGTTCCGCAGCAGCAGGTCGGAGCCGGTCATAACGGCGAGGCCGATAAAGCTGCCTACTTCAATCATGTCGGGCAGCACTCGATGCTGACATCCGTGCAGTTCGCTGACGCCGACAATCGTGAGCAGGTTAGAGCCAATGCCGGTTATGTTGGCGCCCATATTGTTCAGCATAATGCACAATTGCTGAATATACGGTTCACATGCCGCGTTATATATTGTGGTAACGCCGCAGGCAGTAACGGCGGCCATGATGATATTGGCGGTGCCGGTTACGGAGGCCTCTTCGAGCAGCATGTAGCAGCCCGTGAGACGGGGGGCGTTCACAGTGTATGCGCTTTTTTCGGGAAGGAAGCGGAAGTCGGCGCCCAACTTTCTCAGTCCGTCGAAGTGGGTGTCGAGGCGGCGGCGGCCTATTTTGTCGCCGCCGGGTTGGGGGATGAACGCACGTCCGAAGCGGGCAAGCAATGGCCCTGCAATCATCACTGAACCGCGCAGCCCTACGGCTTGCCGGGCAAAGTCGGGCGTCTGCATATAATTGAGGTCGGGATTGTCGGCCTGTATTACGAACACGCCATGTGCAGGATGTTCTACGCGCACGGACAATCCTCTGAGCATGTCGAGCAGATTGAGGATGTCGCTGATTTCGGGGACATTTGAGATTGTAATCTCGTCGGAGGTCAGCAACGCGGCGCAGATGACCTGTAGAGCCTCGTTTTTAGCGCCTTGTGGTTCTATGGCGCCATACAGCCTGCGTCCGCCTTCAATACTGAAAACCCCCATTTTTAGCTGTTTTTGCGGTACTGCTTATAATTGTTGCTGTTACCGTTACCATTGTTCCGGTTGTTTCGGCCATTATGGGCGCCGTATTGCTGTTTGCCGTTCTGATTTCCCTGCGCTTTACGCGGCTGGTTGGCATTGTTTGCCGGTTTATGGGGGCGCTGTTGCAGCAGGTCTTTGGTCTGGGTCAGTCCGAGGTCGCCACATTTGATGCGGCCGTTGGAGAGCAGCGCGATGTCGGCATAAATTTTCTCGTCGTCCACAGAATCCTTGTTCCATGCCAAGTAGTTCTTTTTCATGTGGTTGGCGAGCATCTTTATGAGGGCGTCCCGTTCCTGTTCGTCATCGTGAGTTGCGGCTTTCTCGATGAGTAGCTCGGTGATTTTCCCGTAGTGGCGCAGACGGATTGGGCCGGCCTCGTATGGCACCTTTTTAGGCGGTTCGTTAAATGATTCGCGGCGGGGTGGTTCATACGGGTAGTCGATGTCGAGCTGGAAGTCGGCCATGATAGCCAGATGGTCCCACAGTTTATGCTGAAAATCGTTGATGTCGCGCACGTATGGGTACAGGTTGGCCATGATGTCGATGATGGTACGCGCGGCACGGTTTCGTTCTGCGCGGTCTTCGATATGGCGGATATGGTCAACCATATTCTGCAGGTTCCGGCCGTACTCCGGTAATGCTAATTTTGTACGGGTTGCGTTGTAATCCATTATTTAAAAATAAATATTTATTTATTCGATAATTCTAAGGTTCGCGTATTTTAATATCAGTTGTTTTTGCCCCATAGTTTGGAAGAACACGGTGGCTTTCAGGTCGGGATAGTCGCCTTCGACGTTTTGCACTTTTCCTGTACCGAAGCGTTTGTGTTCGACCGTCATACCCGCCTGTATATCGCGCATGTCGGAGGCTTCAAAGTCTCCGTTGGCGGCCGTTTTTTGGCGCAGTTTTGACAACTTGTCGGTCAGCATTGTCGTATCCGGCATGTCTATGCGCCTGAATCCGGGCTTTTCCGGGGCGAAACTGCGGTGTGACGGCTGTCGTTCTGCGAACTCGCTGACGTGGTCCATGTCGAGATAGCGGGCGTCAATTTCGCGGAGGAAGCGGCTGGGGTTACAAAATTCCAGATTGCCCCATTTATAGCGCTGACGGGCGAAACTCAGACAGGCGTTCACTTCCGCCCTCGTCAGGGCTACGTAGAACAGCCTGCGTTCCTCTTCAATATCCTCGTCAGAGGCATTGACCGCTTTCGCGGGGAACAGATTTTCTTCCAATCCCACAATATAGACATTCTTAAATTCCAGCCCTTTGGAGGAGTGGATGGTCATCATTGTAACCTTGTTACGGTCTTCGGGTTTGTCCGTATCCTGGTCGGTCAGCAGCGCGATGTCTTCCATATAGTCGGCCAGCTTGTCAGGCATACCTTCCTCTTTTGCGTTTTGTGAGAACTCGCTGATACCGTTAAGCAGTTCTTGAATGTTCTCGTAACGGCTGACCCCTTCCGGGCTTTTGTCGTTATAGAGGTCGGCTATCAGGCCTGTTTGTGCGGCGATGTTGTTTGCCGCGTCAAAAGCATCGCTTTCCTGAACAAGCGCTTGAAATTTCCCGATTAGCGCTGCAAAAGTAGTCAATTTCTCCAACGTGGCTCTGTTAAATCCGCAAATGTTAACTGATTTTAAAGATAAGATAACATCAAAGATACTCTGCTGTGAATTATATGCGGCGTTTTCGAGCTTGCCGAGGGTGGTATCGCCGATGCCGCGGGCGGGATAGTTTATTATCCGTTTCAGGGCTTCATTGTCTTTCGGGTTGATTATCAGCCGGAAGTAGGCGATGATGTCTTTTATTTCCTTCCGTTGATAGAACGACTGTCCGCCATAGATTTTGTAGGGTATATTGCGCTTGCGCAGGGCTTCTTCAAGGATACGTGATTGAGCATTTGTACGATACAAGATGGCATAATCCTGAAAGAGGAAGTGATGCAGCAGATGCGATTCGCTGATGTCGTTGGCCACTAAGATGCCTTCTTCATTGTCGGTGAGCGCCTGCAGCACTCTGATTTTCTTGCCTTCTTCATTCTCGGAGAACACTTTTTTTGCGATTTGGCGGCGATTTTTGCCGATAATGCTGTTTGCCGCGTTCACAATAGTTTGCGTTGAGCGGTAGTTCTGTTCGAGTTTGAAAACGCGGTGTTCGGGATAGTCAGTGCGGAAATTGAAGATATTTTCAATGCGGGCGCCGCGAAACGAGTAGATACTCTGGGCATCGTCGCCCACTACGCAAATGTTATGATGATAAGCCGCGAGGTTCTTTACTATCAGGTATTGCGCGAAATTGGTATCCTGATATTCATCTACCAATATATAGTGGAAACGCTCCTGATATTTGGCAAGGATGTCTTTGTGGTTGCGGAACAGTATGTTGGTTTTCAGCAGCAGGTCGTCGAAGTCCATCGCTCCGGCAACTGCACATTGCCGTTCATATTCGTTGTAGATATCTTTAATACGGGGCATTCGGATGCTCTTGTCATATTCCTGTATTTCAGCCGATTGCGCATAAGCGGGGGGGATAATGAGGCTGTTTTTTGCGTTTGAAATCCGGCTGGCCACTACGGGAATTTTGTATGTCTTCTCGTCTAATTCAAGGTTCTTAACGATAGATTTCAGCAGACTGCGGGAATCCATGCTGTCATAGATGGTGAAGTTGGAAGGGTATCCGAGCGTGGCCGATTCAAAGCGCAGCAGTCGTGCAAAGATAGAGTGAAAGGTACCCATCCATAGATAGCGGGTCTGTGCGGCGCCCACCACCGACTCTATACGGCTCTTCATTTCGCTGGCCGCTTTATTGGTGAAAGTGAGCGCCAGTATTTTCGAAGGAAGCGTTCCCATTTCCATCAGGCGGGCGATGCGGTAAGTCAGTACGCGCGTCTTGCCGGACCCCGCTCCGGCAATGATTAACGACGGCCCTTCCGTGTTGACCACAGCCTCCCGTTGCGGCGTATTTAATTCATCTAAATAACTCATTTGCTGAAATTAATTTCTTCAATTGGCGAACCATCGCCGAAACTTTTAAGATTGCAAAAGTAAGTAATAAAAATGAATTACGGGGTCTTTTATCTGAAAAAAGTTTCCGCCAAAAGACGGGATACAGGCTAATTATTGCCGTATCCCGTTGAAATATATACACTTATTGCTGTCAGTCCTCTTTAATAAATCCCACCGCTATTTCGTCATATAATTTGACTGAATCCTGTATCTCAATAACATAATTACCCCCTGTATGGGCGATGTTTTTTGTACTGTATGTGCCGTTTATAGGGTTCAGGACTGTTGTTCGATACTTACCCGCCGGAAGCATGACTGAAAAGTTCCGCACTTTGCCCGTACCATAAATTGCATACTGCCTGCTGTCCTCTGCCAGCATATATGCCTTACAGTCAGCTGATAACAAGCCTTTAATGCTTTCAGCGTCCAACGGGCGCATACGGACGAAGTCGAACTGTTCGAGGAAGCGCTTCATGACGCCAATCTGACGCCGTAGCGCTGGGCTGCCGCCGCCCGGAGTGGGCTTGCGGACAATGTTTGTACCGTCTTCCTTGCCCACGGCGAAGGAATAATCCAAGTGGTTATACAGCGCGCCGCCGGAAAGCATGAACGCCCATGCCTCGCGACGGTAGTATTCGTCGTACAAGCCTTGAAA
>JAISSS010000003.1 GCA_031272965.1 Bacteroidales bacterium | reverse complement strand
CCGACCCCAAGGCGTACATGTACATGTATGCCATCGAGCCCACGGTAAGCATCAGTGAGGATGTGGCGGGGAGTGTGAGCGCTCTCAGCCTGAATTTTCAACACTATACCTCGTTGCTGCGCTACTCCGTTACCAACGCCACCGCCGCGTCAGTAACGCTCAATTCCATCGAGCTGACTTTAGCTAATGTAACTCCTTTCGCTGATACGTTTTGGCTTGAAGGCAACCAACCACCCACGTTCTCTCCGGGTACGGCTTCTACCAATGTCATACTTTCTTCCGGCGTGAGCATCGCCCCCGGAGAAACGGTGGATTTCTACCGCCCCTTCATCTCCGCCGAAGCGTATAATGACGTAAATTCAGACTATAAACCTGAAAACGCTGAGGGGATACAGTTAAAATTTGATGTCAATACCTCAGATTTTTATGCGCCAATCGACCTGCAGCAATTTTATGCTGCTTTCGGGACGGACTTTCTGCCGGGCTACCGCTACGCATTCAACGTGGCAATCACCGGAACAGACCCCAGCTTTGAAATCAAGCGGATGAAGACCTTCGACCCCGGCGTAGTAATCGGCGGTATCACCTGGGCAACGCGCAATGTTGACGCCCCCGGCACCTTCGCCGGCCGACCCGAAAGCGTCGGAATGTTCTACCAGTGGAACAGCCGAGTTGGATGGTCATCAACCGACCCGATGGTGAGCACCGATGGAAGTTTGTGGAGAACTTCGACATCAACCGACACAGACTGGGATTCGGCAAACGACCCCTGTCCTGCAGGCTGGCATGTACCAACCAATACAGAACTGCAAAGTTTGATTGATGCCGGTTACGAATGGACAACTAAAAACGGTGTATCCGGCATGGCTTTCGGCACAGCTCCCGGCACTGTTTTTATGCCTGTTGCGAATAGACGCCACTCTTCCGATGGCTCGTTGCAGGACTATGGCGGCGCTTTTGGCATCTATTGGGGCAACTATACTTACGGCGACGAGGGCGACGGCGAGCCCAAGGCGCTCTTTTTGGGCATCGCAAACATTCCTCCAGACTGTTTCGCAGCACTTGATAAAGAAAGTCCCAATACTGGGTTTGCGGTGCGCTGTGTTGCCGACTGATTCGTTTAACAGAATGATGTTTTATCATAAATAAATATTAATCTTTAATTTAAAAACTATAAAGAGATGAAAAACCAAATCGAAAAACAGGTAATTCCGGCGGCTTACGAGGCTCCGGCAGTAGAAATCATCGAAGTAGAGGTCGAAAAAGGCTTCGCCCAAAGCGGCGTTAACCCCGACAACGGCGGTGTCTGGTAACAAAAGCGTCGGCTTCTGTGCAGCTCTGCTGTTTGACAGCAGAGCTGCCTGATGCCGTTGCGGATGTGTCCTGTCAGGGATGGAATGTGGAAATTGCATACCGTCAGGCACATACAGCGACATCAGGATAATATACAGATATCCAATAAATAGAATAATTCGTTAATTCTTTTTAATTATGAACAACGTAAAATTGAACACCCGCTTATGGCTGACACTGTCGGCCATAAGCTTTCTGCTTGCCTCGTGTACGTTAGACGAGACGACAGCTGTCCCCGAAACATCGCAACCGGGGACCAAATTAGTGCTCACCGCCACCATAGACGCGGTGCAAACCAAAGCCACGGTGGAGTATGGCCAGCCGTATGAAATCGGCGAGGACTTTACGTGGGAGTATGACGACCTGATTAATATCGCGCTCGAACCTACCGCAGGCGGCGACGGAACCATGTACGGTTTCCGTTTCAAGGTCATCGACATCAGTTCCGACGGCAACACGGCTACGCTGGAGCAGTACGATGCAACGGACTACACGGCCCCGACCATCACGTCCGGCGAGTACAAACTCTATGCCACCTACCCGTCGGACATCCGGCTTATCAACGGCACGGAATACCCGGTACCGTCGGACAACGGGTACTACAACTACCTGATGTCCATCGATGACAGCGGCGTTGCTACCTGGCAAGACAATGCGGGACTGCCTGTCACTGTATCCCAGCCGGATGCCGCGGTAAACCTTACCGATAACACAGACCCCACTGAGCCCAAGTCGTGGCTCTACATGTATGACTGGCAGCCTGCGGTAAACATCGGCGAGGATGCAGGAGGCAGCGTAACGGCCCTCACCCTGAATTTCAAGCACTACACCTCGCTGCTGCGCTACACCGTTACCAACAAGACCGAATCCGCAGTAACGATGGACCGAATCCGCATGTATTTTGGTGGCAATGTATTGCCCTTTGCCGGCGGTTTTAGGGTTGACGAAGGGAACCCATCTTCGTTAATCGCGTATGGTCAGACGGAGACTGTCGTATTATCTTCAGGCGTGAGCATTGACCCCGACTGTACGGTGGATTTCTACTGCCCCATTGTCTCCTCCGGAGCGTATGGCCATAGCTCGTATGATGTCGGGAACGCCACCGGTATTACAATAGAGTTTTTGCTCAACGAAATAAATCTCAGGTTTGCACCCATTACCATGGAGCAGTTTGTCGATGTTTTCGGGACGAAGTTCCGGCCGGGCTACCGCTACGCTTTCAACGTGGCCATAACGGCTCCTGACCTTGCAGTAAAACGGATGAAGGATTATACCAATCAGGCGACCGTGACCTTCGTTGCCGGTCCGGGTGTTGAAATCAATGGCCTGACCTGGGCAACCTGCAATGTCGATGCTCCCGGCACTTTTGCTGCAAATCCTGAAGATGCGGGAATGTACTATCAGTGGAACCGCAATGTCGGCTGGTCATTAAACGGCTCTCTGACAAACAGCAACGGCGGCACAACATGGGACCCTACTAATCCCGACGGTGTGGAGTGGGAAGCAGTAAATGACCCCTGTCCGGACGGCTGGCACGTCCCAACCCTCACTGAACTGCAAAGTTTGACAAGTGCCGGTAATACAATGTGGACACAAAACGGCGTAAGCGGCATGATTTTTGGCACAGTGCCCGATGCTGTTTTTCTGCCGACGGGCGGTTTTATCTACGATGGGATACTGCTGGATTATGGCCTATATTGGAGCAGTAACCAGACGAATGCTGCCAGCACTGTGTTCGCGATACTGTTCGCTAATGAATCATCACCGGTGAGCCCCGGGGACTACTTTGAACCCTCATGGGGGGGAACGGTGCGCTGTGTTGCAGATGGCGGTACCGTTACACCCACGGTGGCTACTGTTAGCGTTTCTTACAGTCCTGTATTTGGCGGCACCACAAGCGGTGCGGGAAGTTATGCTGTCGGTGAAAGCTGCACCGTTACCGCAACGGCAAACAGTGGCTACATCTTTCATGCATGGTATAACGGTATTCAGTATTTGACCGACGACGCAAGCTATACCTTTACGGTGACGGAGGATTGTACTCTTACAGCTGTATTTATTAGCGGCGGAACAGTTACAGTTTCATCCAATCCTGTAGCCGGAGGCACCACAAGCGGTGGGGGAAGTTATGCTGCCGGTGCCAACTGTACCGTTACCGCAACGGCAAACCATGGTTATACCTTTGTTAACTGGACAGAAGACGGCGTGGAAGTTTCTACCGACGCAAGCTATACCTTTACGGTATCGGGAGACCGTACTCTTGTGGCCAATTTCACACCGATAAATTATACCGTTACCGTTTCATCCGATCCTGTAGCCGGAGGCACAGCAAGCGGTGGCAGCACGTATTCTTACGGTGCCAACTGTACCGTTACTGCAACGGCAAACCAGGGTTATACCTTTGTTAACTGGACAGAAGGCGGCGTGGAAGTTTCTACCGACGCAAGCTATACCTTTACGGTATCGGGAGCCCATACTCTTGTGGCCAATTTCACACCGATAAATTATACCGTTACCGCTTCTTCCAATCCTGTAGCCTGGGGCACAGCAAGCGGCGACGGCACGTATTCTTACGGTGCCAACTGTACCGTTACTGCAACGGCAACCTACGGTTATACCTTTGTTAACTGGACAGAAGGCGACGAGGTAGTTTCTACCGACGCAAGCTATACCTTTACGGTATCGGGAGCCCATACTCTTGTGGCCAATTTTGTGGAGGGCGTACTAATCAACGGCACCTTTTGGGCAACTCGCAACGTGGGTATGCCCGGCACTTTTGCTGCAAATCCTGAAGATGCCGGAATGTTCTACCAGTGGAACCGCGAGGTTGGCTGGTCATCAACCGGCTCTCTGATAAACAGCAATGGCGGCACAACATGGAACACTACTTATCCCAGCGGCGGCGGCATCTGGTTAGTTGAAAACTCCCCCTGTCCTGACGGCTGGCGCGTCCCATTGAACGACGAATTCACAGCATTAGTTAACGCCGGTAATATCGATGCATCCCAGGGCGGTGTAACCGGCAGACTTTTTGGCACAGCGCCAAATACTGTTTTTCTGCCGTATGCAGGCTACCGCACCCCCGATTTAACGGATAGTACAAATGGTTACTATTGGTGCGCCAGCTACTACAACGGTTCTGATTCTAACGGAAATGAAGCCTATATATTCAAAATGATGGCGGGACAATCATGCAGTTTCACAATTGCCGATACCAGATACGGGATGTCGGTGCGTTGTGTGAAAAAATAAATTCGGTTTAATTGTCTGAACTGTGATTTAGAGCGATTTTTTTGATTTGTCTGATTTTTTGAATCACAATAATCAATCAATCATACGGGAATTACAGTTCAGACGAAAGCCGACGGTAAATTTATTTATCGTCGGCTTTTTTTTCCCCAACTGCAAAGGTTGGCGCTTTTTTATCACAATAACCCAAATTTTATTTGAACTCGAGCCACAGATACGCTATTTTTCACATCTTTGCAGTCGGAAGAGCAGTCGGGGCAGCAGTATAATCGGATTCTAATTAGCGGATAATCCCCCTGTAAATTATTTCACCCATTCTGCTAATTTTTCCGCGTTTATTTCGGTTTGTGGCGCGAATTTTTCGGAAGCCATATATTTTTCGAGGCTGTGGCGGAACTGTCGGGCGGCGTGGCGGGTGTTGAGGTTGCTTGACAGGTTGGCGCCGCAGAGCATGATTTTGCCGTTGCCGAGGCGGGCTTCCAGCAGCAGTGCGAGGCGGCGGTTAGTAAACCAGTCGTCAATGAAATAGACGGTAGGGGTCAGTGTTTCGGGGAATCCGTCGAGCAGCAGTGTGGCGCTGTTATGGATGACGTCCCACCATTGGAAGTCGCTGTAGCCGTCGTTAGGGAAGTCGGCCAGCGCCGGTTCTTCGGGGTTGCAGCAAATTCCCAGCGTATGCGGGGCCTGTCTTGTCCATGCCGTGTTCCAGAATATTGACGAGAAGCCGGTGGTGATGGAGCCGCCTTGGTCGCCTTTCAGCGAATCTTTGGGGATGCAGCACAGTACCGTGCCGCCTGCCTGTGCTGTGGCTATTGCTTCCTTGAGGTTGGTGGTAAACAGTGGCGCGTTTTCTGACGGGTGCTGTTCCGTGTTGTCGGCTTGCGGATACACCCATATATGCCACGAGTTTTCAGCTATGGGCTGGGCATTACTTCTTTTTTCGTCTGCCGCTGTGATACGGACGGAGAGCGTCAACTGTACCGGTGCGGAGAGCGTTGACAGCGGCTGTTCTATTGTGGTGATTGGGCAGTTACCAACCGGCAGCTTGTCGGCTTTCAGTAGCGTATAGCCCTGTTTATTCTGTTCGGAATCGGTCAGTTGCCACTCAATTTTGATGTTGTTGAGGCTTTTGCCGGAGAAATTTGCCACTTCGATGTCGGCGCTGAATGTTTCGTTGGTTGTCCAGACAAGTTTTTTCATGCGGGCGAGAGGGACTGTTGGGCCGCAGAATTGGTGGTATTCTTTGCTGTCCACGTAGCCTTTTGGGTCCCAGAACGGGTCGAGGACGCCCACCAGCGCGGTGCCTTGTCCTGGGAAGTCGTGCAGGTCGAGCAGTTGGAATCCTGCTAATGCTGGGGTGCGCAGCGCCGCTTCGATGTCGGCCTTATAGCAGAGCGTTTGCAGGCGGCCGGACGCATACAGGAACCGGTCGGCCATGTTTCCCAAGTGGTTCTGTTCGAGTGATTCCTTAAAAATCTCGAAGTTTTTGGCTTTCAGGACGCCGGAATATTTGGCGATTTCTTTGAAATTGGGATATACGCACCACTGTCCGATTTCGTGGCTGACGGTCGGCATGGGGTTTTTCTTTATGATATTGCGCCAGTCGTAGTCTGTGGACGGTGGTTGGGCGTTGAGGATGCAGTTCATGACGCCGCCCCCTGCATATATGCGGGACGCCGGAGAGTTGAAGTAATCTGCTTCCGGCAGGTATGGCCAACCGGCGCCGGCGGTATAGAGGTGGCGCGGGTCATGGCTTTTCCAGTGTTCCACGAATCGGCGGAGGTAGTCGTTCATGTTTTTGCCGGACGGTTCGTTGCCGTAAGTGAACATGCAGAATGAGGGGTGGTTGCCATATTCGCGCATGATGCGGGCGCTTTCGTCATACAGCCACGTGTCGAGCGGGGAGCTGTCGCCGAGCGGGGAGCCTGAATTAGCCCACGAGCCGCACTCTATCTGCAGATAGATTCCTTCGCGGTCGGCCACAGCGAAAGCGGCTTCGGGCGGGCACCATGAGTGGAAGCGCAGATGATTCAGTCCGAACTCTTTGCAGCGGCGGAAGATTTTCTCCCAACCGGCCTCGTTCATTGCCGGATAGCCGGTCAGCGGGAAGATACAACATTCGAGGGTGCCGCGCAGGAATACGGGGACGCCATTAACGGCAAACTGCGTTCCGGCGGCTTTAAATTCGCGCATTCCGAAGACGGTGCTCTTGCGTTCGACGGCGTTGTGTCTGTCGGTGCATGATACGTGTAGCTCGAACAGGTTGGGGTCAAATTCCGACCATGTCAGCTGTCGAGTTCCCTGTGTCATCAGCGCTGTCATGTCTATTTCTGTGGTGAGGGTAGAGCCGTCGGCGGGGATTTGCAGGCTGCATGTCATTGCCTGTGGGGGTGGAATTGGGCGGTTATGGGCAGCATCCCGCGGCGCTGTGCGTGTGGGGGCAGGTTTTGGGATTATGGTGAGCGACAGCCGGTTGTGTGCCGTTTTGGGACTTTGGCGCACGTCGCCGGCAAAGTCAACTTCGATGCGGGCTTTCTTCGCGTTGAGGTCGGGGAATACGCGGATGGCCTCTATGCGGAACAGCGGGCGGGCGGCGAGCTTCATTTGCCCGATGATGCCGTTCCAGTTCGTCTGCGTATGGTCGGACACGCTGTGGGCGTTGATGCCCACCGGGATGTGCAGGCGGTTGTCAATGCGGATGGTGATGCGGGCTGTTCCAGTGGCGTCAACAGGGAAGCGGGCCGGGGTCAGCAGGGCGTCGCTTTTGCCGGCTTCCGTACCGTTGATGTAAACCGTTGTTTCCCAATGTGTGCGTTCCAATTCGAGTTCTATGTACCGGTTTTTCCATATTTTTGGTATTTCTATTTCGCGTTCATACCATGCCACGCCGATGTAATGTCGGTCGGGTTGCAGCCAGAAGGGTATTTTTATGTTTTCGGGTTGTCGGTACTGTTCATAGCTGGGGCTGTTAAAATATGCGCGGTCATTGATAGTTCCTGTCCATTGGGTATTGACGGCTACCTTGTTGCCGTAGCCATGTTCCTGTAGCGAGCCGGGCAGTTTTATTTTGCCTTTTTGTGGAGCGTTGGCGGCGAGCGGAATTTTGAACCATTGTTCATTAATGCCTTTATCCTCCGGGTCAAGCGCCACGGTCCATTCCCCTGAAAGGTTAATGATTACAGGGAGTATTTCGTTTTTTTCGGCGCTGTTTGCCGGGAGTGTGGCGATTGCTGTGGCGGCGATTATGCAAAATACCTTTTTGTTCATAGTATAAATGATTTTCTGGGGTCAGAATTTTTTTGTTTTATGAAATTCGGTAGGGGTGAGGCCAAATTCGTCTTTGAAAGCGGAGGCGAAGTATCGGGTGTTTGCGAATCCGAGGCTGTCGGCGATTTCGGAGACGGAAGTGTTGCGCAGCAGCAGTCGGCATGCGCGTTTGAGCTTGATATTGCGCACTAAATCGGAGGCGTCCATGCCGGTCATATCTTTGATTTTTCGTTGCAGGGCGGCTTTGGGCATGTTGATATCGGCGGCCATCATGTCGAGATTGAATTCGCTCTGTGTCAGGTTTTTGTCGATATTTTTGATTGCCTCGTCGAGGAAGCGGCTGTCGGCGTCGGGAAAGTCGAGAGTAAGTACGCCCGCTTCTGCATTTGTGCGAAATTCCTGCTGGCGGTTTTTCTTTTGGGTGAGTATCGTTGCGAGGCGGTTTAGCAGTTCGTTGACGTCAACGGGGTGGGGGATGTAGCTGTCCACGCCGGCTTCGAGGCAGGCGAGGCGGTCTTCGATGCTGTTTTTTGCGGTGAGCAGCATCACGTGGATATGGCTGACAGTGAGGTCTTTTTTGATGTTGCGGCACAGTTCGAGGCCCGACATTTCGGGCATTGCGCTGTCGCTCACCACTACGTTGACGTCAGCGTCAGCGTCGCGCACGGTAGCGAGCGCCTGCAATCCGGCGGCGGCCGTATAGACGAAATAGAGTTCCGAGAGTTTAGCCTTGAGCGGGTTCTGGCGGTCGGCGGAGGGGATAGCCAGCAGTATTCGGGCGGGATATTTTGATGGCACCGGCGGTGGGGGCAGCATGATGGTGGGGGCGGCATACTCCGGTTCCCTTGGTGGTGTTTTTGCTGTTATTACGGGCTTTTGTTCGATATTTTTCTGCGGCTCAGGGGGGGCTGTCCGCTCAATTTCGTTGGCGGTATAGTCGCTCTCTTTGCAGGCTAATTCCACGATGATACTCAGCTCGTCGCCGGAGGCGCTGGCTGTGGTAACTGTTCCGTGGTGGCTTTCGGCGATTCGTTTTGCGACGGTTAAGCCGATGTTGTCGCCTGCATTGGCAGGGTCGAAGAGCGTTTTGAGTTGACGGTTAGTGATTCCGGAGCGGGAGCAGGCGAATTTTATCGCGGCTAATCCCTCGTATTTCATGGCTACGCTGACGCTGAGGCGGCTGTTTTCGGCCGCATGTTTGAGCAGTTCGGTCAGCAGTTGGGCTATCAGGCGGTCTATTTTTTCGGTGTCGAACCATGCTGTCATGCTGTTGAGCAGCGAGGTGAAAGCGAACTGGACATGCTGTTGCTGTTTGAGGCGGTCGAAATGGTTCTGGCTGCTGCTTTTCACGAAGGCCACCAGGTCAGTTTGGCTCACGTGCAGCTCCAACTGCTCGGCGTGGCGGAAGTCGGCGAGGTTGCGGACGAGCTGTTGCAGGCGGATAGCATTGGCATGCAGCAGCGCCGTGCGGGGGGTATCGTCCGAATCCTGCGTCAACTCGGCGATTGCGTTGACCGGCGGTAATAAGTCGCGCACTATGGTTGACAGGAAGCGATTTGCGGCGGCCTCAATTTCGGCGGCTTTTTCCTGCTTAACCTGTTCCAGCTTGCGCTCGCTGTCGCGTCGTGCCCGTTTTACTGCACGGGACAACAGCACCTGAAAGATAATCAGGAGAACTGTCCCTGTCGCCAGCACCCACCAATATTCGCTAAAATCGGGCAACCCTGTTATTGTTAATATAATATTAAATACATTCATTAGAAAACTGCAAAAATCGTGAAACGCACGTGCAAAGATAAAAAAAAAAACCATACACTGATACCTTATTTGTATAACCGTCGTATCTTTGTTACGAAATTGAATTAACACACGATGTTGCCTTCCGAGAAATATGAACAGATGATAAGTAGCTGCATCTTGGGCAGTATGGAGGCATGGGCGTTGCTGTACAAGCTGTATGCGCCGATGCTCTTCGGGATATGCCTGCGCTATTGCCGGACGCTTGTTGAGGCGGAGGATGCCTTTCAGGAAGGGTTCATACGTATCTATGAAAAAATCGGGACTTTTCGTGGGGCGGGTTCTTTTGAGGGTTGGATGCGCCGCCTGATGCTCAACCTTGTGCTGACAAGAAATAAGCGGATGCGCCGCTTCTGCGATACTGACCTTAATAACCTTGATTTGGAAGATGCTGACGATGTTGATTTTATGCCCGATTTCGACATCGCTGACCTCATGAAATTAGTTGACGAGCTGCCCTCCCGTTACCGCATGGTGTTCAGTCAGTGGGTATTCGACGGTAAAAAGCACAGAGAAATTGCCGCCACCATGCAAATCTCCGAAGGCACCTCCAAATCTGACCTCTCCCGTGCAAGAACGCTGCTGCGCAAAAAAATCTTCGACGAAATCAAACGCAGGGAAGACGCATAGAGGCACAACTGCCGGAAAATCTTCCGCGGTTCACGTTTTGCGCTGTCCGTAGCGGCGGGCGACGATGCTGATATAGAACAGCTGAAAAGCGTGATAAATCATCACCGGTACCAGTATCAGGCCGGAATAGGGGACGTCTGCAAAGAGGATGCCTGCAAATACCACGCCATGAATCAGCGATTTTTTTGAGCCGCAAAACAGTATTGTGATGCGGTCTTCGCGCGAGAATGTGGTGTGTTTCAGCGCGGCGCCAACGCCTTCAAAGACGGCAAAGAACAGCGCCACCACTGCGCTGCCCAGCGCCAGCAGAGTGAACCAGTCGGTTGCTGCAAATACCCCGCTTTGGAACGACCGGCAAAAGCAGCCGTAAACGTTGAGCAATATCACCGCCTTATCGTAGAAGCTGATATAGTGCATGTTGCGTTTAGCCCAAGCGCCGAGCCAGCGGTTGAGCAGCAGTCCGGCGATTACCGGTGCCAGAATCTGTATGAGCAGGTCGAGCAGCACTGCGCCGAAGGCAAAGGCCGCGTCGCCATGCCGCTCCATGAACAGCCCTGTCCACAGCGGCGTAACGATGATGCCAATCAACCCGGAGATGCTGGCGTTGAAGATAGCGCTACCCACATTGCCCCGCGCAATCGACACCATCACCACTGAGGAGGACACCGTGGAGGGAACCACTGCCAGAAAGAACACGGCAAACCACATCGGCATGTATGCAGTGTCCCGAAACAGCGGAAAAAAGGGTAGCGTGAGCAGCGGGAAGAGCACAAAGGTAATACCTTGGATAATGAGGTGTACCCGCCAATTGGCCAAGTCGCTCTTCAATTTATTGAGGTCCAGTTTCAGCCCGTACAGAAAAAACAGCAACATTATGGCAAAATACATAACATTACTCAGGCTGAACAGGCCGGTGGCGATGCCGGGTTGCGGCAAAACCCACGCGAGACATATCATCAGCAGGATGCCGACTATGAACGGGTCAGGTAAAAACCGGCTCCATGCGCGATACTGTGATGCCATTCCTTACTACTGCCAGTAGCTCGTGTTTATGGTTATGTTCTGTTCGGCAATTGCCCGACATTGGACGTCATTATAGTCGCCGGCAACGAACAGGAAGCTGTTAACCTGCAGCTTGCAGGATGCGCCGCTTGAGGGCATAGAATACCAGTATCCGGTTGAGGTTGGCGCCGTAATATAGGCGCTGGTTGCGAATGTGTCTAACATCTCGTGCTCGTAAATCAGGTCGCCGGAATTGGGGTCTATCAGCAGGATAACGTGTTTGTTGGCCTCTGTCATATAGTTCCATTCCACCGTTATTGTGCCGCTGGTCTGGCTGGCCTTCTTGATTTCTACAGCCGGGATGCTGGTGGACAGCAGGGCATTGTCGTGGGTATATTTATCGCCGCTGACCGTCTCGAAGTTGAAGAAGTAGGTGCCGCGTACGGGCAACGTCTTTGAGAACTCGTCGGCGGGCGTGGAGTAGCCAAAACTTTTGCCGTCAAGCGAGCCGGTTAATGTGATGCTCTTGTCGTCAGGCGTGGTTACGGTAACCGACCTGAGAACCTTCTCGCCGGAGGCGGCTTCCAATACCAGCCCGTAAAGCTGTTCCCCGCTTTCGTTGGTCTTCGACAGAATATACGCATCCTGATACAGCTGCGTTTTGTCGATGTCAAGACACGACGGGAGCGTCATGGCCACCGTCGCCATTATAATAAGAATCCTTTTCATACTCATTGTATCTAAATTAATACTTGTCATAAGCTAAACGTGTTTTTCAGGCGCAAAGGTAGGGAAAATTTTGATACGTGCTGTAATTTAGGCCATGCACCTCATATTATTTAATATTTCTGTACAGTTGTCAGTTGTCAGGAAATTTTGACAATTCATTAACAATTTTTTACAGTCATAATGTATAAACATTAAAAAAATATTTGTTTCTTTGTCCCTGAAATGCTTCGACGCTGTTCGATGCGTTTCATTGCTGAAGAAGAAACAGTATAAGTAAATTAATTAATTATATACGGGATGTCAAATAAGGGCAAAAAATACAGCCATTATGCGGGAGCAGGCTTGGTGACGGGCGGTCGTCGATGCCGGAGCAGCGTTTATGAGCGCTCGGACGGGCAGACAAAATTTGTTGCAAAAAATTTTGTTTTTTCGCCTGATTTGCAGAAATTTGGCATGATTGTTGCAGAGAGAGAGAGAGAGAGAGAGAGAGAGAGAGAGTAAGTAAAAAATCTAAAAAATTATCATATACCGACATTCGGTCGGGATGGCATGTCGATAGCAGGTCGGTATATGTCAGCGAAATACGCCTTGTACGGTCATGTTTGTGACTGTGCAGGGCTTTTTTATTGTTTTAAATCAAATAATTCTATGTACAACAAAAACCTTTAGTATGTATTCTAAGCTAAAAGAAGAGCGAGGAACATTTTCCTCAAGATTGCGAGCCGTATTGTGGGCGCTGCTGTTAGTGGTCGGTGCTCAGGCGGTTCAGGCGCAGAACGTAACTGTAACGGGCGTTGTTATTGATGACACGGGCGGGCCATTGCCCGGCGCTACGGTTACGGTGCAGGGCAGTACGCGGGGGGTAATTACCGATATTGACGGTAAGTATTCCATCAGCGTTGCACCTGCCGAGAAACTCGTGTTCTCTTTTCTCGGTTATGAGACGCAGACCATCGCTGTGGGTGAGAAGCGTATAATCGATGTAGAGATGAAGCTGCGGGCCAACGAGTTGGATGACGTAACGATAGTGGCTTTCGGTACGCAGAAGAAGGAGAGCGTGGTGGCGTCCATCACCACGATAAATCCGTCGGACTTGAAGCTGCCGACCAGCAATCTGACCACGGCCTTTGCGGGGCAGATGGCGGGCATGATTTCGTTTCAGTCGTCCGGCGAGCCGGGTGCCGACAACGCCGACTTCTTCATCCGCGGCGTAACCACTTTCGGGTATAACGTTGACCCGCTGATTCTGGTTGACAACATCGAAATCAGCAAGACGGAGCTGGCGCGTATCCAGCCGGACGACATCGAGAGCTTCTCCATCATGAAAGATGCGGCGGCCACGGCCCTCTATGGTGCGCGCGGCGCCAACGGTGTTATCCTCATCCGCACCAAAGAGGGGCGCGTGGGCAAGGCCAAATTAGTTATCCGTCTGGAGAACACCATCTCAAAGCCCACACGGGAAATCGAGCTTGCCGACCCGATAACCTACATGAAGCTGCACAATGAGGCCATTATCACCCGACAACTGGGCGATGCGCTGTACTATTCGGACGACAAAATCGCCAACACCGTGCCGGGCGTCAAGTCGTACATCTATCCGGCCACCGACTGGCGGAACGAGCTGCTCAAGAAGCAGGCCATGAACCAGCGGATAAACATGAACATCAGCGGCGGCAGCGAAGTGATGCGCTACTATGTGGCCGCCTCGCTGTCGCAGGACAATGGCATCCTGAAAGTGGATTCGCACAACAACTTCAACAACAACATCGACCTGAAGATTTACACTCTGCGCTCGAATGTCAACATCGACCTGACCAAAACCACCGAATTAAAGGTCAGTTTGGACGGCACCTTTGAGGACTATACAGGCCCGATGTCGTCCGGCTCCGACATGTATCAGTACATCATGCGGAGCAATCCGGTGCTGTTTCCGGCGATGTATCCCAAAGACGAAGAGCACAAGTATGTGAACCACACCATGTTCGGCAACTACGATGACGGCAGCTATTTTAACCCGTATGCCCAGATGGTGCGCGGCTACCGTGAATACGACAAATCGACCATGGGCGCCCAGATGGAATTGAAGCAGAACTTCGACTTTATCATTAAAGGGCTGTCGGCGCGGGCGCTGTTTAACACAAAACGGGAAGCGACATCGGGCATCAGCCGCAGCTATCAGCCCTATTATTATGCTCTGCTGAGCAATTACAACAAATATACGGGCGAATATCATGTGGCGATTCTGAATCCGGATGCTAATGGCGAGACCCTCTCCTCGTCCTACCAGATGCCCGCGGTGGTGAAGACCACCTATTTTGAATCGTCAGTCAATTATGCGCACAAGTTTCAGGATGTTCACAGCCTGAACGCGCAGTTAGTATTTACGCTGCGGTCGCAGACCATTCCGGCCACGGCCAATGATGCTTTCAGTGTGATGGGCTCGCTGCCTTACCGCAATGTCAATTTTGCCGGGCGCCTACTGTACAGCTATAATGACCGCTATATGCTGGAAGGCAACTTCGGGTATAACGGCTCGGAGCGCTTCTCGGCGGAGCACCGCTGGGGCTTCTTCCCCTCGGTAGGGCTGGGCTGGGTGGCCTCCAATGAGGAGTTCTTTGAGCCTTGCCGCGATGTGGTGTCGATGCTGAAGTTACGCGCCTCCTACGGGCTGGCCGGAAACGACAAAATCAGCGATGACCGCTTCCTCTATCTGTCGGATGTGAGTCTCAATTCCGGCACCACAGCTTACGCTTTCGGCTACGAGCAGAACGGATACACCCGTCCGGGCATCTCTATAAGTCGCTATGCCGACCCCGACATCACGTGGGAAATTTCGACCAAAGCGAATTACGCCGTAGAGCTGACGCTGTTGGAAGACATGGAACTTGTGGCGGAATATTATACGGAACACCGCAGGAACATCCTGCAGACTCGCGCCACAGTGCCATATTCCATGGGGCTGTGGACCACGCCGCAGGCCAATCTCGGCGAGGCAAAAAGTCATGGCACCGACATGTCGCTCACATATAACCATTCATTTAATAAGGATATATGGATGCAGGCACGTGCCAATTTTACGTATGCCACCAGCAAATACACCGTTTACGAGGAATATGATTACCAGACGGAATGGTGGAAATATCACACCGGAAATTCAACCACCCAGCAGTATGGCTATATTGCGGAAGGGCTGTTTATTGATGATGCCGAAGTGGCCAATTCTCCGGTACAGGATGGCACCGTGATGGCCGGCGATTTGAAGTTCCGTGACCTCAATGGCGACGGTGTGATTTCCGACCGCGACGAGGCGCCGATTGGCTATCCCACTACGCCGGAGATACAGTATGGTTTCGGTTCTTCTTTCGGCTATAAGAGTTGGGATTTGTCCTTCTTCTTCAACGGGCTGCACCGGCGGTCGTTCTGGATGGACTATCAGAACGTGTCGCCGTTCTTTCAGACAATCACAGGGGGCCATAATGCGCTGGCGAAGTTCATCGCCGACAGTCACTGGTCGGAGAGCGACCGCAATCCCTACGCAGTGTGGCCGCGGCTGGCGGGTTACTATAGTCAGGCCTCGCATAATAACGTCCGCAACACGTGGTTCATGCGGGACGGCGCGTTCCTGCGGCTGAAGTCGCTGGAAGTCGGCTATACCCTGCCCAAGGAGCTGACCCAGAAGGCGCGGATTGCCAACCTGCGCATCTATCTTGTGGGTACCAACCTGCTGTGCTTCAGCAAGTTCAAACTGTGGGACCCCGAAATGGGCGCCAACGGACTGGGCTATCCTATCCAGAAAGGATATAATATCGGTCTTAATATCACATTCTAAAACACAGCGATTATGAAAAACCTGAAATATATAATCATATTTTTGAGCTTCGGGCTGTCGTCATGCAGCGATTTCTTAGACATAGTGCCGGATATGATAGCCACTATCGAAGATAATGCCTTCGCCATGCGCTCGCAGGCCGAGAAGTTCTTTTTCACCTGCTATTCGTACCTGCCCAATGCGGGCTCATATAATGACGACCCCGCGCTGCTGGGTGGCGATGAGATATGGCTGTCGGCGGAATACTCCTCAGCCAACAACCCCAAATATTTAGCTCTGGGCAACCAGCGCTCAAACAACCCCTATTTTGACTTCTGGCGGGGGCAGTATGGCGGTAAGAATATCTACAGAGGTATCAGCGACTGCAACATATTCCTTGCCAACATCCGGCGGGTGTATGACATGAGCGAGGAGGAACGCAACCGCTGGATTGCCGAAGTGGAGGTCATCAAAGCATGGCTGCATTTCTACCTCGTGCGCATGTATGGCCCTGTACCCATAAAAGACGTAAACCTGTCCGTAGAAGACGACACGGAGACCACCCACGTCTTTCGCAACACTATGGACGAGTGCGTGAAATACTGTATCGACAGGATAGACAGTGTACTGGCGCTGAACCACCTGATGATTGCCGTGCAGGACCCTTCCACCGAGCTCGGACGCATCACCAAAGGCGTTGCCCTGACCATGAAGGCCAAGATGCTGGTTACTTTTGCCAGCCCGCTCTTTAATGGCAACACCGATTATGTGGGGCTGAAAGACAAGCGGGGGGTTGAAATTTTCTGTCCTGTGAAATCCGATTCTGCGAAAGTGGCCTTATGGAAGCGGGCGGCAGCGGCCTGCAAAGAAGCCATCGACTTCTTCCACAGCCCCGAAATCGGCATAGACCACCTCTATCAGTTCACGGGGACACAGTTCGGCAACATCTCCGAGCAGACGCGGCTGAAGCTGAGCATACGCGGCTCGCTGGTGGAGCGGTGGAACGACGAGGTTATATGGGCGGATTCGCGCAGCTGGCCTGAAGCATACCAGATGCAGTCGTATCCCCGTGACCTCAATGCCACCAATGCCAGCGGGCAGACCACCAACCGCAACAACTTCGCCGTGCCGCTGAAAATTACCGCGCAGTTCTACACCAAAAACGGCGTCCCCACAAATGAGGACAAAACGTGGAACCTCAACGGGCAGTTCACCCCCCGCACTGTGGGCAACGACCAGATGTATTACTTGCAGACGGGCGAGCAGACGGCAGGGATGTATTTCGACCGCGAACCCCGCCTGTATGCCAGCATCGGCTTCGACCGCGGAATATGGTTCGGACAGGGCAATACCAGCGAGACCGCCCAGGCGCCCCACGCCCGCGGCGGCGCCAGCGAATACACTAAGAACACCATCGGCCACTCATGGAACACCACCGGACAATGGCCCAAGAAGGTGCTGCACTGGCTCACCGCCGTATCCGGCTCCACCACCGTGAGCTATACAAAATACCCGTTCCCCTATTTCCGCTTAGCCGACCTCTACCTGATGTATGCCGAAGCCCTTAACGAGGCCGAAAATACCCAGAGCGCCCGCGACGAGGCTATCAGTTATATCGACATCGTAAGAGAACGCGCCGGGCTGAAAGGTGTGGCCGAATCGTGGACGAATTACTCCATTGACCCCACAAAATACCAGCGCCAAAGCGGCCTGCGCGACATCGTCCGCCAGGAAACCCTCTGCGAATTTGTCTTCGAGGGGCACCGCTTCTGGGACGTGCGCCGCTGGAAAACAGCCATGTCGGAATATAACAAACCGATTACCGGCTGGAACTTAGTGGCCGAAGCGCCGGCGGAATACTTCGCCGAAACGTGGGTATATACGCGGAAGTTCACCCCTAAAGACTACTTCTGGCCTATTCACGACGGAGAAATCCTGCGCAACAGTAATACTCTGCAGAACTATGGATGGTAACAGTTTAAACTTTAAAGTAATGAAACGAAAATTATTATGTATCATTGCAGGCGCCTTGACGGTGGCCTGCGGAGAAGACAACGTGAACGCGCCCACCGGTAGCCTCGACGTGCCCCTGCAGGTTACGGTAACGCATGTGCGGGACTACAGCGGTGCCTCTGTCGTCTATTATGACCGCCCCAACGACAAGAACATCAAATATGTGAAAGCAGTATGGACCACTGACGACGGGATAGAGTATAACCAGACCGCCTCCTATTACACCGATTCTATTATCGTGGACGGCTTCGGCAAGGAAGGCAGCTATAAGGTGAAGCTCTTTTCGGTGAGCACCGGCGAGGTCAGCTCGGACCCGGTAGAGACCACCGTCAATCCTGAGCGGCCGCCATACCTTGTGGCTTACGACCGGCTGCAAATACTGCCCACCTTCCTCGGTGTGCGCGTATTGACCGAGAATGAAACGGGCGCCAAGCTCACCTTTACCACCTTCAAATTGGACACGTTGACCAATGAATATATCGAGGTGGGAGAGAACAACCTGCTCAGCCCGCATATAGAGTACAACAATCGGGGGCACGCTGCTGATACGGTGCAGCATTTCAGGGTCGTTATCCGCGACCGGTGGGGGCATCTGTCGCCGCCGGTAGATGCCGATATTGCACCATGGTTTGAAAAAGAACTGCCCAAAAGCCTGTTTAACGAGGTGGCGCTGTGTAACCTCTCCGGCGACGGCTCGACAGTTCCCGACCAGACGGGCTACAGGCTGCCCTCCAATTTCTGGGGGCACAAGATGCACTCATGGAGCGGCTCCGATGTGGCGTTTCGCTACCTGTATAATGGCGTGGAACTCGGCAGCTCAAGCCAGTGCTATCACACCAAGCCGGCGGCGCCCCTGCCACAGCACTTCACCATCGATCTCGGTGCACAGTATAACCTCAGCCGCATAGTGATGTGGCCGCGTAACGACGCCTCCAACCTGTTCCGCGGCGGCCATCCGCAAATCGTGCGCGTTTATGCGGCTGCTTACAACGGCCCCGACCCGGAAGAGCTCGTTGACGACATCTACGACCCTGACGCATGGCTCGATTTGGGCATCTTCTACTTCGCCCGCGCGGACGGCTCCTTCGACCCATACCCCGGCACTGCCGACCGCTCAGCCGAAGACAACGCCATAATCACTGCCGGCCATGAAATGCTGCTCGGTGCCACTAACGACAAGGTGCGGTATATCCGTATCCAGGTCATAAAATGCTTCGCCGCCAGCACCACCAGCGGCGCCGTGATGATTAGCGAAATCACCGTATTCGGCTCCGATAAATAACTGTTTATTAATGAAATAATTTGTAAGTTATGAAAAATTTTACAGGATTATTAACCGCCACTGTCGCCCTGCTGACAGCGGCCTGTTCCCCAATGGACGACAAATACCGGGAATTTATTGAGGATGGTCCCATCACATACCTGACGCAGCTGAACGGCGACGAAATTCAGGCCATCGGCGAGCGAAACCGCGTCCACTTTATATGGCCGCCACAGACAGACCCGCGGGGCGTGAAAGCCGAAATATACTGGTCGAACAAGCTGGGACACCATACCCAGCCGGTTGACCCCTCTGTGGAAACGAGTTTCTATGTTAACGACCTGGCGGAGGCATCCTACATCTTCGAGATTTCCATCTTCGATGACCAGGGGCACTCGTCAATACCCGTTACCGTAACGGCTACCGTCTATGGCGACATCTGGGAATCGTATCTGACAAACCGCGCTATAATCGATAACGTCCAGCAGGGCGCCGACCGCAAAATCTCTTACCGCAATAACACGGAAAGCAGCATCATCGGCACCGACTTTGAATGGGTGCAGGACGGAGCCCCCTGCACGGTGTTCATCGATTCCTCCGCAGTGGAAGGGCTGTTGCCAGACTTTAAGGCTTCCTCGTTCCGCTATCGCACCCGCTATGTGCCCGAACCGGGCGGCGTTGACGTGTTCTATTCCCCATGGCAATATTATGTGGAGAACGTTACCACCACCGCTATCGACGCCGGATTCGACAAGCCCACTAACTCGTTCACCCTGCCCACCCCCAACGACGGCAACTGGACCGGTTACGAGTTCCGCTGGACCGACAAGACCACCGGCGAGGCCCATACACAGTCAACCGACGGAAATACGGTTACCCTGTCAGACTATAATTCCACAGCCGTGAACGTGTTTACGCGCTACAAGTTCGACGAGGTCTCAATAACGACCATCGGGCTGGAATATTCCACCGTCCGCTATGTCGATTTGGACCGCAGCACATGGTATGCGGCGCCGGAAACTAAGAAGGCGGACGGCTCGGCGCTGGTCGATGTCCGCAGTGCAGTCCTTGCTGACAAAAACAAGTCGCCATATCTGTCGCACCTGTTGCCCTACAACTCCGCCACGCCTGACGGATGGAACTCGCCCTCCGCGCATTTCGACGGAAACCTCGACACCTACATTTCCCAGGTAAAAGGCTACGGCACAACCCTGGAAACTAATGCGGCGAGGAGCGGAACGCAACACTCCAACGGCGGCGTACTTAGCGACGGCAAAGACGTGTGGTTTATCATCGACCTCGGCGCTAAACAGCAGTTCAACTACTTCCGCTTCAACTACCGCGGAGGCCAGAGTAACGGCAACCTGAAACCGCAGATGGTCAGCATATATGGCAGCAATGACGCCGCATGCATCACCGACGAATCCAAATGGACGGTCATTAAGGAAAGCATCGTACCGCCCGGCTGCTCCGACGCCTCCAATAATGCCGACATGAACCACATCGGACGGGTATCCGGCAATATCCTGCTGCCCGACGCCGACTACCGCTATCTCAAGATGCGCTACGACGCCTGGACTGACGGCAGCAATACCATGCAAATTGCAGAACTGTATCTGGGATACTATTATTAGAGTATTAGAGTGCAGTTATTAGTCATCAACTCACCCCCTCTCCTTCTCCTTTGGAAAGGAACCGGGGGTGAGGTTTTTTCTGTGTCCCGTCATTGTGTACTGCCCACACCCGTCATTGCGCCCTTACCCCACCCGTCATTGCGGGCTTGACCCGCAATCTCCTTCGTCTGAACCTTGATTCATCTGATTTTTCTGATTGGCATGATTTTCGTACCGTGCACAGTTCAATCCCTCAATCCTGCAATCAAAAAAAGGACTGCCGGTTGCCCGACAATCCTCTCACCTTTAATTTTCTTTATGTATGCACAAACTTTTTTTCTTATTGCCACGTTCCGTCCGATTGCGGCGTCAGGTGGACACAGCGCACCATCAGACCGGCGGCACGGGGCATCTCAACGATTGTGTCGCCGTGATACGCTATGGCCTTGGTTGGGTCGGTGGGGCTGGATTCCGACGTCCAGTAATAGCCGTCGCCGGTAATAGTGGCGCCGGTCTCATCTTTATATTGTGCCTTATTGAAGTACAGGGTACTTCCGTTATAGTCATACCTGTAACAGTCGGCAATAATATTGGCTCCGCTGGGGTTTAATCCTTCATGTGATTCGCTTGAAACAGTCGCAACGGAGAACAGGTGTTCTGCTTCGGCTTTGGTGGGCAGCCGCCAGCCTGGAGGACAGGGGTGTGCCGCGGTCCATGTATCCGAAGTAGTTGGAGTGGAATCGGAACCTGTCCATGACGACGCCCACGATGTTGAGGTAGAGTTCCACTGATAAAAACCAGCTGCCTCTGTGTCAATACCATTTACGTTCAGCAGCCGTTTTTCATTTTTTGCCCCCCAAACAGTGCCGTCAATATCAACAGCTATCAAGTTCCTGCATAATGGTGCCCTTATTATTGTTGCTGTCGTAGAATTTGCGACATTTTTTATCACGCTGACACCAAGACAGTATTTCAGGGCTACACCATTCTCACTGCCAATGCTTCCCCATACATCTTCGGAACTATAGTCTATATCAGGGGCCCGTTCATATACGTTATTTGCTACGGAACCGTAATAGTTCCATGATGTCCCGAATTTAGTAACATAACAATCGGATTGTAGCGGAGTAACCAAATATTCGTCTTCCCATGCATTGAAAAATTGCGTTCCCCAATTTTCCCGCATTGTAAATGTACCGGTCGGCTTGTTTTCAGGGATGGCGTCCGGCCCCTGAAACAACCCAAGTCCGTAAACATCATTCCACGATGCTACTACAGAGTTAGTAAAAGCTGCGGCAACTCCTCCCGTAAACGTAATTCCGTAATAATTGTAAGACACATTTGCGCCGTCGATTACTATTCCAGTAGTCTTCTCGGACGATATTCCTGTCCAGTAGTACCAAACATTAACAGATTTCAGGGCGCTGTTTTCGAGCATTTCCACGCCGGTGGCCCGCGTTGTCCATGGGGCGCCTGTCTTTCGAGTGCTGCATTGATAAATACGCACATTCTGCAAAACACCGCCCAGAATGAAACCTTCGGGGGCATAAAGAGATGTGGTTCCCCCATTGGATTGTCCTTTCAATACGATGTTTGCGGGAATGGTCTCTTTCTCCGGAACCTGAAAGGTCCCTGCCGGTACAAAAATTGAATCACCAGGAACGGCCGCGGCAATGGCATCGTGAACCGTTGAATACTGCGTTTTATGATTGATGTTAATGTAGTCGTCGATGGTTTTGCCTGCATAATCAACCTCTGTCTCTTCCTCAAACGGGTCGGAGACGATTATTGACAGATGTGCATTCGGCAGGAAGTAGTGCCCTATCACCGTGGTAAGCCGGTTCTGCGCTATCGGGATGTTGGTCAGCGTACGCGGGTCGCCAACGGTAGCGCCGGAGCTGTTCAAAGCGTTCACGGTCATGTTTACCGTCTGGCCCGACGGCGCAAACAGATAGTCGAAAGCAACAACCGTTGCATCCTGATAGGTTACGCCTTTCACCAACACATCCTCGATTGTTACGGCATGCTGGTAGGTCTTGGCGGGCAGCGTAAGCCGGTCGGCGGTTCCGGTGGCGGTCAGCACGTTGTAACCCGCCGGGATGTCGAGCGTGGGGCTGTCGTAGGTTAGCGTCATTTCCGAAATGCTGTTCAGGTAGCCGGGGTTGTCCAGCGCAATGAGCCGGTATTTTCCCAGCGGGCGGTA
>JAISSS010000001.1 GCA_031272965.1 Bacteroidales bacterium | reverse complement strand
ACATATTCTTTCGTTTGTTCAATTGTTCTTTTCTCTTTTTGAGATAGCCGCTTACAAGCAACTACAAATGTAAAAACAAGAATAGGTGAAGCATTTTCTAATCTTTGCAGTATTTCTGTATTATATTCTGTAAATCTTTCTTCGTTTGAAGTAAACTCTGTAAATGTTTGATTCACAAAGTCTAACGCATCGAATTTTTTATAGTATTTCTCTTTCAATTTAAAAAGAGATTTCCATTTTGTCTCAAGTTCGTTTTGATATGAGAAAAAGTTGACGATAGATTGTTTAGTTATGTAAATTGGCGGCACAAAAAATCTTGAGAAAGAATTAGCATCTTTATTTTGAGCATTCTCAAAATCGACAAAAATATCATTATGTTTTATTTCATATAATTCCTCAATTTGCTTGAAATAATGAGAATGATTATAGGCATTGGCATTTTTAGTTAAACTGAAAAAGGGAGGAATCCTTGTCCAATTATTTCTGTGCTGCATATACCACAAGAACAATCCTGCAACAAACACAATATCAACTTGCGAAAAAGTACCGAGATTCGATATACTTCCGCCATGTTGAACTGAATGAAGTTCCTTAAGAACTTCATTCAGTTCTTTAACCGATAACATCTTATTTTGAGTTGTATTTTGCATAATCATATTGTTTGGGCTATATGGTTTTGCGGCAGTGTCGCAAGAATTTGTTTGCCGTAATCGGAATAGGTCTCGTATTGAATTTCAGTAACTATATGGTTTCCGATAGACCAATACAGACGACTGATTGTCGTGTTGAGATACACGGCAACCTGTTTGCCCGTCTGCTCAATCAGGCGTTCAATGCCTTGCAAAAGGCGGCTACTATCGTCTTTTATATTTGCCAACTCGGTCATTTCTGATTTCTTACTCTTTTAGGCATCTTGTAATTTCACTGCAAAGATACTAACAATTTATGAAATTTCGTTTAATCGTTAAGCAATGGCATAAAAACAAGTATTTCTGTTGTAACGGTTTACATTTTCTTAATATGGTGATTATATCATTTATCTTTCCTAATATGCACGACAGTTTCGACATTGTTGTTGACTTTCTTCGTATAAATCTCTTTTGTACAATCCTCACACAACCACCTCAAACACCGTTTCCCCCTCTTCCGAAACCCGATGTAGCAATTTGCCGTGTGCAGCCGCATTATGTAGCGCGAAACGCTGAGTCCGACGCCAGAACTATCGGTTTTGGTAGTGAAAAAAGGGATGAAAATATGAGGCAAAGTTTCCGGTGGAATGGGCTGTCCGTCGTTGGCAACTTCGAGCGAAACAGCGCCTCGTTCGTTGGGTGAACTAAAATTGTAATATGCTTGCTTTCAGGCGCTTCCAAAGCATTTTTGACAAGGTTTATCAATACATGCTGGATAAGATTTACGTCGGCAAAGGCAACGACCAGCGATTGAGGTGAGATAACCGCGATTTCCGCCCCGCTTTCCGAAGCCTGTTGCGATGCAGTTTTGCAACTTTTTCCGCCAATGTCGTAAGGTTAACGGTTCTTTTCTTGGCGTCGGGATGGATTTAAATTTACGGTGCGAATCGACAAACGAAAGCAAGCCTTTTGCAGTGCTGTTGATGGTTTCAAACGCCTCTGTCCGTTTCCAGCGCTTCGCTGTCGGGCAGCGCTTCATAGACGAGGAAATCCATTGGAGTGGCGTTATTCCCCTCATTATCAATGGGGTAGGGGTATAACATTACTGTGGAATCCTGCTTGAGCAGCACTAAATTACATGCCTGTTTCATAATTTATCACTAAAGTATGGCGTCTGTTTTCAGGCGCTGACATATATATGTGTATTTGACCGACGAAAAGGGACAGAAATAAAATTAAATAATAGTTAATAAATTGTATTATTATATAAATTGCTTGTTATCAGTGAGTTTTGTTTCGGGATTCTGTTAATTTACACCTTTTTAGCAAATTGGCGGCTGTATTCGGAGGGGGTAACCGACATTATTTTTTTGAACTGCCGGTTGAAATTGGCGATATTATTGAATCCGCTTTCGAAGCAGGTTTGCGTGATGGTTTTGTTGCCGTCCTGAATAAGTCGGCAGGCGAATCCTGTTCGCATTTCGTTCACAAATCCCGAAAATGTTTTGCCGGTTTTCTCTTTGAAGTAGCGGCTGAACGCGGAAGTGTTCATCCCGACTGCTTCGGCGACTTCTTCAATGCTGGCCTGTTTTCGGTAATTTGCATTTATCCAGTGCAACGCTTTTGTGAGGCGGTTTGATGACCAGTTTTCCATATTGTTCTGGTATGATTCGCTGGCCAGCGTTTGGCAGTTAGTGGTGTGTGCCATAATGTCGAGCGCCTGAATAAACAGCAGAGTACGAGCCAGCCCGTTGCTGTCGCGGATTTTGTAGAGTAGCGATGCCAGGTGGTCTGATACCGCGTGTCCGAAACTGAGACCACGACGGGCGAGATTCAGCAGATTGCGGATGGCCGCAAATTCCGGATAATATGCGATGGAGTGCTGGAAAAAGTCGGGCGGAAAGTGAATGACCAACGCATTGACCCAATATTCATGGTTGTTTTGGTAGAACAGTTCATCATTTCTCCAGAAATGGGGCAGGTTAGAGCCCAGCAATACCAAATCGCCTGCGTTGAAATCGTCAACGCGGTCGCCTACAAATCGCTTGCCAAAACTCCTCACAATATAAACTATTTCATATTCGGGATGGAAGTGCCATGGAAACGTGAAATGCTCAAAATCGTCCCACTTCACTGTTACTGACTTCTTTTCTAAATTCAACTGTTCATGCATCAATTTCATAAGCCAACAAATCTTTGATATAATTTTGGCAAAGATAGCGATTATTTCGTATTAAAAAACATGTTATCTTTGCAGTTTCAATAATTTTATTTTTTGAAATATGATAAAAAGGTATTTATTTTCTATAATTTATTGTGTGTCAATAAGTTATCAGGTTGTGGCGCAGTCGGATGTGCGTTTTACTGTATTGGCAGGCGATTATGCCCGTCGCGACTGTCCGATGAGTGTTGACCTGTCGGGGCTTGGCCTTGAGCTTCAGAACAAGGTTCCACAACTGTCGCTGGTGGACAAGAAATCGGAGACGCCGGTGCCGTGTCAGTTGGAAGCTGAAAGCAGTGCGCGGTTATGGTTTATTGTTTCGGGTGAGATGCAGAAAGGGGCAGTGCGGTCGTATGTGTTGCGGCTGCTCGACAGTGTTGCTGTGGTTCCGGCGGGCGTCCGCGTTAGCCGTAACGATGAGGCGGTAACATTGATGCTTGATGGCAAGCCCTTGTTGCGTTACCAGTATCGGGAGGTGTTGCCGCCGGAAGGCATTGACCCGCTGTTTCGGCGGTCAGGGTTTATCCATCCGCTGTGGTCGCCGGCCGGCGACGTGCTGACGCGGATACAGGCGCCCGACCATTACCACCACTACGGGCTGTGGGGGCCGTGGACGAAGACCCACATCAATGGCCGCGAAGTCGATTTCTGGAACCTCAATTCCGGTCAGGGAACTGTCCGTTTTGCCGATTTCCTGTCGATGACCGAGGGCTGCGTTTACAGCGGGTTCAGTGCGCTACAGCAACACATTGATTTCGGCAATAAGGGGGCTGACCAAATCGCGCTCAATGAGATGCTTAACATCCGCGTGTGGAACCTCGATGGCCAAATCCGGCTGCTTGACTACACCAGCATCCTGAACTGTCCGCTTGCATCCGGTATCCTGCTTGACGCATATCGCTATGGCGGCGGCATCGGGTTCCGTGCCACTGAACATTGGAACAGGGACAACAGTATTACCCTGACCTCGGAAGGATTAGACCGAAAGCAGGCAGACGGCACTCGCGCACGGTGGTGTGTCATCGAAGGCGAATTGCCCGGCGGACGCGGCGGAATACTCTTTATGAGCCATCCCTCAAACCGCGAATTCCCCGAACCGATGCGCGTATGGCCGGAAGATGCCAACCAGCGCGGCGACGTCTATTTTGAGTTCACCCCGATTCGGCACAAGGAATGGCGCCTCCAAAGAGGGAAGAACTACTCGCAACGCTACCGCCTGTTGCTCTATAACGGGAAGCTGTCGAAAGAAGACGCCGAAAGATATTGGAGCGAATTTGCATATCCGCCGCAGGTGGTCTTCGTCACGCCCGCAAAGCTGAAATAAGCTATTGTACAGATGGCGACACTTTCGCTTCTCCATACATGCCTATTTTGAGGTAGCCGTCGTTTTCGACAGCGATTTTTATGGCATATACGAGGTTCGCGCGTTCATCTTTGGTGAGGATAGTGCGCGGGGTGAATTCGGCCTTGTCGGAAATCCAGGTTATCACGCCGGGATAGTTCCGGCTGTTGTCGCGTCCGGCATCGGCCGACACGGTAACAGTACTGCCAAGATGCAGCTCGTCAAGCTGGTCGGCAGTGATGTAGGCCCGCAGAAAGATGCGTTTCAGGTCGGCGATTTTGAACAGGGCTTTTCCCTGCACCGCGAGCTCGCCTTTTTCGGTATATTTGGATAAAACTATGCCGTCAATAGGGCTTCTTATTATGCTTTTTTTGAGCATGTCGTCCACCTGCTCTATCTGTACTTGCAAGCTGGAGCTTTCGGCGGATATACTGCGGTTGACATTCTGCATGGTGGCAGTGGTGGCGGCTAACTGCTCTTTGAGGACGTCAAGCCCTGCCTGTATGTCATCCACCTGTTTCTGAGTGGTGGCATTAGAGGCCAGCAAACTCTGAAACCGCGCCAGCTCTGTCTCCTGTTTCTCTATTTGCCGCTTTAGGGACGATATTTGAAGCGATATATTGTAGGCACGGCTGTCCACGGCAAGGATTCCCGCTAACAGTTGCTTCTTTTTCAGGAACAGCTGGACAGTGTCGATGTATCCGACAGCGTCTCCGGCTTTTAGCGTCTGTCCTTCCTCAACGTCGAGAGACATGACCTCTCCGGCAGCCTGTGATGATACCAGCACTTCTGTGGCTTCAAATGCCCCTGACGCATCGTAGCTGCCTTTCTGTTTGCCACACGCTGCCGTTATTGTCAGCGCTGCCATTGCCACTGTGATTCTCAATATGCTTTTACTCATAGACATAGATATAGATAAGACATAAAGGTTATGCAAAGATACGGTTTTTTTCTTAGATAATACCTGCGGCTGCAAAATTCTTCTCCTGTCGGGTATTTTTTTGTTTTTTGTATTTGCGGACAAAATAATATTCTGTATCTTTGCTGTCATATTATTAAACGCAATAATCTATGGATAAACGAATATTTGTGATATATTTTTTCCTGTTGTCAGGTATCTGCTTTAATGCCGGTGCAAGAGAACATTTCTCTAAGAAATCCGCATATTGGTTTGATGGTTCCATCAGTAGTGCGACATTGGAGAACTATCTGGACAGGGCCGTAACAGCGGGCTATTTTCTCGTGCCCGGTACGCCCGAAGGTTATCAGTTTCCGTATCGTGAAGATGACATCCGGATGCTTCAGAATATCGGCGCCAAGTTTATCGGTCGTGCACTGTACCGCTGGAGTGAAGAAAGTCGGCTCGGTGATCCCGAATTTCTGTCGTATGCTCAAAAACTTATCGAAAGGATGCATCGTTTCGACCCTGAAATCGTGTTTCAGGGGTGCCTGTTTGAGCATGTCAGCGCTGATGTCAGTAATCTGAAAATACCGGCGTGGGTGTTCACGGCCTTCGATTTGCCGCCTGAAGAGCGCAACTTTCGGGTTGAGGACATGACCCGCCGCGTAACTCCGGGGGCGGAAGTGATGATGCGTAGCGGACGGGGCGGCGGAACGCCCATAATTAATAATCAGGAAACGCAGCTATGGTATTATTTCCTCGCCGTCTCGTATATCAATATCGGCATTGAAGCGTTGCATCTCGGCCAGGTGGAGATGATTGGCAGAGACGACCCCGACAGGAGTATTTATGCGGCATTTATTGACCGGATACGCAGGTATGCTTCCTCACATGCCCGCAGGCATTATGTCATCCTTGACGGACATACGCCGAAGGGCGGCTTTGTGAAGGATGGGGTCAGTCTGCTTGACTTCAACAGCTTCCCCTTGCGCATAAAAGAAATCGTTGAGCGGCCTATGGAAGGCATGCTGGAGGTTGGTCATAATGACGGCATCTATTGCCGCAGTCAGGGCAGCAGGTCGCCGAGCGGGTGGGAGGCGGAACATCTGCCTTATCTTGTAGAGTTCGACAATTTCGGCATAAGCCGGCATCCGGCAGTTGCGGACACCACTGACCATTTCTGCTGGGGCTACGACGACATAACGTGGTTTGCTCTACAGGATGAGGAATACCGCAATGAGTGGTTAATATACGCATATAACTGGTTGCGTCGCACTGACCCCAACGGGCACTTGCAGATGTGCGTTATACGGATGATTACCCATCCCGGAGCGGCGGCCACTTTGCGTTCGTACTTCGCCAACACCCGCAGTACATCATGTCCGGTCGGGTATTCACAGGAGGATACGATAAAGCGGTTATGGAGTGAAGCGCCTTTTCACCGGTGATATTCGGCCAGCGCCATGCCGGGGGTGCGGATAATTACGGGGGCGCCGAATCCCATGTTTACGGCCTCGCGGCGGATAATGCTGCCGAGGTGCCATGCTATGGAGCCGACAAATCCGAGCGGGTATTTTTGGGCGTCGGGTAATGGCAGTATGTTGCGCCTTGCGAATTGGCGGAAGCTGTCGCGTACCAGTTCCGTGCAGTATGCCTCGTCGAGGTGGGCGGTCAGGAATGGCGCGAATGAGGCGAGATAGCGGTTGGGCTGCGGATTGCGGTACACATTTTGCAATACTGCGTCCAGCTCGACATTATATTCTTTGATAAACAGTGTGCGGAGTTTTTCAGGCATCTGTTTTTTGAGGCAGTCGGCGAGCAGGGTGCGGCCGAGTACGGCGCCGCTGCACTCGTCGCCGAGGATGAAGCCCAGCGGGGGGATTTGGGCGGCAAGGGCGCCTCCGTCGTAGAGGGCGGAATTGGAACCGGTGCCGAGTATGCAGGCTATTCCGGCGGTGTCGCCAAACAGCGCCCGCGCTGCCCCGACAAGGTCGGATTCCGTTTCTATGCGGTTGGCACGGGGGAACACGTCCGCAAGCGCCTGCCGTACAGTGGCGACGCCTGCACCGGTAACGCCCGCTCCATAAAACCATATCTCGGCAATTCCGCCGCCAAATTCCGGAACAACCGCCGCACGTATCTCCGCCGCTATCTCGTCGGCTGTGCGCTGAAACGGATTCATTCCCCGCACACTGACGGCCCCCGCCACCTTGCCGCTATCCACAAGCAACCAGTCCGCCTTCGTAGAACCACTGTCAACAATTAATTTCTTCATACATCTTATATTTTATTCCAGCATCAATTGCATCATTGGAGCATTGGTGCTGCACTGGTTTTTATGGAACCATTCCGGCAAATTATGTACCGTAGCGCCAAACAGGAAGCGGCACAGCTCATTGATGGATACGCTATCCGGCAAGTCGGCCCGGTAAAATGTATCCTTACAGATATAATTGCTGACATCAAAGCAGCCTGAATTGGCCGACAGTATGTCGTCTTTACAGTTGAACATGGTATCCTGTCTTTTGGCCTCCAATTTTGTCGGTTCCTTTAATTGTTGAACCGTCAGTTCTTTTGTGTCATTATCCACAGTTTTCAGGTATCGCAGGAAAACATCCATCAGCACTTGCAGCCTGATAATGCGCATCATTCCGCCAAGACGCCCTCTGACCGCAAAGTTGTCTGATATGGCATCTTTCATTACTGTCCTGAAACAGGCTTTCGGTACTATTATTGTAAAGTCTCTGCGGTTGTACCGGCGGTCATATTCTTCAAAAGCGCGGTCTATGTTGCATTTTGATTTTTCATAAAGTTGTTTGAGTGGGACGATTTTGCGGGCCGGTATTTTGAACACTTGTTCAAAACCAAATTTGCAGTAATATTTTTGCAGCTCTGAATAGTTCGGATTCGGATACAGAGCGGCCATTGCGTAGCGGCGTTCATAAATTGTTCTGATTGCGCTACGTAACAGTTGCCCCATGTAGCCGCGATTGCGTTCTTCGGGCAGTGTGCACACGTATGAAATGTAGGCAAGCGGCAAGTTTCCATGATAGAACGAGAACATGTACGGCTCAATGTAGAGCGACGATATTATCCGGCTGTGGTCGCGGTCGTCCACGAGCAGCAGGGCATTGTTGTCGTTAAATCTGTCTTCAAAGAACATGTTCAGAAATTTACTGCTGTCTTGAAAGCACAGTTTCCACAGTTCGCGTAACTTGCTGCGTAATTGGGGATTACAGGTAGTAATCATGGTGTGGATTTTTCGGTAACAGTGTATTCTTCCAGCATAAATTCGGGGTGATATGAGAGCTTGGCTTTCCGCAGGTTTTCTAACCCCATATCTTCTTCGCGGTTGATATAGCGGAAGCGGGCGGCTTCGTGCTCTGCAAACTGCTGATTTATAATGGAATAGGCGCCATCAAAGCTGTTTAATGCTTTTTCTGCATGTACCACAAACGTGTCGTCGGTCAGCGGCTCGCCGATTGAAAAAGCCACAGTCTTTCCCTCTGCGGTGATGTATCCACCGTGCAGGTTGAGCGCGTGAAAGTTCCTGAGCATCAGGGTGATAGCGATATAATCATAGCGCAGGGAATCCGTGATTTCATCGTTCTGGTGTTCCCATTCATCGGTCATCCGTGCACATGACAGTAGCTGAGCCTCGGTGGTCAGCGGGTGATATTCCCAATCGGGGTAGAGGAACTTGAAGCGGTTCACATGGTTGCGTTTGCCATGCAGTTTTCCACCGGCCAATGAAATCAGGTTCTCCGACAGATATATATATTCGTCGTTTTCCCGATGTCGCCGGAAATCAAACTTATCCGGCATTGCCTGTTCTATTTCGGCGCACATCGGCTGTGTGATGTTCTTCATCGTGAACGGTATATTTTGGTGCCGGGCGTCGTCTGTCAGTAAGTTTAAGGCGTCGTGCAGGGGCATCTTTCCCAGCGGCATGAGGTAGAAAAAGGCACCGGAGCTGTCCCGATTGCGTATAAAGAGTGTTTCGCCATACTCTGCGAAACAGGTTCTATACAGCGGCTGCCATGCGAACATGTTGGCGAAGCAGAAGTCACATCCCCGATACATATTGCCGGTAATATATTTGTCAATTACTTGTTTATCAGTTATTTCTACCGTTTTGAAGTCCATCATCGGATTTATCGTCCCTTATACTGCTGTTCGTAATATTGTTGATATGCGCCGCTGGTAACCTGTTCCAGCCAGTCGGGGTTTGCCAGATACCAGTCGATAGTTTTTTCAATGCCTTCTTCAAATTGCAGGCTTGGCGTCCATCCGAGGTCGCGTTGCAGTTTTGAGGAGTCGATAGCGTAGCGCAGGTCGTGTCCGGCGCGGTCTTTTACATAAGTGATGAGGCCTTCTGACATTCCTGCGGGGCGGCCCAGTTTGGCGTCCATAATTCGGCACATCAGCCGGATGAGGTCGATATTTTTCCATTCGTTGTGGCCGCCGATGTTGTAGGTATCTCCGTTTTTACCCTTGTGGAAAATCAGGTCGATGGCGCGGGCGTGGTCTTCCACCCAGAGCCAGTCGCGCACGTTCTCGCCCCTGCCATAGACAGGGAGCGGCTTGTTGTTGCGTATATTATTGATAAATAGCGGAATCAGCTTTTCGGGGAACTGGTATGCGCCGTAGTTGTTCGAGCAGTTTGATATGACAGTCGGCAGTCCGAAGGTGTCGAAATAGGCGCGGACGAAGTGGTCGGAGCTGGCTTTCGAGGCGGAATAGGGGCTGTGCGGGTCGTAGCGGGTGCTTTCGGTGAACATGCTGTCAGTGGGGGCGAGGGCGCCATATACCTCGTCGGTGGAGACGTGATAAAAGCGCTTGCCGCTGAAGGCGTCATTCCAGCAGGCACGGGCTGCGTTCAGCAGATTAACTGTGCCGATTACGTTGGTGAACACGAACTCGGTGGGATTGGTGATAGAGCGGTCAACGTGCGATTCGGCGGCAAGGTGAATCACCCCGTCAATGCCCTTATCCTTAAACAGCTGCAGTATGGCGGCGGCGTCAACGATGTCGGCTTTCACGAACTCATAGTTCGGACGGCTCTCCACATCTTTGAGGTTCGTCAGATTGCCGGCATACGTGAGCTTGTCTAAATTTATGATGCGATAATCCGGATATTTATTTACCAGCAACCGCACTAAGTGGGAACCTATAAAACCGGCCCCTCCGGTAACTAAAATTGTTCTTTGCATGATGTCTGAATGTTTAGTTGTTGAATTGTCATAGCATTACCGTGGACTGTTTATTTGTTTGTTACCTGTTTTTTATAGACTTTGGCGGGGTGCTTCAATGCCCATATAATCAGGAAGATACCGGCGATTACGAAAGGGATGCTGAGGCGTTGGCCGTAGTTGAGGGTCAGTCCGGTTTCGGCTTCTACCTGTACTTCCTTGACGAACTCGATGAAGAAGCGGGCGGTGAAGACCAGCACGAGGAAGAGACCAACGAGGAATCCCTGCCGGTTACGCAGTTCTGTTTTGCGGTATAGCCACAGCAGGATGCCGAAAATCAGCAGATATGCCAGCGCCTCGTAGATTTGGGTGGGGTGCTTGGGCATGGTTTCAGGCATGCGGGTGATGTGGTCGCGGGCGCGTTCGAAGATGAATCCCCACGGCAGGGTGGTCTGGTGCCCGTAGATTTCGGAATTCATCAGGTTGCCGGTGCGAATCAGGGCGCCCACTAATGCGGTGGGCACGGCGATGCGGTCGAGTATCCACAGCGGATTGCGCTTCGACACTTTGTGGCTCCACAGCAGCATGGCTAAGATGACGCCGATTGTTCCGCCATGACTGGCGAGACCGCCTTTCCAGATTTTCAGGATGTCGAGCGGATGCTGAGCGTAGTCGTCCCACTCATAGAAGAACACGTGCCCCAGCCGCGCTCCTACTACGGTGGCGATAATCAGGTAGAGCAGCAGGCTGTCTAACCACTGGGTATTTACGCCTTCCTTTTTGAACATTCGTTCAACTATACGGTAGCCGAGGATGAATCCGACGGCGAACAGCACACCATACCAGCGCAGTTCAAAACTGCCGATTTTCAGGATGTCAGGCGAGACGTTCCAATGTATAAAACCGAGTGTGAGCATAATTCAGTTATTTTAGAGTGGTGCATTTTTGCCGTGGCAGTTTTTGTATTTTTTGCCGCTTCCGCAGGGGCATGGGTCGTTTCTGCCGACCCGTTTTTCTACGCGGACGGGTTGGGTCTTCGGCGGCGGCGGCGGGCCTTGTGGTGTGGCGCGACGCTGTGAGACCTCCTGGGTATCGGCCTTCTGTGTAGAGAGGCGGCTCATGTCGGTGCGACGGGTATGCCCTTCGCGCACTTCGCTGGAATCGGCAATGGGTATATGGCCTTTCACCAGCGTCGAAACGATGTCTTTGTTGACCTGCTCAATCATTGCCTTAAACAGGTTGAACGATTCTAACTTGTATATCAGCAACGGGTCTTTCTGCTCGTAGGAGGCGTTCTGTACCGAATGTCGCAGCTCGTCCATTTCGCGCAACTGCTCTTTCCATGCTTCATCGATGGTGTGCAGTACCACCTGTTTCTGGAACGATTTCACCAATTCGCGACCGCCGTTCTGGTATGACTTTTCGAGACTGGTAACGACACTGAGCACTCGTTTGCCGTCAGAAATCGGCACTACAATATTCTTGTAGAGGTGAGCTTTGGTCTCATAGACGTCTTTGATGACGGGGAACGCTTTTCGGGCGATGGTCTCCATTTTGCGGTTATAGTTCTCAATAGTTGCGGCGTAAGTCCGCTGGGTGATTTCTTCCGCTTTGAGGCGGTTAAATTCCTCGTCAGATACGGGCGTTTCGAGGGCGGCAAACCGTAGCAGGTCGAGTTTGAACTCTTCAAAATCGAATCCGTAATACTGGTTGACCAGCGATTCATCCATGTCGAACATCATGTTGAGGATGTCCACGTCGAGGCGGTCTCCGAAGAGGGCATGGCGTCGGCGTTTGTAGATGACTTCGCGCTGTGAGTTCATCACGTCGTCGTATTCGAGCAGGCGTTTACGTATTCCGAAGTTGTTTTCTTCGACCTTCTTCTGGGCGCGTTCTATGGAGCGGGTAATCATGGAATGTTGGATGACCTCGCCTTCTTTGAGGCCCATTCTGTCCATGATGCCGGTGATTCGTTGGGAGTTGAACAGCCGCATGAGGTCGTCTTCGAGGGAGACGAAGAACTGGGAGCTGCCCGGGTCGCCCTGTCGTCCGGCCCGGCCGCGCAGCTGGCGGTCCACGCGGCGGGAATCATGCCTTTCGGTGCCGATAATTGCTAATCCTCCGGCTTTTTTGACCTCGTCGGAGAGCTTGATGTCGGTGCCGCGGCCGGCCATGTTGGTGGCGATGGTAACGGTGCCGCGTTTTCCGGCTTCGGCGACGATTTCGGCTTCGCGGGCGTGGAGTTTGGCGTTCAGCACGTTATGCTGGATTTTGCGCAGATTTAACATGCGGCTGAGCAGTTCGGAGACTTCCACCGAGGTGGTGCCAACCAATACCGGACGTCCGGCTTCATGCAATTCCGCAATCTCCTGAATAACAGCATTATATTTCTCCCGCTTGGTCTTGAATACCTTGTCATCATTGTCTTTCCGAATTACGGGCTTGTTGGTGGGAATCACCACCACATCAAGTTTATAGATGTTCCAAAACTCGCCTGCTTCCGTTTCGGCGGTACCGGTCATGCCCGCTAATTTGTGGTACATGCGGAAGAAGTTCTGCAGGGTGATTGTCGCATAAGTCTGCGTGGCGGCTTCCACTCTGACCCGCTCTTTGGCTTCGATGGCCTGATGCAGCCCGTCCGAATAGCGACGTCCTTCCATGATACGGCCGGTCTGCTCGTCCACAATTTTCACCTGATTATCTATCACAACATATTCAATGTCGCGGTCGAAGAGGGTGTAAGCTTTTAGCAGCTGGTTAACGGTATGGACGCGCTCCGACTTCACGGCATAATCCTGTAGCAGTTCGTCTTTCCTGTCGAGCCGTTCCTGTGATGATAATGAACGGTCGTTCTCTATTTCCGCAATTCGGGAACCGACATCCGGCAACACGAAAAATTCGGGGTCTGAAAGGTCGCTTGAAATCAGGTCCAGGCCCTTGTCGGTCATCTCTATTTGCCGGTTCTGCTCGTCAATAACGAAATAGAGCGGGTCGGTAACGATGTGCATCTGCTTGTTATTGTCCTGCATGTAGAAGTTCTCGGTACGCTGCATGATGGATTTCATGCCTTCTTCGCTGAGAAACTTGATGAGCGGTTTGGTTTTGGGCAGTCCCTTGTGAGCGCGGAGCAGTTTGAGGGCGCCCTCTTCCCGCTCTTCCTTGGTGATGTCGGGCTTAGAGAGCAGTTGTTTGGCCTCGTTGAAACACTGGTTCACGAAGTTCCGCTGGGCATTTACCAAGCGCTCTACGCGGGGCATCAGCTCGTCGAACTTCTGGTCGTCGCCTTTGGGAATAGGGCCGGAGATGATGAGCGGGGTACGGGCGTCGTCAATGAGCACGGAATCCACTTCATCGACGATGGCATAGTGGTGCTTGCGCTGCACGAGCTCGTCAGGACTGATGCACATGTTGTCGCGCAGGTAGTCGAAGCCGAACTCGTTGTTAGTGCCGAAAGTGATGTCCGAATAGTATGCTTTCCGGCGCTCGGCGGTATTGGGGCGGTGCTTGTCGATGCAGTCCACGCTGAGACCGTGGAACTCATAGAGCGGCCCCATCCATTCGGAGTCGCGCTTGGCCAGATAGTCGTTCACCGTAACTACGTGGACGCCTTTTCCGGCTAATGCGTTGAGGAACACGGGCAGTGTAGCCACTAATGTTTTGCCTTCGCCGGTGGCCATCTCCGCGATTTTGCCGGAATGTAGCACGATGCCGCCGATGAGCTGCACGTCATAGTGCACCATGTCCCATGTAATCATATTGCCGCCTGCCATCCACGAGTTATCCCATACAGCCTTGTCGCCCTCAATGCGGACGCTGTCCTTGCGGGCGGCGATGTCGCGGTCGAAGTCGGTTGCGGTAACTGTTACTTCTTCGTTGTCGAAGAAGCGTTTGGCGGTCTCTTTCATTATGGCGAAGGCGGTGGGCAATACCGCATTGAGTACTTCCTCGATTTTCTCGTCTATGAGGGTCTCTAACTTGTCGATGCGTTCGAACAGCTTCTCGTTGGCCTGCACGTCACCTTCTTCGGCCTGCTGGCGCAGCTGTTCGATTTCTTCTTCTTCGGCGCGGATAAAATCACGGATATGCGCCTTCAGGCGGGTGCTCTCAGCCCGGAGCCCGTCATTAGTGAATCCCGTAATACGTTCATATTCAGCCTTAATTTGGGTCAGAACGGGCATCACTTCCCGCAAGTCGCGGTCGGACTTGTTGCCGAGAAATACACCTAATATTTTACTGATAAAAGCCATCTTATTTTATTTCGGTTCCTTTTACAAATGTAACTTCAAACTGCAAAGATAATAATAATTCAGGCACACGGGCAAAAAATTGAGCGAATATTGCTGTTTTTTTCATGAAAATTCCGAAGAGTTAAAATCTTTTGTGTACTTTTGCGCCGAAATTCAGAGAAATATATCATTATACGAGGATGAAAGAATTGTTGATGACGCTTAACAGCCCGTCAGATTTGCGGAAATTGCCGGAAGATGCGCTTCCTGCGGTGTGTGCTGACCTGCGACAGTTTATCATTGACGAGGTGGCGCATAATCCCGGTCATCTGGGCGCAAGTTTGGGGGTAGTTGAACTGACAGTGGCTTTACATTACGTCTATCAGACGCCTTACGACCTCTTGGTGTGGGACGTGGGACATCAGGCTTACGGGCATAAAATCCTGACCGGACGGCGCGATGTGTTCCATACTAACCGTAAGTATAAGGGAATCAGTGGATTCCCTCGCCCTCAGGAGAGCGAATACGACGCTTTTGGGGTAGGCCATGCCAGCACTTCTATCTCGGCGGCGCTCGGCATGGCAGTGGCCGCGCGGCTGGAAGGCGACAATACCCGAAAAGTGGTGGCTGTTATCGGCGACGGCTCCATGACCGGCGGATTAGCCTTCGAGGGACTGAACAATGCCGCTACTACCGCCTCCGACATACTTATCATCCTGAACGATAATAACATAGCTATTGACCCCAACATCGGCGGAGTGCATAACTACTTGCTGGATGTGTCGCGCTCGAAGCAGTATAACCGCCTGAAAAAAGAGGTGTGGGATGGTCTGGGACGGCTGCGGAAGTTCGGCCCCTTGGCACGCCGCATCGTGCAGAAAACCGAGAACGCCGTGAAAGCCGCCCTGCTGAACGAATCGAACCTCTTTGAAGGACTTGGCGTCCGCTATTTCGGACCTGTGGATGGCCACGATGTCCGCTATTTGGTGAAAGTACTGCGCGACCTGCGGACTATGCCCGGCCCGAAAATACTGCATGTACTCACTAAGAAGGGAAAAGGATTCAGACAGGCCGAGTTGCACCAGACAGAATATCATGCCCCCGGACGCTTCGACCCCGTGTCGGGCGAGCGATTAGAGCAGCTCTCCACAGAGCCGCAACCGCCGCTGTTTCAGGAAGTTTTCGGAAAAACACTCGTCGAGCTGGCCGAAGCTGACCCCCGCGTGGTCGGCGTAACCCCGGCAATGCCCAGCGGCTGTTCCATGAATCTGCTGATGAACCGCTTCCCGGAACGAACCTTCGACGTGGGCATCGCCGAATCGCACGCCGTAACATTCGCCGCAGGCATGGCCATCCGTGGCCTCGTGCCATTCTGCAACATCTATTCCTCCTTCCTGCAACGCTCCTACGACCAGCTAATCCACGACGTGGCTATCCAGAACCTGCACGTAGTGCTGTGCCTCGACCGCGGCGGAATTGTGGGTGCCGACGGGGCAACCCATCAGGGGGTGTTCGACATCGCTTACATGCGCTCAATACCCAACATGACTGTGGCCGCGCCAATGGATGAGTGCGAGCTGCGGAACATGCTCTTTACGGCGCTGCATTTTGACGGCCCTTTTTCTATCCGCTATCCCCGCGGACAGGGCGTAACCACCGAATGGCAACACCCTTTCGTCGAACTGCCGGTGGGCCGCGGACGGCAGCTGACCGCCGGAACGTCCGCGGCAGTGCTGAGTATCGGCTTCACCGGCATTGATGCAGCAAAAGCTGTAACGCGCCTCCGCACGGAGGGATTCTCTATTGCCCACTACGATATGCGCTTCATAAAACCCCTCGATGCCGAACTGCTGCACGAAATATTTTCCAGCCACCAGCGAATACTGACCGTCGAAGATGGCGTATTGCAGGGGGGATTCGGCTCGGCAGTACTGGAATTTCAGAGCGACCACAACTATACGGCGCACCTGCGGCGGCTGGGCGTCCCCGACCGCTTCATAGAACATGGCTCACGCCGGGAACTTGTCCGCGAATGTGGCTTCGATGAGCAAAGTATTTATGATGCCCTTAAAGCCCTGTGCCAATGATATTTGAAGAGCTGAAAATTAACAAATCATTGCTGATGGCCCTCAACGCTCTCGGCTTTGTTGACGCTACCCCGATACAGGAAAAAGCAATCCCCATGATTCGTTCCGGCGCCGATGTGATAGGCATCGCCGAAACCGGCACCGGCAAGACCGCCGCCTACATGCTGCCCGTACTGCAGAAGCTGCTCAAAGCCGAAGGTATGGCGCCCCGTGCGCTCGTGTTGCTGCCAACCCGCGAATTAGCCGTTCAGACCGGAAAGACCCTTGCCATGCTGACCACCCACAGCGACCTGCGCCATGCCGCAGTATTCGGGGGCATAGGATGGACAAAACACGCCGAACTCATCGCCCCGGGCATAGACATCCTCGTGGCAACCCCCGGCAGGCTGTGGGACTTATACCGCGCCGGAGCCCTCACGCTGAAATCCATAAAAATATTAGTCCTCGACGAGGCCGACCGCATGCTCGATATGGGATTCATGCCCCAATTGCGCCAGCTGTTTGAAGTGTTGCCTGCGAAGCGCCAAAATCTGCTGTTCTCGGCCACTTTTGGCCCCAAAGTGGAACAGATGGCTGCCGAATTTCTGACTTTCCCCGAACGCATGGAAATTGCGCCCCAGGCAACTCCGGCGGCTCTGATAAGCCAATACTTCTACCGCGTCCCCAATTACCGCACAAAGCTTAACCTCATCAGGCGCCTGCTGGAAGACGAAGATACCTACAGCCGCGTACTGCTATTTGTTACCACAAAAGAACATGCCGACGCCGTGTTTAAAGTGGTGAACCGCCGTACCGACGGCGAAAAACGAATATTACATTCCAATAAGGGGCAAAATTCACGCCAGAACGCCATCGACCTGTTCAGCGATGGCAGCGTCAGAATACTCATTTCTACAGACGTGTCTGCGCGCGGATTGGACGTGCCCCAGGTATCGCATGTCATCAATTTCGACCTGCCCCGCCGGTACGAAGACTACGTGCACCGCATCGGACGAACCGGACGGGCTTCTCACGAAGGCGTGGCTATCAGCCTCATAAATCCCGCCGAAGAATACCACCTGCATAAGATTGAAAAAATAATCCGCATGAGCGTTCCCGAATTGCCGCTACCCGACGATATTGACGTCGAAGAAACCCCAAAACAGGAACGACAGGAACAACTGCGCGAAATAGACCGCCAACGCCGCATCGAAAATCCCGACTTCAAAGGAGCTTTCCACCCTAAAAAGCGACGGAAATAAGAACAATTGTTCAAAATATACCCGTTCATTGGTAAATGCAAACTCATTTCACCATATCAGGCGGTTTCTTCTTCATTTGTACATCTTTTAAAAGATAGTTCATATTAATTTTCGCTATAACCTGATTTTTGTAAAATTCATGGTTGGCCAATTCACGCCTGTTGAGTGGAACCGGTGAAGCAGCTGTAGATGGGGGCGGATTTTTGAATACTATATGAATATGCTCGTCTCTCATAATACGCGGTTTTTTATGAAGATGCAGGTCTATTGCTACCAAAAGCACCGGACTGTTAGATTCAGTGGAAGCCACAGTTGCTTGTCCCGTTTCTTCTTCTTTCTTCTTTCTTCTTTCTTCTTTCTAACCCTTCTTTTTTCTTCTTCTTTTTTTATGCCAGCATTATTATTGCTTGGAATAGCACCATGTACGAGAAACGTCATATAATAATCAACTTTGGTGATTTCCAGTTCCAAATCTGCTATCAGGTATTCTATTGTTTTATCCTGATAAATGAACTGTCGTGCCTGTCCGAAATTGTACCTTACTCATAGTCCTGGAACTCAGAAAACGGCTTTATCGGGTAGTTATAGCGCAAATAGGCAACCGTATCGTTATTGAAATACGACATGGGCTTCAGCGGCATCTCTATTGGCTGGGCAAAGCCGGACAGCGCGAGGCAGAGGAGCATGGATATGGTAATGGTGTTTTTCATCGAACTGGGCGCATTAGAGGGTTTCTTTTTCGCATGGCTTCATTGTCCGGCATATAG
>JAISSS010000141.1 GCA_031272965.1 Bacteroidales bacterium | reverse complement strand
CCTTCAGCCCGTCCTTCGGCAAATTTGCCACTCATCAGTGTCTTTTCTACACGGATACTGTCTAATGTCTTCTCGTAAGCTGTCAGCTCTGCCTGGGTAAAGGCCGATTCTCGGCTCATTTGAAGCGCCATGCTGATTTCGGGGACAGCTTCGAGCTCGGCAGGAGCCGCATCCATTCGACCGGTCTCGTTGAGAAACCGCAACCACAGAACGGCCATCTTTCGGTCCGCGAGCGTCTCCGGCTTAAACTTGGGCAATTCCACAAATACGAAAGCTATTTCATGCAGTCTGTCCTCCGGATAATTCTTCTCTGCAAGCTCATAAAGGTGGTAAAAATCCGACCGGTCATGCTTGAACACATCGTTAATCAGCGCAAGTGCATACACCGGCTTCAGGGGTGCATACTCGCCCGATTCAAAGTCCTGACGGGTGTAGGCTTTGGCCGCGTTGAAGAGCATCCGCTGGATGAAGCCGCTGGTCCAGAACATCTGCATCTCAACGATGAACTGCCGACCGTGGCTGTCGGTGCAGCGCACATCGACGATGGAGTTGCGCTTAATCTCCGAATCAAGCGGCACCATTTCAGAGGTCAGGTACTGTAGCTCCGCTATCGGGCGGTCTGCCGGTAACGGCAACAGCGCATTGAGAAAACTCTTTGCCAGGTCGGGATTCTCTCCGAATATACGCTTGAACACGAGGTCATTGCGCGGGTCTAAATATCGTGCCATAATTATTGAACGTTTACTGCCGCAAAAATACGCTTTTCTTTTCAAACCGCAAAAATAAAAATCGCAGATTCGGGAAGCGGTACGACAGTCCCTCAAAAAAAAATAGAGAGCAATTAAACCTTTCATCTTTCATATCGTCAAAGAGAGTGAAATTGCAAACGAGATTGGTTTAACTTAAATATAAAAGATTTATGAAGAGAGTATTTTTATTTTCAGTGCTGTTTTTAGGGATTATATCCTTCGCACAGGCACAACAGCCGCAACGCGGTTCGGGTGAACGCCCGGGTGGACAACGTCAAGGTGGGCCTGGGGGCGACCCCGCCCAACGTATCGAGCGACAAGTTCAGGAGTTAAAAGACACCCTGAAACTTTCCGCCGACCAGGTAACTAAAATCAAGGCTATTCTGACCAAAGCAGATGAGAAACGCCGCGAAGAGATGCAGAAGGCGCGCGAATCCGGCCAGCAGCAGCAAATTGACAGGGAAGCAATGCGCAAGCAATTTGAAGAGGCGCGCGCCAAGCAGACCGAAGAAATCAAAGCCGTATTAACTAAGGACCAGAAGACCGAATATGACGCCTACCAGAAAAGAGCGGAGGCACGTATGCGGGAACGGTTCCAGAACGGCGGCGGCCGACAAGGCGGAGAACGGCAAGGCGGAGAACGTCCTGCCAACAACAGTACAACGCGATAATTTAATTCATAGAAAAAGGTGAAAGATGTCCGATACGTCGGACATCTTTTTTTGTGTCCTGTCCGTGCGAGTACCAGTTAAATGCCCAAACAGTTAACCATTCTTCCCGCGTTTTTCTTCAAAGAAGGCGGTGAGCAGGTCGGCACAGTCGGCTGCCAGTATTCCACTGACCACCTCCGTTTTAGGATGCAAGGCCCCCGGAGTGAAGCGCGTATAGCCGCGTTTAGGGTCAGCGGCGCCATATACAAGGCGGCTAAGTTGTGCCCATCCTATTGCCCCCGCGCACATGATGCAAGGCTCAAGCGTTACATATAATGAACATTCGTTCAAGTATTTTCCGCCAATCATATTTGCCGCCGCTGTGATAGCCTGCATCTCGGCATGAGCAGTAACATCAGTGAGGGTCTCAATGAGATTGTGAGCACGCCCGATAATACGGGTACCCGCAACTACCACCGCCCCCACAGGTACCTCTCCCTTTTCGTAAGCTTTACAGGCCTCACGAAATGCCTGCTTCATAAAATATTCATCATCCATATAAATAGTAAATCGTTAAAATGTTAAATTCACGATACATGAGCGGAACGGTTATGCAAATCCTGCATCCCTGATGATGGTCAACGCCCGCTCTCGGTCGTCCTCGTGTACTTGAAGCTTCACCCCGCCGATAGCGTCGGCATAGAAAGGCTGCGCAGTTACCGTGAACTCGTCAGGCACATAACTTGCAATTCCTTCGGCCTCAAGCAGCCCGCGAATCACGGCAAGTTCACTTAAATATGTAACCGTTAAAACGGTTTCCAATCTCGTTTTATCCATAAATTAATTTATTCAGGAGACAAAAGTACGGAATAATCCGGCACTTTTGCACACCTCCGTGAAAAAATCTGCAAAGTGAATGGTAAAATATCAGATAACGATGCTGTCTGTATCGAAAAAAGCAGTATCTTTACACGAATTTACGTTTATCGATGGAAATTTTCGACATCATAATGCTGGCGTTGCCTGCAGTTTTTGCGGCATACTCATATATGGAGTACCGTTTTTTCAGCAGATGGGTAGTTTTGCACAAGGCAGAAATTGCCGAAAAACATCCCCGTATCTGGCAATATATGGAAGGCATCGGACACAGGACGTCCTTCGTTTACAAGGTCTCGGCTATTGAACAGTGGGGGTTGGTGTGTCTGTGCGTTATATGTACTTTTTATTTCAAATACAATTTAATATGGCTACCGGCATTTATGGCATCCTTCTTTTTCGTAGGGGTGCATCTGACGCTGTGGAGTATTGTCAGCCGGTATGTTCCAATCATAGTGGCGGGCATTGCGACTTTCGGATATTGTCTGTGGGCGTTCAGGCTGTCGTTGAAGCATTTTTCGCCGGTGCATATTGCACTGTGTTTTGTTGGCGGAGTTATGCTGACGCTATTGAACCTGCGGCTTATCCACCGGCTTGCGCGGTTTGTCGAGAAACGCTACACCCCCCAAAGAGGTGCGGTAATACATACGGCGACAGACGCTGACCGCGAATTGCAGACATCAGTTAATCATACAGGATTTAATTATATCCATTTTCCTTTAGTTTGCATAGCTCCGCTGCCATACGTGTTGCCGGATTCCGAATGGTATGTGTTCACCAGTCGGCACGGTGCGGAACAAGCGCTTTTGCATGGCGCCGCTCTGCACGGGCACAGGATTGCCGTTATTGGCCCCAGCTCTGCGGCCCCATTGCGGCAGGCCGGTATAGAGCCCGATTTTGTCGGCAGCGGACAGCCGGCGGCAGTATTCGCTGAAGAGTTGAGACAGCGCATCCCCCGTGATACGTCCGTTGCATTGCTGCTCGGCGATTTGGCGCCCGATACGCTGGAACGCGGCCTCATCGGACATGCCGCGGTAGAGCGCACAAATGTCTATCAGAGCCGTCCGCCCGCAAATCCTGATGCGGCGACATTGGCGGCGATAGCAGATAACCGGTGCGCTGTCATTCTGTTATACAGCCCGTCAGCCGTTGCCAATCTTGAGAAGCTGACACCGTTGACGCCGTCGATGCGGCTGTTTGGCGTCGGCACATCGACCGCAGAGGCCATACGGCAGAGAGGTATTGAGCCGGTAGCAACCGCCCCCTGTGTCGATAAGGCGGCAATTAATGCCGAACTGCTATCAGTATTAGAATCGTTAACAACAAGTTAAATATTTCAAGACATGAATAATCAAACAGAAAGAGTAAGATGCCTGATAATCGGCTCCGGACCGGCAGGCTATACTGCGGCCATTTATGCGGCCCGCGCCAACATGAATCCCGTATTATATGAGGGGCTGCAACCGGGCGGCCAACTGACCACGACCACGGAAGTGGAGAACTTTCCGGGCTATCCGGAGGGCGTTACCGGCCCCGTTTTGATGGACGACTTGCGCAGGCAGGCCGCACGTGTGGGTGCCGACATCCGGCCGGGGGTAGCCACCAGGACGGATTTTTCGACAGCACCGCTGAAAGTGTGGATTGATGGTTCCACACTCATCGAAGCCGAAACGGTTATCATCGCTACCGGCGCCACAGCCCGCTATCTGGGGCTGCCTGACGAGAGCAAGTATGCCGGGAGCGGAGTATCGGCCTGTGCCACCTGCGACGGCTTTTTCTATCGCGGGCGGAATGTCGCCGTGGTCGGCGGGGGTGATACGGCCGCCGAAGAAGCAATCTATTTAGCCGGAATTGCCAAAAAAGTATATCTGATTGTCCGCAGAGACCAGCTTCGCGCCAGCAAAATCATGGCCGAGCGCGTACAGCGTAACCCGAATATCGAAATCCTCTGGAAGCATCAGACCATAGGGCTGTTTGGGGACGGCGTAGTTGAAGGCGCAATCCTTGTGAAGAACAGAGGCGAGGCTGACGAAGAGGAAGTGCGGATAGCCATTGACGGTTTTTTCCTCGCAATTGGACATACGCCCAATTCGGACTTCGTGGCCGACTATATTGAGCGCGACGCGGCAGGCTATATCATCACGCAGCCGGGAACGTCAAAGACCAATGTGCCGGGCGTATTCGCATGCGGCGATGTGCAGGACCCGCACTATCGGCAGGCAATAACATCCGCAGGGTCCGGCTGCATCGCCGCTATTGACGCCGAAAGATACTTAGCTGAAAAATATTGTTGATTTTTTACGGAGCTATGATTTTTTACAGTATTTTTGTACCGTAATATCTCAAAAACAATATTTTTTATATGAAGAAACTGTGGATTTGTATTGCCGCGTTTTTTGCGGCAGGTGCAGTGTCGCTGGCCGTTATTTATATCAGGAATTTGAATAAAGTCCAAATAGAGTTCAATATTCATATTAACCGGCAGGCAATTTATCTGTCCACATATTCCGAGCCGCCCCAGTTTGCAATATGGCTTGAGAATCCCGCGAGTCACAAATTAAAGCAGGTATTTGTAACTAACCGTGCAGGCGTTGGCGACTGGGAAGGCAAGGCGGATGTTCCCGTGGCTGTTCCGCACTGGAGCGCCGTGTTTCGGCATAATGTGGCAGGCGATGATGATGACGAGCTTGTTGTGTCGGGCGCCACTCCCAGAGATGAATACTTCCGCATCAATGCAGCAGTGCGGCCCAATTCGGAATGGACAGTTTGGATAGAGATGAACCTTGCCGGCGATTACAACGAATGGTATCCTCAATTTAACCGCGAAACGCACGAGGAAGACGAGTTCGCCTGCGGGCAGCCGGCATTACTCTACCGCGCTGATATTAAAGCAGTTAAGGGGGCAGAATACACTCCACATCTCGAAGCGATGTCGCTATGGGAGAATGGTAATACCCGCCTGGCCCCCGTCGATTCAACCATCACTTCGGCGCATACCGTCTTCGACAGGATGACGTTGCGTATCATCCGCCCGAAGTTCAGGTTCATAAATCTCAAAAGAGCAGAGAAGCAGGAAGTTTTAGCCGACAGCATTATGAAAAGGCGCTAAATGCAGCCTCATCCGGCCGGATTGTACAGCAATACGCGGTCGCCTTCGGAGAGGCCGCCGGTGATGACGGCATTTTTGTCGTCTTCGCCGCCGACTTCCACCGGCTGGCGGACGATTTTTCCGGCGTCCCTGCGGAGATATACGAACCGCTGTTTACCCTGTTTAAACACGGCGGCGATTGGGACAAGCAGGGCATCGTCGAAGCGGCGGATGATGATGTCGGTATTGCAGGTCATTCCCGGTTTGAGGTCCGGGTCGGAGCGGTCGAGGCGGATGAGGACTTCAAAGACGTTCATCTCGAAGCCGCGACGGGATTCGCCGACATTTGCGATTTTCTGCACCTTGGCGGTCAGCAGTTTTTTGGGCAGGGCATCCACGGTGATGCGCACCGAATCGCCGACTTTGATTTTAGCGATGTCGATTTCGCGGATGTATGTAGTAACTATCACGCTTGACATGTCTGGCAGCAACGCGATAGTGGGGTTCCACGGAAATACGTTGCGGTCTTTAGTGAGTTTTCGTCGTGCCCGGTCGCGGGCAATCATCACTATTCCGCTGGCCGGCGACACGATAGTGGTTCTGCCTATTGCGTCGCGGATTTTCTCGACCCGTCGGTTCTGGTAGTCGAGGCTGTTTTGGCGCAATTTCATGCGCTCTTTCCATCCGTTAGTCGCCAGAACGTAATCTCTTTTCAGCTTCTCGATATACATTTCGGCTTTTTGGTATGCCATTTCGGCTTTGCGCTGTACGGCGCCTGCCTCGAACTTCGACAGTTCGAGGTCAATAGCGGCATATTGCAGGTCTAAACTGGCATCGATGATTCGCTGGCGGCGGGTGGCAAATGTTACGGCGGTATCAAGCATGGTGCTGTTGAAGTCTAACTGTACCTGTTCCCGTTCTCTGTCCCACTGCGACAGGTTGTTAAGCAGCTGTGTCTGGTCGAGTTGTGCGATGAAGTCGCCTTTTTTCACGTGTTTTCCTTCCTGCACGAGGTCAGTAATCCGGTATTGCCATACCCGCAGTTCGTTGTCGCACAGTTCGGGGGGCAGTTCGATTTTCACGGAATTTTCGCCATTAATTTCGCCGCGGGCAGAGACACTCATTTGCAGAGCGCCGTGAAAGGCCTCCTGTTCCTTCTCGTCCGGCATTTTGCGCGACAGCAGCAGCGTGATTGCCAACAGCAGCAGGGCGGTTGTCGGCATCCAGTATTTCATGTATTTTTTTACGTTGTTCATTCTTCCAAAAGTTTATCGTATTCAGCGGACAGGGTCTGGCGGGTGGCAAAGTCGAACAGCGTTTGGCTTCGCAGAGTATAATAATAGTTCCAATAACTTTGTACCGCCTGAATATATGAGAGGCGGGCATTTTGCAGATTATTACGGGCCTGGTCGAGGTTAATGACGTCCACTTTTCCGATGATGAACCGCTGAAAAGTTACTTCATAGCCTTTACGGGCCACCGTGTCGGCCATCGCTGCCGTATGCACCTGCTCGGACTGCAGGTTAAAGTCGATAACCTGCTGAATCAGCCCCAGCTCAAACTCTATACGTTCCTGCTCGATGACTAACTGCTGGGCGTCGCGCTGGTATTTGGCCATCTGATAATTGCCTTTTCGCTGTCCCCAGTCCAATATCGGGATTCTTACGCCGAGGCGGAAGCGCTGGCTGTTGTCCGGTTCGTTATATACTTCTTTCAACTTTTCCGACGACTGGTCGAGGCCGTAGGAGGCATATATTGTGGTGTTGAAGCCCATTTGCGATTTTGTTCGGGCTACGTTCTGGTTATTTTCCAGCAGGCGCTGTTCGTGGTCGAGCACTATGGGGTTATTTTCCCATGCTTTGTCCAATGCCTCCTGGGTATCAATTTGCAGGCTGGGGATGTTTACCGGCACGATACATTCGATTTTCGTGTTCTTGTCAATTGCAAGGAATGTACACAGTTCGGTCATAGTACGGGTAACCTGTGAGCGCACCGAAGTGAGGGTAGAGCGGGCTTCCAGCAGGTTGAGCTCCAGCTTCAGCAGTTCGTCCTGCGTAACGGTGCCAATCTGGAACCGTCCTTTACCGATATTGTAGAGCGTGTCGGCGCTGGCCATGTTGGTTATGGCAATATTGAGGCGCACCTGCGCGGCCGCCAGCGAGAAGAAGCGGGTTACGGCACTAATGGAGAGCTCCTCGCGCGATTCTATCAACTGACGCTTGGCTTTCTCATATTTTAGCGGCTCAATTTTCGATTCCCATTTCATCTGGTTATAGCCATTAAGGGTTTGCTGGAAGCCGATACTTATCGGGGTTGCACGGTATGAATCGCTGCCGCTGCCGAGGTTTTTCACCAATCCCAGGTCGGAACTCATAAAGAGCGAGCCGCCGGTAAGCGGGATAGCCTGATTGAGCGACAGGCTGAAATCGGAATTGAAATATTCGCGTTGCACGAACACGTCTTCATTGGTAGATATGTTATATTCCTTACTGCGCAGATGGTTATAGTCGAAAGGGGTTGCGTCGAGGGTCAGCGAGGGCAGTCGGCTGGCCTTGAAATAGCGGAAACTCCAGTAGCTTGAGCGATACATGTTCTTAATACGGAAGGCATTGATGGAGTTCTGCGAGGCCATGTCAATTACTTGGTCAAGGGTCAGCCGCAGGGTATCTGATTGGGCGTATGCGCCGAAAGAAGTCATTACTGTTAACAGAAATAGAGGAAAATGTCTGTTCATAATTATATTTATTGATAAAGATTATTGTCTAAGAGATTCTACAGGGTCTTTTTCGGCGGCCTGTTTTGCGGGCAGGTATCCGAAGAGGATGCCCACTAAGGCGGAAACGCCGAAAGCGATGATGATACTGAATACTGAGATTATGGTTTTAATGTCGAAAATCACGGTGATTGTTTTCGACATGACCACGCCCATAATGATTCCGATAATTCCGCCGCTGACGCTGATAAGCGTTGATTCGGCGAGGAATTGTGCGATGATGTCCTTTCGGGAGGCGCCGATTGCCTGTCGCAGGCCGATTTCGCGGATGCGTTCCAATACGGAAGCCAGCATGATGTTCATGATTCCGATTCCACCGACGATGAGGGATATTCCTGCGATAGCGCCCAGCACGATGTTAAATATGTTTTTGGTACGTTGCTGCTGTTTCAGCAGCAGTTCCGGAATTGTTACCTCGAAATCGAAGATGCCGGAATGTCGGCGCAGCAGCATCCGCTTTATGACAGTTGCCGTATTGCTGAGTTGTTCGGTCTCTTTAACCTGCACGATAATTTTGTTTAACTGGTTGTTATCGCGGTCATCGTCGATGGCGTTCTGGTCCTGTTCTACCCCCGCGATGATGACCATCGTACCGCTACTGGCAGAAGAATTGGCCTTTTCGACTTCGTCGGGACGAATGAGCGCCCGATTTTTGAAGCGCAGCAGCAGGGTCTGTACGGGCACAAAAATCTTGTTGTCGGAGCTGCTGATGCCCATCTCGTCAGAAGCGGACGCCGTAAAGTCCCGCCGCTCAATGACGCCGATGATTTTGAGCCACACTTTTCCGCATTTTATTTGCTTGCCTACCGGATTCTCCTGATTGAAGAATACGTTGCGGACGTTGTCGCCGATAACACATACCGGTTGCCCCGTGCGGCTTTGAAAGTCGGTGAAAAAATCACCGGCCTGAAGCCCTATATTAAAGAGCTTGAAATAGTTGGCGTCAGTGCCTTCCAATACTATTGGCTTGCTTTTACCGTCAAGTATTGCCGAATAGTGAAAGGTAGCCACCGGACACACCTCCGCCACTGAAGGTATCACTTGGCGGATAGATTCGGCGTCCAATAGAGTCAGCCCTTTTGAGAACTTCTTGCTGGAGACGCCACCCCCTTCCTCGTTTTTATCCTTATTGTTGTCTTCCGTCTGTTCGGTGGGCGACACAATGATGTTGTTAACCCCCACCATTTTTATCTGTTCAAGGATTTCATGCTCGGCGCCGTTGCCGATAGCCATCATACTGATAACCGCTGCCACGCCAAAGATAATGCCCAGCGCCGTCAACAGCGACTTAACCTTATTGTCTATGATAGCCTCCATCGCTATCAGTATATCGTGTATGTATTTCTGAAGTATCAATTTGTACTACTTTTTTTACAGGTTATTAATAATCCGCCGCAAAAATAATACTTTTTTTTATTGGAACAACGGAACATCAGGGTTGTTTAATAATCAACTGTAATCAATATACGGTTTCTTAATACATGAAACGACTCACATCTGTATGATTTCCCGCACCCGTTCAACCGGAATATCTATGAGGGCGGCAATTTCTTCCGGCAGAGTGCCTTTTTGATGGAACTTCCGGACGATGTTGATTTCATACTCATTCATGCCTTCAGCCCGTCCTTCAGCCCGTCCTTCGGCAAATTTGCCACTCATCAGTGTCTTTTCTACACGGATACTGTCTAATGTCTTCTCGTAAGCTGTCAGCTCTGCCTGGGTAAAGGCCGATTCTCGGCTCAT
>JAISSS010000139.1 GCA_031272965.1 Bacteroidales bacterium | reverse complement strand
ATGAGCCGAGAATCGGCCTTTACCCAGGCAGAGCTGACAGCTTACGAGAAGACATTAGACAGTATCCGTGTAGAAAAGACACTGATGAGTGGCAAATTTGCCGAAGGACGGGCTGAAGGCATGAATGAGTACGAAATCAACATCGTCCGGAAGTTCCATCAAAAAGGCACTCCGCCGGAAGAAATTGCCGCCCTCATAGATATTCCGGTTGAACGGGTGCGGGAAATCATACAGATGTAATTGCGGGAAATTTTCTGTAAATAGTTATGTCTGATACTGCATTACTCGGTATTTTGGTTGCAGGTATAGGCCTGTTGCTGTATCTTGTGTTATGTCTCAAGCTACATGCGTTTGTGGCGCTACTGTTGTCGTCTGTATTTCTTGGGCTGTGTTCCGGTATGGCGCCTGTGGCGGTCATCGGCAGCATCACTGAAGGTATGGGGGGCACGTTGGGATTTGTGGCGACGGTGGTAGGTATGGGCGCTATTTTTGGGCAAATACTCGAATCCTCCGGCGGCGCGGAATCGCTGTCCCGTTATTTAATTCGCCGTTTCGGGAAGCAGAACGCGCCGTATGCTTTAGCGGTCAGCGGCTTTTTGGTTGCTATTCCGGTGTTTCTTGATGTGGGTTTTATCATACTTGTGCCGATTGTTTACGCTCTTGCCCGCGATACCCGCAAGTCGCTGCTGTTTTATGCCATACCGCTGCTGGCGGGATTGGCGGTAACGCATGCGTTCATCCCGCCAACGCCCGGACCGATTGCCGTCGCAGAGCTGCTGGATGCCGACCTCGGCTGGGTCGTTCTTTTCGGATTCATCATCGGAGTGTCGGTAACATTTGTTGCGGGGCCTCTTTTTGGCAGGGTTATCAGCCGCAGGATTTATGTGCCTGCTCCCGATGCTGTTGAGCAGAGTGCTCCTGTTGATACCCGTTTGCCGTCGTTCCGGCAAGTTCTCTGCATTATCAGTTTGCCGTTGATGCTGATTCTGGCCAATACTGTAACCGGGGTATGGGCGAAGAGGCATCCGAATATTGCCGGAAGTGGGGTGGAATTTGTACAGTTTATCGGACATCCGTTCATTGCACTGCTCATCGCGACCTTGCTGGCTGTGTATTTTATGGGTGTCCGGCGCGGCTTTTCGCGGACGGAACTGCTGCAGTTGAGCAGCAAAGCGCTGGCACCGGCCGGTCTGATTATCCTCGTTACTGGCGCTGGCGGCGTTCTTAAGCAACTGCTTATTGACAGCGAAATCGGCGTAATGCTGGCCGAAAAGATGAGCGGACTGGCGGCGCCGCCAATTGTGCTGGCCTGGTTATTGGCGGCCATTATCCGCGTAACGCAAGGCTCGGCAACGGTGGCAATGATTACCTCGGCCGGCCTGATAGCGCCACTGCTCGCTACTCTTAGCCTTTCAGAGCCGCATAAGGCGCTCGTGGTTATCGCTATCGCTTCGGGCGCCACAATACTCTCGCACGTCAATGACAGCGGATTCTGGCTCGTGGGGAAATACCTCGGCCTCAGCGAAAGGCAAACCCTGCAGTCATGGACGGTGATGGAAACAATTATTGCGGTGTTGGGCGGGCTGCTCGCATTGTTAGCGAGCTTTCTCGTGTGAGGTGTCGTAACGGGGCGGCCATATTGTTCCCGTTCTATATGGTTTCGCCGTACAGATACAGGGCGTGATGTGAGAGGCGGAAGTTGTTTTTTGCGCAGATTTCGGCGATAACTTCACTGATTCGCGGGTCATAGAACTCATGTACCATGCCGGTTCGGATATTAATCATGTGGTCATGCCGACATGTATTGAACGCCCGTTCATAATGCGCAAGGTGGTCTCCAAACCGGTGTTTGACAACGAGTTTTGATTCTAACAGCAACTCTATTGTATTATAGAGAGTTGCTCGACTTACGCGGTAGTTCTTATTTTTCAGGTTGCGGTAGAGCGATTCCACGTCAAAATGGCCGTCGTGGGAATATATTTCGTCGAGGACGGCTAATCTTTCCTGGGTTTTTCGATGTCCTGTCTTTTCCAAGAACTCGCGAAACACGACGCTCACCTGCTCTTTTACAGGCGCATTTTTCATTACTGTTAATTTTTTGTTAGCAAATAGAAAAGCAGGGAATTTGTTTTCGGTAAATTCCCTGCCTGTAACAATGTGTTAATTATCTTGCTGTGGGGTGTTGCCTTCCGGTGCATTTGCGTCAGACTGGGGCGTAGCCTCATTGGAGGGGGCGTCCGGTTCCGGGAATGACGGCGTTTGCAGCGGGTCGGCAGTCTGCTCAATCTTGTCGCGGATAATCGAATCGGTGGAGGCGCCGCCTGATTCGGGGGTGAACACGTTCCCCAGAATCGCCAGCACTAACAGCGCTCCGGCTAAATACCACGTGGCTTTTTCGAGGAAGTCTGCGGTCTTCCGCACTCCGGCGAACTGGGTGGACGACTGGAAATTGCTTGCCAGACCGCCGCCTTTCGAGTTCTGCACCAGCACTATCAGTACCAGCAGGATACATACTATTACAATAAACACAGTAACAACAGTTTGCATATTACTTAATAAATATAATTTGTTATTCTTTAATCAATTGCTTGATTTCTTATATTTTGGCTGCAAAGTAACTACTTTTTTCCGGATTATTCTGCATTAATTTTTCGTAAACCGGTATTGCTTTGTCATATAACTTTTGCTTAACATATATTCCGGCCAGCGTTTCGGAGAACGGTATATGTGTATTGCTCTGTGTATCAGGCGATTTTGTTGTCGCAACCCGCTTGGGTTGTCTGTTGCCGCTGTTAGCTGCGATAACTTTGGCCACTTCGGCGATGTTATCGTCGCTGATATTGTCGGTTGTGCCTTCCAATCGATAGGCGGCCGCTTTGGTTTCTCCCAGCAGTAACGTTTCGGCATCCGGCGGGGCGGGGTAGAACAGTTCCATGCATAGTTTGCGGCGGTCGTTGATGCGGAAGGCCCCGATGCGCAGGCAGTTCTCGAAATCGGGGTGGTTGGCAGCATGGAGGGCACGTAGCAGCAACATCCATGCCGCCGCAAAGTCGGGCTGCATTTCTACCATTGCTCGCAGCATCGGCAGCCGGGCGACAGTGGGATGCCCGTCCCGTAAGAGCTCTTCAAAGTCGGCGAAATTTACCATGCGGCTACTGAAGCGTTAAAGATGTCTTCCATCAGCTGGTCAAGGATGTCCTCCATCAGCTCGTTCTCCACGTCGCTCAGGATGCGGGAGCTGTCGAAGTCGGCATAGGCCGAGAACTGTTTCTCCCAGTCGGCTTCGTGGTCCTTATTATTGACATATTTTACACTGACGGTAACGGTCAGGCGGGTCTGTGCAGACTGGTCGCCCTCTTTAATGGCCATAGGTTTGGTATCATAGCCGGTAATCTGACCGCTAAATTCCACGTCGCCACCGGAAGTTTCCATCTTCAGCGAAGTCTGTTTGCTCAGCTTGTCCTGAAGCGCTTCCGTAAACTGCTGGCTAAGCATGGGGTTCACTAATCGGGCGCGGTTAGGGAAATATTCTACCGAGAACGTTTTCACGTCGGCGGTCAGGGCGTTGGTGGTAAATCCGTACTGCGTTTTAAACAGCAGACAGCCGCCCAGCATCAGGCATCCGCCCAGCGCCATAACAGCCGCCATTTTCAGTATTATTTTATTCAAGGCCATAGTCTTTAATTTTTCGGTAAAGTGTTCGTTCTGAAATGTTCAGTTCTTTGGCGGCAAGTTTGCGTTTACCCCGGTGCCGCATCAATGCTTTCTTTATCAGTTCGCGCTCGGCGTCCATTATGGAGAGCGATTCTTCCTCTACTGCTTCGGTGTCCTGTATATCCACCGGGGTGAGATGTACTTTGTTGACGGGTTGTTCGGGGAACGGCTTCGGCGGCTCCTCATTGTTATAGAGGTCGTGGATGATGCCAGAGTGTGCCGATTGGAAATCGGGCGTATGACTGCCGTCGCGCATGAGGTCGAACACGAGTTTTTTCAGGTCGTTCATGTCTTTCTTCAGGTCGAAGGCGTTCTTTTTCAGGTCGAAGAGGAACTGATAGAGGATTTCGCGTTCGCTGCCGAAGTTTTTTTCGTCCGTGCCGCGGTATAGCATCGGCAGTTGTGAATCGGTGTATTCCGGCAGGTATCGTTTCAGGATGTCGGCGGAAATGAGGCGTTCATGCTCTACTATGGAAATCTGGTCGGTAATATTTTTCAGCTGTCTGACATTTCCCGGCCAGCGGAAGTTCTCAAGGATGGAACGTGCCTGCTCGTCCAAGCGTATTGGGGGCATGTGGTATTTTTCGGCGAAATCGCCCGCGAACTTGCGGAATAGAAGGTGAATGTCGTCTTTGCGCTCGCGCAGCGGCAATACGGCTATCGGCACGGTATTGAGCCGATAGTACAGGTCTTCGCGGAAGCGGCCTTCTTCGATTGCGCGGGGCAGGTTCACATTGGTGGCGGCCACCATGCGGACGTTGGTTTTTTGCACCTTCGACGAGCCTACTTTGATGAACTCGCCCGCTTCGAGGACGCGCAGCAGCCGCACCTGTGTGGATAGCGGCAGCTCGCCGATTTCGTCGAGGAAGATTGTGCCCCCGTCGGCCTCCTCAAAATAGCCCTTCCTCTCGGCCACAGCCCCCGTGAACGCGCCCTTCTCATGCCCGAACAGCTCCGAATCGATGGTGCCTTCGGGGATGGCGCCGCAGTTGACCGCAATATACCGCGCATGTTTCCGCGCCGAAAACTGATGTATTATCTGGGGAAACGATTCCTTACCCGTGCCGCTCTCGCCGGTAATCAGTACGGACAAGTCGGTCGGGGCAACCTGTACGGCCACCTCCACCGCTCTGTTCAATCCGGGAGCATTGCCGATAATTCCGAATCGCTGTTTTATTTCCTGAACATCCATATTTTTATGTACATGACAAAATTTCATGCAAAGGTATGCCTATTTTCGGAAAAACATGTAATTTTGTCGTTAAATTTTTGATTATGAATATTATTGCTGTTATTCCGGCCCGCTACGGCTCCACCCGTTTCCCCGGCAAGCCGCTGGCCTTGTTGGGAGATGTGCCGATTATTGAGCGCGTATATAAGAACGCCGCCCAATGTGTGGAGCAGGTATGGGTAGCCACTGATGACGAGCGCATTGCCGAGGCGGTGAGCAGTTTTGGAGGCCGCGTGGTCATGACCGCCGAGACCCACCGCAGCGGTACCGACCGCGTGGCCGAAGCGGCCGCCGAAATAGGCCTGAACTGTGATTTCGACGTGGTAATTAACGTGCAGGGCGATGAACCTTTCGTGCAAAACGAGCAGTTAGTTGCTCTCACAGAGTGCTTTGCCGACCCCGAAACGCAAATCGCCACACTCATAAAACCAATTACGGTCCCAGCCGACATATTCAATGCAAATCGCCCCAAAGTGGTCATCGACCGTTACGGGTACGCTCTTATGTTTAGCCGCTCTCCATTGCCATACGTGCGCGGAAAGGCTCAACATGAATGGCATGAAGCACATCAGTTCTTTTGCCATCTGGGAATGTATGCCTACCGCGCCGACGTGTTGCAGGAAATCACAAGGCTGACGCCTTCCTCCCTCGAAACAGCCGAATCCCTCGAACAGCTCCGCTGGCTCGAAAACGGGTACCGCATAAAAACCGCCATCACAACTTTCGATAGCATCGGTATCGATACTCCGGAAGACCTGGAGGCTGCGAATAAATTGCTGACCCGTTAACTCTCTTTTGACAGCGCCCCGTATGTCATCCTGCCAATGAGCATACGACGTCTTTGATGTCGCGCTCGCGTGTTTCCATGTCAGTCAGCAGTTTATATTGGGCTAATGTGCGAATTAAGTTGTGCTCTGGATATTTTATTTTATAGTAGTGGTCGCCATCCAGATAATCCATGAGGAAGCGGAGCACCTGCTCGAAAGTGATATAGCGGCCTGCAAAGGGGAGATATTCAACCTCTTCTGCGGTCAGGAATCCGGCGGCTTCTTCCAAATATCCGGTTGTGAAGGCGTGGAAGCGCTCGATGTCGAAGTTGACCTTTGTCAGGTCTTTTTCGTCTTCCGCGCCGGTGTTTGTATAAGAGCGGATTGCGTCGCCGAAGTCGTTCAATACGGTGTTCTGTTGTACGGTGTCGAGGTCAATCATGCCGAGCACTGCGCCGTTACTGTCGAAGAGGATGTTGCTGATTTTGGTGTCGTTATGCACTACGCGGCTGGGGATGATGCCCTGCTCGACCTTTTGCCAGAACGATAGCATCTCGTTACGGCGGCTTTCAATCCATTCTATTTCGGTTTTCATCCGCGCGTTTCGTCCGGCGGGGTTTTCGCGGATAACCCTGTCCCATTGCTGATAGCGGAAGCGGATGTTATGGAACCCCGGCAGGATGTCGGCCAGCGGCTCGTGGAAGTCAACCAGCATTCGCTGGAATTTGCCTACGCCTTTGCCGCCACAGCAGGCGATTTCTGACGAATCGACAGTTTCGTAGCTGCGGCTGCCCGCTATAAACAGGCACATTGCCCAGTATTCATGCTGTGCGTCCACGTGATAGAGCTTGCCATCGACAGTGGGGGTGAGCGTCAGCGTTTCGCGCAGAGGGTCGCCATCCTCCCTGATTATCGCCCGCTTCAAATGGGCGGTTACTTTCGCAATGTTGTCCATCATGGCCGGCACGTCGGTGAAGATATGCCTGTTCTTCCGCTGAAGCAGGTAGCGGACGCCGCCCTTTGTGCCTACCACGAAGGTGTCGTTAATAAATCCTTCCCCCAACGGGGCAACCGATTCTATCCCCTCTTTGGGAAGAAAATGTGAACTGATTTCATGTAAATCGAACTGTTCCATACTAATTGTTAATAAATTTGACGGCTAAATTAAAAAAAATATCAATGCGTATCCCTCGTATTATTTTTTTTTATACCTTTGCACCCGAAAATAAAAAACGCCCAGATGGTGAAATTGGTAGACACGTCAGCTTGAGGGGCTGGTGCCGGTTACGGTGTGCAAGTTCGAGTCTTGTTCTGGGCACTGAAAGCGTGGAATATTAAGATAAAGTTAAGATATTCCACGCTTTTGTTATTCTGCCTGTCTTGCTAAAACAGCGACTTTAGCCAGATGAACAGGCCGACATACAGCAGGGCCGGAAGTAGATTAATGACCTTTATATTCTTAATATCCAGCAAATTAAGCCCTAACCCCAGCAGAATTATTCCGCCAGCGACACCGATTTCGGAAATAATATTTTCAGGAATACCTGCTCCGATAACAGACACCAGCAGTGTGATGCCTCCCTGAAACACCAGCACCGCTATTGCCGAAAAGAGAATCCCCAGTCCCATCGCTGCGGCTAACATGATTGAGGAGAAAAAATCCATGACGGATTTGGTCAATAGCAGGTCAGAGGTCGCACCGAAGCCCTCTTCGATGCACCCAACGATGGTCATTGAGCCCATACAAAACAGCAGTAGCCCTGTTGTCAGGCCTTCTGTAAAGCGCTCATTTTTCGAGTGTATGCTCTTTTTGAGGCTGTCGCCGAGATGCTCCACGCGCTCGTCAAGCCGGAACAGAAGGCCGGTAAAGCCGCCAATAACAAGACTTAGCACCACCGGCAGAGGGGCGGCCATGGCGAGCGACATCTTTATGCCAAGTACTATTGTGAACAGCCCCACAGCCTGAAAGTATATCGTTTCATAGCGTTTTGGTAATGCCTGTTTGATGAGCAGCCCGATGCTGCTGCCGACAATGACGGCGCCGGTATTGACGAGAGTTCCAATCATTTGTTAATTTCACGGATATGTTTGAGCATTAACGGGAACGCGGGGGCGGTCATGTCATGCCCATAACCGTCAAATTCGTACAGCGTTGTGCGCTTGTTGCCGATAACTTTCATCATCCTCCATAAATAGGCGTTTTCTTCGTAGCGTCCTGCCATCTCCAGCTCGCGGTCGCCGGTCATCAGGAACACCGGCGGCGTGTTCGGGCGGATGTTATAAGTCAGAGCAAATTCGTCGATTAGGGGCTGTGTATCCGGTATGCCGCGCTCGTTGCGGATGGTATAGTGCGTGATGGCGGTTGCGCTGAGTATGAACAGCGCCTTTATGCTGTCGGCGTCAACGTGCCGCTGTTGCAGCCATTTCCTGTCAAGCCCCAGCATTCCGGTGAGGTAAGCCCCCGCCGAATGTCCCGCAACGAAGATTCTTTCGGCGCTTCCCCCGTATTTGTCGATGTTCCGGAACACCCATGCCACTGCCGCCGCAGCATCCTCAATATATGCCGGACATTTAGCTTTCGGCGACAGCCGGTAATTGACTGCCACAAGACAATAGCCGCGTTCTTTAAGCTCCTGCGGGAAGAACTTCTGGCCGCAGGTCAGCCCGCCCCCGTGAAACCACACGATTGTGGCAACGCCAGACGCTTTTGCCGGATAATAAATGTCTAATTTGCATCGCTCGGACAGGTACGCATCCCGCTGACGTTCGGATTCCTCATAATACGGAACGTCCGTAACGAGTCTGTATTTCTCCTGTCCGCCCGCCGTTAATACCGCTGTCAGCAGCGTAATGACCAGACCGAATTTTCTCACCATAATTATTGTTTCAAGTTTAAAATCGGACAAAAATAACCAATTTCGGGGAAACAGCGAACATTTTTTTCTAACTTTGTATTTTAAACGGAAATGTGAATGAAAAACGGCACACTTCAAAAGACAGTAATATTAATTATGATTTCAGTGATAACGGGCGTCAGCGCAGACGGTCAGGAGCGCCCCTGCTTGACGCGACTTAATGCGGCGGCAGACGCGGCGGCAGAGTTCCGCCCGATGCCTGCGCCGATGATAGGGATTTCAGCGTCGCACTACAGCTATGGTTCCGGCGTGGCCGACCCGTATATACAGTCGGTGGCCGACGCGGGAGGTATTCCGCTGATTATTCCGGTAACGGAATCGGCGGCGCAACTTGCGGCGGCATTGGAGGCTATTGACGGCCTCGTGCTGATTGGCGGCGGCGATGCCGACCCGCGTTATTACGGCGAAGAGCCATTGCCTGACGTCAACAGTATTGACCCCCTCCGCGACCGCTGTGACCTGCAACTTATCCGGCTGGCCGCCAGCCGAAACATCCCCATATTGGGCATCTGCCGCGGAGAACAGATGATTAACGTGGCTTTTGGCGGAACACTGTATCAGGATATCGACATGCAACACCCGAATGCGCAGCCACATCGCCAAACCGCAGGCCGCACCGAGGCATCGCACGAGGTAACTATTGCCCCCCACTCAAAATTGGCTGAAATTATCGGCAGTAACAAACTTATGACCAATTCATTTCACCATCAGGCAGTAAAAGAGGTCGCGCCGGAGTTCTCCGTTACAGCCACTGCCGCAGACGGAATTATTGAGGCCATAGAAGCCTGCCCCAACCGCTCAATTGTGGCCGTACAATGGCACCCCGAAGAGTTTGCCGCAGCCGGAGACACGACAATGCTGCGCCTGTTCCGCTATGTCGTTGAGGCAGCCCAAACTTTCCGCCACGCCAAAATACTGCACCGGAAAATATTCACTGTCGATACGCATTGTGACACGCCCTTAGAATTTATGGACACTTTCGACATCGGTCGCCGTGAGCCGAATCAGGTGAGCCTCCCCAAAATGAGAGAGGGGCATTTGGACGCCGCCTTTTTTATCGCTTTCTTAGAACAGGAAGCGCGCGACGAGGCCTCTCTGCGCCGCGTGGTGAAGAAAACCGACAGCATCATAGACGGCATCTACCGGCAAGTGGAGAAAAACCGCGAGCAGTGTGGACTTGCCCGCACTGCCACCGACCTGCAACACCTCAAGCAGGATGGCAAAAAAGCCATCTTTATTGGCATCGAAAACGGCTATGGCATCGGCAAAGACCTTGCTAACCTTAAACATTTTAAGGAGCGCGGCGTGAGCTACATGACCCTGTGCCATGTGCTTGATAACGACCTGTGCGACAGCTCATCGCCCGACAGCCGCCACGAATGGAACGGATTAAGCCCCTTCGGACGCAAAGCAGTTAAAGAGATGAACAGGCTCGGAATTATGGTTGACGTTTCCCACGTGAGCGAACAGACGTTCAATGACGTGCTGAAGGTCTCCAAAAAGCCGGTTATTGCCTCCCACTCGTCGGTAAAAGCCCTCTGCAACCACGACCGCAATCTGACCGACGAGCAGCTGCATGCCATAGCCCGAAAGGGGGGGGTAGTGCAGATATGCCTCGTCGATGAGTTTATCAACAGCGACGTGAAAAATGCCAGCCTCACCGATGCAGTCCGCCATATCATACATGCGGTAGAGGTGGCCGGAATTGATCACGTCGGTATAGCGTCCGATTTTGATGGCGGCGGGGGCGTCATCGGCTGTCGCGGCAGTAATGACCTGATTAATATCACTGTGAAGCTGCTCGAAAAAGGCTTCTCCGATGACGATATCGCTAAAATATGGGGCGGCAATATAATGCGTGTCCTGACAGAAGTTCAGAAATAATAACTTATGAATATACAAGATAAAAATATGCAAAACACTAATGTTTACACAGTAATAATGGCAGGGGGCGTCGGCAGCCGGTTCTGGCCGGCCAGTACCGATGAACGTCCCAAGCAGTTCCTCGACATGCTCGGATTGGGACGCACACTCTTCCAGCAGACCGTTGACCGCTTCACCCGCATTTGTCCGGTAGAGAACATGCTCACTGTAACATCGGAGATGTATGCCGCATTGGTACGGGAACAATGCCCCGACATGCCCGCCGACAACATACTCACCGAGCCATGCATGCGTAACACGGCCCCCTGTATTGCTTATGCCGCATGGAAAATCCGGCAAAAGAACCCCGACGCCCTCGTGGTGGTTACCCCCGCCGACCACCTCATCTCCGACCCCGATGTGTTCCGGCAAACTGTCGCCGAAGGGCTGGAATTTGTCCGCCAAAAGCCCGCAATCCTCACGCTGGGCATCCACCCGCGCTCGCCCGAAACCGGCTACGGATATATCCAGACAACCGATAAAGCCGACAAAATCGCCAAAGTGAAATCGTTCCGCGAAAAGCCCGACCGTGCAACCGCCGAGGCCTATCTTGCATCAGGCGACTACTTTTGGAACGCCGGTATATTCCTCTGGAAAAACTCCGTAATCATTGACGCTTTCCGCCAATATAAACCGGCAATAGCCGCGCTCTTTGCGCAGGGCGAAGCCGTTTATTATACCGATAATGAACAATCGTTCATAAATGCTGTCTATCCGCAGTGCGAAAATATATCCATAGACTATGCCATTATGGAGCGGGCTGACAACCTCTATGTCGGCAAGGCAGAATTCAACTGGTCAGATTTGGGAACATGGAGCGCCCTGTGGGGCAAATCTGAAAAGACCGGTGAAGGAAACGCCTGCTCATCTCCACAGGCACAGTTCTACGAGGCTTCCGATAATATCGTGCATGTTCCGCACGGTAAACGGGTTGTCATTCAGGGACTTGACAACTTCATCGTGGTTGATACCGGCGACGTGCTGATGATTTGCAGCATGAAAGAAGAACAACGTATTAAAGACTTCCGCAATGACAGTATTAATTAAGCTGTACCGGTTCAGTCAGCGCTACATCCTGCTTACACGCATCCTGTCCGTGATTTGTTGCGGCGTGGTGGTGGCGCTGTGTCTGATGCCCAGTTCCGAATTGCCCGATATATCGTTCCGTTTCAGCGACAAGCTGGCGCATTTCGGCTTCTATTTCGGATGGTCGGCCTTGCTGATGTCCTCGCTACGCCGGAAATCCATGCCCGTAGCTATAGTTTTAGTTTTGATTTTAGTGGCCTTCAGCGGCGGAATCGAACTTATGCAGCAGTATATGGGCTACGGACGTTCCGCATCGTGGGGCGACTTGGCCGCCAATTCGGCAGGCGCTCTCGTTGGCACAGCACTCGTCAAATATGTGGACTGGAAAAGCGGCAGGGCAGGGGAATTACAGCTTTCCGAAAAACAGCCATAAATGCTTTCCTGCCCCTGATAACTGACATATCCCTTTTCATAACCTCTGTTACTGGCGGATGCTCGTGGTATATCTCCGGAAAGTCAGAAGGCTTTGTCTGTATCTCTATCATTTGTTACTATTGCTCGATTGCTCGCGCACGGGCAAGTTCTTCTCCGCTGGAGAAATGCGGCAATTAACCGCATTAACGGACTACTTTGAGGGGGGCATTCAAAAAAAATACCCCGCCAACAGCCTGACCGACAGCTACAGCCTGTTTTTCAAAGAAATAGAGAATCCAAAGCTCGGAATTGCCTTTTACTACAAAAAGACATTTGACAGCGCGAAAGTCAAAGAACTGTGCAGCGACGGGCTGTATGCCAAAATATGGAATACAGATGTCCATTACATGCAATTGCGGCCATCCGGCCCCTTTATAGACTTTATGAGACAAAACCCGATGTTCACAAGTTTCTGTAATGCCCTGAAAAAGGATTCGGAGACATCGCCCGGAATAAACGTGAACAACCTGCCATACCTACTGCTTATTCAACGTAAGGTTGATATGAGCAGGCTGTCCAACAGGATTATAATTGCGGTGCTGTATCTCAGCCTTGAGCGACTTTAGGCAGCAGGCAACATCTTTTGTCAACAACTTAAATCGCGCTGACGGTGATTGCCATCCCGACTCTTTCTTTCTGCATCAGATTCCGGCAAATCTCTAAA
>JAISSS010000116.1 GCA_031272965.1 Bacteroidales bacterium | reverse complement strand
CGGCGCCAACTGGAGCTATGCCACCCAGCCGTTTACATCAGGCGCCAACACCGAATATGGAACCCCTGGCGCCGCAAATGACTAAGAGAACAGCTATAATGCGGGCGCCTTAGACGGTTTCCGGCAACAGATACGGAGCTCGATATTCACGGCTAAGCATAGTGTTGGCTTCGGATTCGCCTTCTCCGATGAAGCGCTCTGCCACAGAGTCGAACTCTAACTGCCGTCCGAGTCTGTAAGATATATTGCCCAAGTGAGCCAGCGCTGACGAGAGGTGGCAACTCTGGACAGGGCCATTTTGCAGGCTCATGTCGCGAGCGCGTATGGCCTCAACCCAGTTGCGGAAGTGCAGTGTCAACTCGCCGGATTCTCTTCTGGATGGGCCTTTTTCACGCTTCTCTCCCATATATGTAGCGTATGAGCCATAGCCATTAACCACTAAATATCCCTTATCGCCATAAAATATGTTTCCCACTCCTGCACCATCTTCGAGATTAGTACACCAGTTGCGCACTTCAAACTGTATTATTTTTTTCAGTTTGGGGTAGTGATACACGGAAGTGAGTATTTCAGGCACTTCTTTGCAGTCATCCCAGAGGAATTTGCCCCCCATAGCGGTGATTTTTTCGGGCAGGGATGTTAGGCCGAGGCCCCACATACACAGGTCTGTTTCGTGGATTCCCTGGTTGCCCACGTCGCCGTTTCCATAGTTCCAATGCCAATGCCAATTGTAGTGGACGAGGTTTTCGGAGAATGGCGCCATTGGTGCGGGGCCGCACCACAGGTCATAATTGAGGCCTTCGGGGACGCGGGATATTCCCTTATTGCCGATATCCGGTCGCCAGCGATACACCAGCCCACGCGCCATATAGACGCGTCCAATCAGCCCTTCTTCGAGGTGCTTCACGGCTTCCCTGACAGCTAGCGAACTGCGCAGCTGCACTCCGTGCTGCACTATGCGGTTGTATTTATAGGCGGCCTCTATCATCTTTTTGCCCTCGTAAACGTTATGGGTTGCGGGTTTTTCCACATACACATCCTTCCCTGCCTGACATGCCCAAATGGTCTGCAGTGCGTGCCAATGGTTAGGCGTGGCCAGCGTTACGGCGTGAATGTCCTTATTGTCTAATAACTTGCGAAAATCCTGTTCGGTTTGGAGTTTTCGTCCGGCGATTTTATCCTGCAATCCTTTTGCACATTTATTAAGGACGTTCAGGTCGGGGTCTGCTAACGCAATTAAAGCTACGTTAGTCTGTTTTTCTATGCCGATAATTTCGGAAATATGACTATTGCCGCGCCCGTTTACGCCCAGTACGGCGATATTGATGCGGTCGTTTGCACCGTATGCGGTAGCAGGGATAACGGTTGGAGCTGACACATTGCCTAATACAGGGGCTGTGGCTGCAACTGCAACGCCGGTAGCCGCAGTTTTCAAAAAAGCTCGTCGAGATTGATTATTCATAAGCAAACAATTATCTGAATTTTTTAGCTATTGTGTTGATTTCGGAGTCGGAAAGGTCGCCTCCTATAATTATTTGATAGGAGAAAGTCAGTTCGTCGCCTGGGTTCATGGTGATTTTTACCATATCGGTATTTTTGTCGAAAGCTCTGCCGCCGAGGCTGTTAATTGCGAACAGACCGTAACCGCGAGCATGCGACCACGCCGGATAGTTCGGATTTTTGGGGTGGTCAATAATTACGATAGTGGTTATTTCTCCGCCATTATCAGCACGCAGTGCGACCCATTGGCTGCGTTTACCCCACACTTCGGCGCCGACCAGTCCTTCCCTATTTCGGTATATGCCATTAGCGTCAGCATCGTTCACTGCGGAGACAGTGGTTTCGATACCATTAGCATCGGTAAACACTGCAGGTTTCGAATCTGGTTCTTCAAAGGTTCTGGCCACACGCAAGCCAAGCATTCCTTCTTTATTTTCAGTAAATGTAACCGTTTCAAGAGCATGCAAGGTGGCTTTGCGGACTATGCAACGCATTTTGGCATTGCCGGAAAATGTATAGGTGGTATTTTCCCGCAGGCAGGCTTTGTGGGCACTGTTTTGCCATTCAGAGACGACTTGCAACTGGCCGACACGTGGGCGTTTTGCAACAATACCGGTCGTTACAATTGAGCCATAGTTCTTTTTCTTATCTTCGGTAACAGCAAACGAATTGTTCCAGTAGTCAAGGCCATTAACGTCGCCGAAGTTGAACCACAGTCCCACATGATGAGGATGGTCGGTACGCTCAAAAGAGCGCGGTTTAAGTGGATAGCCACGTGTAACGGGCTTACCTTGCGGACTTAATATCGGGAAAAGTACCGCTTTCTCCATATTTTCAGGATAGAGGAACGCTGTGAAAAAGCTGCCGCCGAGATATACATCCACCTTTCGTTCATTAGCAACCTCCCTGAACGCAACCGGCAATTTAGCCGACTGAGCAAAACACTCCATATAAATACCGGCGGATACCAATAATAGTACGCATATACGTGTTCTCATCTTGCAATCTTGAAAAATATTCCGCACAAAGATAAGAAAAATATTTAATCATTGAACGCCGGATTGTTAAAATCTGTATTAAGAATTTGGGAATCAAGCAATTTTCGGCTATCATCATAACAAAAAAGCCCCATTCAGGAGCTTTTCGTAAAATTATATCAGGATACTTATTTTTTAAAGTAGTCTTTGACCTCGTCGTTGGGTACGATAGCCTCTTCAAAAGCATACGCACCGGTTTTAGCGGACTTGACCATTTTTATTACCTTGGCGTAGCCTTTACCGGCGCCTTTTTGCAGCGATGCTACTGTTTTCTTTGCCATATTCCGTAGTTTTTATTTGATTTCACGATGAACTGTTACTTTTTTCAGATTGGGGTTGTACTTTTTCAGTTCCAACCGGTCAGGAGTGTTTTTCCTGTTCTTGGTAGTGATGTAGCGGGAAGTTCCAGGGACGTCGGTCTCTTTCTGTTCGGTACATTCCAGGATGACTTGTATTCTATTACCTTTCTTTGCCATAATGTTAAATTTCTTCTGTTATGAAACCTTTGGCTTTAGCGTCCTTGAGGGAGGCTAATAAGCCGTTCTTATTAATGGTACGCAGTCCGGCGGCAGATACCACCAGCGTAACCCAGCGGTCCTCTTCCGGAAAGTAGAACCGCTTCCGGAACAAATTCGGCAGGAATCTGCGCTTTGTCCGGCGTTTGGAGTGGGAAACGTTGTTGCCCACCAAGGCCTTTTTGCCCGTTATTTGACAAATCTTTGACATGAATCTTATTACTGTTTAATTTCTTAATTCAAATACTTTTTCAAAAGCGACTGCAAAGAAAACACTTTTTCCTGACATAGAATGTGTTTTCGGAAAAAATTTTTCAACATTTAACGGTTTATTCTCTTACCACTCATTTTTTTTGTGTATTTTTACGCCAAAATTAACAACAGATTTAACGCAGTAAACGGATTTTTTGGACACAGCTAATGGAACAGAAAAAAAACATGTTCTTTCCGACCGTCATAGAGGCGGCGCATACGGTCATTTTATACCTCTTCATAGAGGCGGTGATTGACTTGCCGCTTGCTATCTGGGATTTGCAGTATGGCACAAATTTCCTGTCGAATCCGGCGAAACGCAACATCGTGAATCCGGCGATTACAGTTTTCATACTGTGGCTGGGCTATCGCAAGGCCCAAGTTCCTATCCTTGAGCTATTTCCATTCAGACGATTCAACCCGTTGTTTATTATGGCCTTACTGCTCATAATGCCGCCATTACAACTCGTTATCGATGATGTTAATATTCTTATTAACAATATATTACCTGTACCATACTGGTTTATGGAGATGTTCAGTCGCGTATTCGAGAACAGCTTTGGTATCAGCGGCGTCATCCTCAAAGTGGTAATCATTGCGCCGATTACGGAGGAATTACTTTTTCGCGGCATCATTATGCACGGGTTCATGCGCAACTATTCAGGGGTACAGGCTGTGCTGGTATCCGCGCTGTTTTTCGCGCTGTTCCACTTGAATCCATGGCAATTTCCTGCCACCTTTACGCTTGGACTGCTGTTAGGCTGGCTGATGCTACAGACACGGAACATACTGCTGTGTATAGTCGGCCACGCCCTCAACAACGGTCTGGCTTTACTGTTGATGGAATTTCAGCAGCCGCTCATGCAGTCAGCTTTCTTCCGGCTCCCCCACCCTGTCAGGCTGCTTATCTGCACAGGGCTGCTAATGTTCGGCTTCGGGATATTGATTTTTCGGACACAATCTTTAAAAAATATTAGACTAACAAATAAATAACATTCGATTCAATGCAAAAAAAAAATTACTGGTTGACGACTCTGCTACTGTTACCATGCCTGCTGCATGCCCAACCCGACAATCGCGCTTTCGGCGACAGCACCTTGCGGATTGACTATGAACTTGCCGGAACGAACACTGCTACTAGCGTGTTTATGAAGCAGATAAAGAAAGAGGGCCTTTATGCCGGTTCGAAGAGCAACCTCATTGATACAAGGAACTATGGCACGTTCCGCTATCGACTTACCGATGCTGTCAGTGGACTGCTGCTCTTCTCCAAAGGATTTGCCCCGCTGTTTGACGAGTGGCAAACTACAACGCAGGCAGCGACTGTTCCGGCGGGGTTCTATCAGACCGCAATATTGCCATTCCCGCGTCGTGAAGTACGCTTCGCTATTGACCAGCGCGACGACAGTGGAACGTTCCGCGAAGTCTTTTCCGTCAATGTTAAGCCGGACGATTACTTCATCATTGATGAGCAACCGTCTGATTTTGAGATTGTTAACATACTCGACAATGGCTCGCCGTCTCAAAAAGTTGACATTGTGTTTCTTGCCGAAGGCTACCGCCACGACGAGATGGACAAATTTATTGCCGATGTGCATCGGATGGCAGGATATCTCTTCGCTGCCGAGCCATTTGCCTCGCGCAAGAATGATTTCAATATTAGTGCAGTAAAAACGCCATCGCAGGAATCGGGCACCGATATTCCCGGTGAACACATATATAGAAACACCGCGTTCAGCACCACATTCTACACCTTCGATGAGCCGCGTTATCTCACCACCACTGACATGAAAACTATTCATGATGCCGCAGCGTCAACCCCGTATGATTTCATTTACATACTTGTAAACACGGAACGGTATGGTGGCGGCGGCTTCTATAACTTTCTCACGGTCAGCTCTGTTGACAACCCCCTCTCCAAGCAGGTGCTTGTCCATGAATTTGGCCATGCTTTTGCCGGTCTCGCCGATGAATACTATGACGCCTCAACCGGTTATGACGACGAGATGTACCGTCTGGACGTCGAACCGTGGGAACCGAATATCACTACAATGACCAACTTCGATGCCAAGTGGCGCTCTATGCTTGCCCGAAAAACGCCTGTTCCGACCCCCCGCACAGAAAAATACCGCAATACGCTGGGCGTGTTCGAGGGGGGCGGCTACCGCGACAAAGGCGTGTTCAGTCCGATGATGGACTGCCGGATGAGGAGCAATATCGCCCCCGGATTTTGCCCCGTCTGTATTAAAGCCATTAACGACGCCATAGACCTGTTCACGAAATAATCAGCATATTTACAGCTTAATTTATTTTTCAAGAAATGAGAAGCACAACTTTTTACATGCTCACAGTCATAATGTTGACGGCCTGCGCCCCAAAAGAGGCCCCAAAAATCACCGTCACAGTGCAAAACCCCACCGGATTCGACCGCCTCTCCGAAATGGCCGAGATACCGCTTGACAGCCTCAATGCGCGAATCCCCCTAACCGATACATTGACGTATGTAGTCAGGAACGACGCGGGAGAAATCGTTCCTTCACAAATCACGTATGACGGGCTGCTGATTTTCCAGGCCGGCGTGAAAGCCGCATCCACTGCCCGCTACACCATCGCCGTAGAACCGCCCCAAATTTTCAGCCCGAAAACATACGGCAGATATATTAAGGAACGAAAAGACGACTTCGCCTGGGAAAATGACCGTGTAGCTTTCCGCATTTACGGCCCAGCATTGGCGCCTGTTGACGGCCCCAGCAACGGCCTCGACCTGTGGTATAAAAAAACATCCGACCTTATTATTAATAAATGGTATGCTGACGACCTCGCCGGAAAAGCCTCATATCACAACGATAATGGGCAAGGCCTTGACGACTATAAGGTGGGACGCACACTCGGAGCCGGAGCCATGGCGCCATATGTGGATAGCAAGCTGTGGCTCAATGAGAACTATGTCGCGCAAGAGTTGCTCGAAAATGGCCCGCTACGTACATCGTTCAGGCTTAGCTATAAAGACATCAACATCAATGACTCCACCTACTCCGAATCACGACTGTTTTCTATTGACGCGGGCGCACAATTGACAAAAATCACCCAGACTTTCGGCTTCCCCCAGACCACCCCTGTAGCCGCCGGAATCGTCAAACGCGACAAGGATGTCCCCGCTGTTACTACTGACAGCTACATGTTGTACCCAGAACCGGCTACAAACAAAGCCGCAGGCATCTTTGTGGGATTGGTATTCACAACGCCTGTAAGCCATTTCACCGTGGACAGTTACGAAATCCCCAGCTCTCAAAAAGAGAACCCAACAATATATCGTCACAGCATCGCCGTAATGGACTACCATCCCGACACCCCAATAACTTACTATTCCGGTTATGGATGGACACAATTCGGATTCCCCACTGTCGCCGACTTCGCTACATATCTCGAAAATTTCGCCACCGCGCTGCGTCATCCGCTGGAAGTGGAACTTGGCCGGTAGAGGGTTGCTATAAATCGTAACGTTACAGCACTGAGCTTTATTTGCTTTTGTTGCTTACTATCTTCCCGTCTTCCAAAGTAATTATCCGCCGCGCCTTCGCCATTATGCGCGGGTCGTGGGTGGAAAAGAGGAAGGTGATGTTTTCCTCTTGATTGAGGCGTTCCATTATATCAA
>JAISSS010000110.1 GCA_031272965.1 Bacteroidales bacterium | reverse complement strand
CGAAGTTAACATTTCCTCAATGTTTCAACGCTGTTAATAACTTCCTCAAAAAAAAAAGCGGGCAGGCAAGTTTTGCATCGTTTTCATGTGTATCTTTGGGGCACGAAAACTACGAAAATGAAGAGAGAGTTTTTACTTTTTTTAGTGTGCTTAGCCGTAACATCATGCGCCGATGAGAAGGAGATGCTTGATGCGACGGGCGATGCTTATGTACTTGTCAACAGTGATGCAAAAGGGGAATTGCGTTATGCGTTAGGACTCCATGTGCGGTCGAATGTAGCAGTGTCGAAAGTGTCGGCATCCGGCCCATCGGGGGTTTATTCACTGAACAGGGAAAGCGATTTCGACTTTTATTATGAAACAAAGTTCAATACACAGCCACCGGTTGCAGGAGAATTTCGCTTCGACATATCCCTGAAAGACGGACGGATACACGTGGCTAACGACACCCTCACTGACGATAGCATCGTCCCCGTTACAATCACAAACTGTCAGTTTCGGGCGCCGGAACTTATCGTTATCTGGGACCTCGTTACAGCCGATAAATACCAGGTACAGTTAGCAACTGAGGCGGGCAATATTGTATATTCAAGTGCTCTGTTAGAGAAGACCACTAAGCGACTCGCCATCCCTACAAGCGTATGGGACACCGCAATTAACGGCACACGGGGGACTGCTATCGTTGCCGCGCTGAAACTTACCGACCCCATCGCCAACACGCTTCAGGCAAAGGCGATTTCGTCAACAGCTGTTACTTTCCCTGACTGATTCGCTTATGCCGCAACAATACGCCGACATTATTATCCCGCTTGCCGTCAACGATTTGTTTACATACAGCGTTCCGGCAGACTTGCAGTCGGCAATAAAGTGCGGGGTGCGTGTGATTGTCCAGTTCGGTTCGCGGAAATTCTATACCGGAATTGTTGCCGAACTGCATAACCGCCGAACCGGAAAATATGATATTAAGGGCATCACCGCCCTGCTTGACACCGAGCCAACAGTAACGCCACAACAGGTAGAACTGTGGAAATGGATGGCCGATTATTACTGCACTGCCCTCGGCGACGTGTTCAGAGCGGCGTTACCCGCTGCCCTGAAATTGGAAAGCCACACTAAAATCAGCCTCAATCCTCTCTACCCTGAGCAGGCCGCGCTGTCGGACGAGGAACACTTTCTCCTGAACGTCCTGCATATACAGGAACAGATTGATATTCAAGATATTCAGCGAATCACCGGCCATAAAACCCCGCAAAAACTGCTGAAATCATTATTGGAAAAGAACGCTATCCTCGTTGAAGAACGCATCGCCGAGCAATACCACCCAAAAAGCATGGCCATCGTAAGGCTGCATCCCTCGGTATCGTCCGAACAGCAGTTCGCCGAAATTCTTGACAGTCTCACAAAAGCCGCCGCACAAAAGCGCCTGTTTGAACGGTTCCTCGCCGAAACGGTGTATAACTCTCCTCCACAGCCACATGTCAGCAAAAAAGAATTGCTGCTTGACGGCTCTGCCACGGCTCTGCAATCGCTTATCGTAAAACGAATTTTACAGCTCGAAGAAATTGAGGTCAGCCGATTAGCCGTATCAGCCGTCAACGAACAGCATAGTTTTGAACTGACCGAACATCAGCAGGCAGCATTCGACAGGATAATGGCAGCCACCCAGCCGGTACTGCTGCACGGGGTAACATCAAGCGGGAAAACGGAAATATATATCCGGCTGCTCGAACAGCAACTCGCGGCCGGAAAACAATCCCTCTATTTGGTGCCCGAAATAGGCCTGTCAACACAGTTAATCGAGCGCCTGCGAAAGCACTTCGGCAATCAGGTTGGCGTATATCATTCCGGCTTCAGCGATGCCGAGCGGGTCGAAATATGGCAAAAAGTGCTCCGCAACGACGCCGAATCATTCCGCATCATCCTCGGTACGCGGACAGCAACACTACTGCCTTTCAGCAATCTCGGCCAGATAGTGGTCGATGAGGAACACGACAGCAGCTACAAACAGGTTGACCCCGCCCCACGCTATAACGCCCGCGACGTAGCGCTTATGATGGGACGAATCCATAACGCCCGCGTCGTGCTTGGCACCGCCACACCCTCCTTTGAAAGCTACTACAACGTAAAAACCGGAAAATATACCTTAGTTGAACTCTTCCGGCGTTTCGGCGACATGCAAATGCCGGAAATCGTGGTGGCCAACATGCGCCGGGCAATCCGCAAAAACCGGATGAAGTCGCTGTTTACTCCCGAACTGTATGAAGAAATCAGTCGGGCATTGACACAACACGAACAGGTCATCCTGTTTCAGAACCGGCGCGGATTCGCCCCCTACCTGCAATGCCCCGCCTGCGGATGGATACCGGCCTGCAAACGCTGCGACGTAAACCTCACTTTCCACAAAAAAACAGGCATGATGATGTGCCACTATTGCGGAAATACCCAACACACGCCAACCCGTTGCCCCGCCTGCGGAAATCAAACGCTCGACATGAAAGGCCTCGGCACCGAAAAAATCGAGGAGGAATTAGCCGCCCTGTTCCCTAACGCCCGTATTGAGCGAATGGATGTGGACGCCATGCGCACAAAGCACGCCTTTGAAAACCTGCTCTACCGATTCGCTACCCGCCGAACCGACATCCTCATAGGCACTCAAATGGTTACTAAAGGTCTCGACTTCGAACACGTAAGCGTAGTGGGGATCCCCGACGCCGACGCAATCCTCAATTTCCCCGACTTCCGCGCCTTCGAACGCGCCTTCCAGCTGCTCGCCCAGGTGAGCGGACGCGCCGGACGCAAACATACGCAGGGAAAAGTGATTATCCAGACCACCCTGCCAGACCACCCCGTATTGAGAGACGTCGCAGCAAACAACTTCGGGCACCTCTATGACACGCAAATGGAAGAACGACAGTGCTTCCACTACCCGCCTTACTTCCGCCTGCTAAAAATAGTGGTGAAACATCAGGACAGCCAGCTGGTTGACAACGGCGCCCAAGCGCTGGCCGACAGACTGCACCCCCTGTTCGGAACAGCGCTACTCGGCCCGGAATATCCCCTGATTACCCGCGTTAAAAACCTGTTCCGAAAAGAAATATGGATTAAACTCGCCCGCAATAACCGGCTGCAACAGTCCAAGCAAACAATCATCGATGAAATTGGCCGCCTTAAAGCCACAGCCGGATTCAGCGGGCTTATTATATACGCTGACGTTGACCCGCTGTAAATGAACGATAAAACCATCATCACTACTGAATTTGGTGCACATGCAGAAGCCCGCACCCCAATCATCATTTCCGCTTCACGGGCAACGGATATTCCGGCATTTTATGCACAATGGTTCATTAACAGACTACAGGCAGGCTATTGCGTATGGTATAACCCTTTCAACCATAAACCAGTGTACGTCTCGTTCAAAAAGTGCAGAGCCGTTGTTTTCTGGACAAAAAATCCGAAACCAATTATTCCCCTGCTCAAAGAACTGGATTCTAAAAAAATAAATTATTATTTCCAGTTTACGCTGAACGATTATGATAATGAACGCTTTGAACCAAATGTGCCGCCATTGCAGCAGCGTATCGAAACATTCAAAGAACTGGCAAAGATGATTGGCAAAGAAAAAGTTATCTGGCGTTTTGACCCGCTTATCCTTACTGACAACATCACTACACGAGATTTGCTGGCAAAAATTCGGAATATCGGCAACCAAATCAAAGGCTGTACGGATAAGTTGGTGTTCAGTTTCGCCGACATCGGAAGCATTTACCGAAAAGTGGAGAACAATATGAAACGGGAAAATATTCCATATATCGAATTTACCGAAAAAACAATGCTGGAAATCGCCGAAGGATTGGCGATAACCCGCGAAAAATGGGCTGAAAACGGCTGGAAAATATCACTCGCCACCTGTGCCGAACTTATTGACCTTAAACACTATGGAATCGAACATAATCGCTGTATTGACGGCGAACTAATGAAACACATCTTTGCACACGATACTGATTTGGCGTATTACCTGAACTGCGAAAAAATGCCCGAAAAAATGAAAGACAGAGGCCAGCGAAAAACCTGTGGCTGCATGCTCAGTAAAGACATCGGCATGTACAACACCTGCGCCCATCTCTGCGCCTATTGCTATGCCAACACATCAAAAGAAACTGTGAAAAAAAACCGTAATTCTTATAACGAAAATGGCGAAAGCATAAGTACAGGGACGCCTCCAGCATAAGGCATTTATCTGCAAAAAAGAAATATACTCAAATTTTTTGCCCTTTCGACCTTGCCGGTGAAAAATAACCGACGTAATTTTGCATAAAATTTTTGCACAGTCAATTAAACTGTTTTATAAAAATGATGAAAAACATTTGTTTATTATACATATCGGCAACGAAGGCATCGGTCAGTTATACAGGAACAATCAGCGAATTATTTGCGCTGTCGCTCTTTGAAAAGAAAGGCGAATTTTATGTCGAGTTGAAAAATCAATTTTCGGAACTGTTTTTATGAAAACAATCAGAGGAAAATTATTGATTACGCTGTGCATCGCCTTTCAATCCTGCGAAATGCTTGACTTTGTCGAGTATCATCCCTACGACGGGCATATAAGCGGGGCAACCGGCGTCAATGCTGCAAATATTGCCCGAATCGAAAAATCGTGCCGAGGCAAAACTGTGGTTCGTTTTGCCTTTATGGGCGACACACAGCGGCATTACGACGAAACGGAAGATTTTGTGAATGCCGTAAATGCGCGTAACGACATCGACTTTGTGATTCACGGCGGCGATATTGCAGACTTCGGACTGACACGGGAATTTGAATGGATGCGCGACATAATGAACGAACTGACAGTACCTTACGTCGTCATTATCGGAAATCACGATTGCCTCGCCAATGGAAGTGAAGTGTTCTGTAAAATATTCGGCGATGAAAATTTCACATTCACAGCAGGCGCAACCAAATTTGTGTGCCTCAACACAAATGCGATTGAATACAACTATTCGCACCCTGTTCCCGATTTCAGTTTTATTGAAAATCAAATTGATACAAACAGCAGCGAATATAGCAAAACAGTTGTCGCAATGCACGCTCCGCCATTTTGCGAACAGTTCAACAACAATATAGCAAAAGAATTTCAGAATCTAATCCGTAATTTCCCCAGTCTGCAATTTTGCCTGAACGCCCACGAACACAACCTTACAACCAAAGACCATTTCGACGACGGCATAATTTATTACGGAACGCCAAGCATCGACAAACGGCAATATATACTTTTTACTTTAACTCCAAACGGCTACGATTATGAAATTACTGAATTTTAGGTATTTAGCGCTTGTACTGCTGCTGCTTCCTGCCCGGCTGTTTCCGCAATCAGACAAACTGTTGCCTGCGCACTGTCAAATCCAGTATGCAGGCGGAATGGGATTTGTGTCGGCCGGCATAGGTTGGGAGTATTGCAAACATTGGGAAACCGACGTCTTTTTCGGCTATTTGCCCCGTTATTCGACAAAAGAAGCGAAAGGAACTTTTACTCTGAAAGAAAATTATATCCCCTGGACGAAAAAAATGAAAGGGAATTATAAAATAGCACCGCTTACTTGCGGGATGTACATAAATTCTGTGTTGGACGACGATTTTTGGATAAGCGCCCCCGACAAATACCCAAATATGTATTATTCCTTTTCCACAAAACTGCGGTTCCATTTCTATGTCGGTCAACGGGTTACATATATGATGCCCCCGGAAAAATGCAGCCGGATAAAATCAATATCGGTATTTTATGAGTTGAGTAGCAATGATTTGTATGTTTTAAGCGCCATTCAGAATGAGCGACTGAACTTATTTGATATTCTGCGGTTTTCGTTTGGCGTGAAACTTGGTTTTGTGAATTGAAAAAGGAAAAATCAATCGGCGTATTTAACGAAGAAAGAAAGAATCATGGTAATCCTTTTAATCCTGTGAGAATCATGGGGCAGGACAATAATAGGGGGATTGCGGGTCAGGTCTCGCAATGACGGGCATAGAAATCACGATTCAGGACTAAAAAAGCCGACAGCAAAAAATCACCATCGGCTTTATATCCCGTCATTGCGTACAGCGCTGCACGGCCATTACAGAGACGCACGGCCGTGCATCTCTGCGGCTTTTGCTACCACGTGCCTCCGGATTGCATATCGCTTTGGGCAAAGCCTTTTTCGACTTCCACTTCGATTATTTCAACGGCCGGAGCCTCGTAAGCTGCCGGAATTACCTGCTTTTCAAAGTTGTAACTTGAATGTGCGTTCATCTCTTTTCAGTTTTTAAATTTCACTTAAATCATTGTAATCAATCAAAATCAAAATTCACTGATTGTATCTGATTATTTTGATTAACCTGATTTTGAGGGTACCGTCATTGCGGCCTGCGCCGTGCTCTCATTTAGAACATACGTTCGCGGGCTGTGTGTTAAGATAATTTTCAAGACAATTTCGGGGGATTGCGGGTCAAGCCTGCAATGACGGGGGCAGGGTGCACAATGACAGGGGCAGGAACCTTATAATGACGGTGAATAGCACTATGCAACATAACTCTCATGATAACTGATATTAAAAAAAGAAATATACTCCAATTTTTTATCCTTTTGACCTTGTCGGTGAGAAATGGCCGACATAATTTTGCATAAAATTTTTGCACAGTCAATTAAACTGTTTTATAGAAATGATGAGAAACATTTATTTATTAAGTATGTCGGCAACTGTCCTGTTATCAGGATGTTCGGTAAATACCGGCACCCGCGGAAACGACAGTAGCGAACAAAAGATTATTCCTGTAAAGGTAATGTCGGTTCAAAGGTCGGCCACGGCGGCATCGGTCAGTTACATAGGAACAATCAGCGAATCATTTGCGCTGTCGCTCAGCTTTTCAGGGATGGGCGTGGTTGAGCAGGTGCTTGTGTCGGAAGGGCAGGCAGTGAGCAAGGGCCAGACGCTCGCCACGCTGAACACGGCTACGGCCCAAAGCGCATATCAGGCGGCGCAGGCCACGCTGCGGCAGGCGCAGGACGCCTACGACCGGTTAGCAACGCTGCACGAGGGCGGCAGTATTTCCGACATCAAGTTCGTGGAAGTGGAGACCGGACTGCAACAGGCCAAATCCATGCTCACAGTGGCCGAACGCAGTCTGAACGACTGTCGATTGACCGCCCCCCGCAGCGGAGTGATAGCCCGCCGTTCCATTGAGCCGGGTACCAACGCCGCGCCGGGCGTCCCCGCCTTCACCCTGATTACCGTTGACCGTGTGGATGCCAAAATCGCCGTCCCCGAAAATGAAATCGGCGACGTGTCCCTGCATCAGGAAGCCATAATCGAAGCAACAGCCCTGGCAGGCGAGCGGTTTACGGGAACCGTGGAAACAAAAGGCGTGTCCGCTCACCCGCTCACGCACACCTACAAGGTGAAAATACGCATCAATAATACGGCCGACGCCAAATCACTGCTGCCCGGTATGGTATGCAAAGTATGGCTACAACAGCCCGAAAAGTCGGCAGGCACAGTGATTCCCGCCCGCATAGTGCAAATAGCGCCCGACGGACAACGGTTCGTATGGCTTGCTAACGGCGACACCGCCCGCCGCCGATTCATCAAAACCGGCGCCCTCAATGATGACGGCGTTACGGTTAACGACGGCCTTAACGACGGCGACCGCCTCATTATCGAAGGCTATCAGAAAGTCAGCGAAGGCATGAAAATAAACATCATAAACTGACCCGGACATGAACAACAATGGCGGAATAACGGCATGGGCTATCCATAATCGCCGTATAGTACTTCTTTTGACCGGACTGCTGTTCATTGCAGGCATTTATGCCTTATTGGAGATGCCCAAGCAGGAAATGCCGCAGTTCGTCATCCGACAAGGCGTGGTAATCGGCGTATTCCCGGGCGCCACATCCCTCGAAGTCGAACAGCAACTCACAAAACCCCTCGAAAGATACCTGTTTACTTTCCCCGAAGTGAACCGTAAAAAAACCCATTCCAAGTCGAAAGACGGCATGGCCTTCATATTCGTGGAACTCTCCGACAATGTGAAAGACAAGAACATCGTATGGTCAACCGTAAAACACGGCCTCAACATGTTCAAATCGTCGCTGCCACAAGGCGTTTTAGCCGTAATTGCCAACGACAACTTCGGCGATGTGGCCTCCGTACTGATAACCCTGGAATCGGACGACAAGACCTACCGCGAACTCGACAGCTACTTGGACGTCCTCGACGACCGGCTTAAAACAATCCCCTCAGTAGCCAACACACATCGTTTCGGCAGCCAGAAAGAGCAAATATCCATCTATGTTGACAACGAAAAGCTGAGCGCATACGGCATCGGCACAAAACTGCTGATGGCCAACCTGTTTGCACAGGGCATAACCCTGCCCGGCGGCACAATGGACAATGACCTGATGACCGCTCCGGTGCATATTGCCGACAGCTACCGCAGCGAATACGAAATCGGCGAGCAAATAATCTTTGCCGACCCTGACGGTTCCGTGGTACGGGTACGGGACATAGCACGGGTGGTACGCGAATATCCACGCCCGGACAGCTATATCACGAATAATGGCAAAAAATGTATCCTGCTCTCCGTAGAGGTGCGCCACGAGGCCAACATCATCACTTTCGGCGACGCGGTGAACCGCACAATCGACGCCTTCCGTCAGGAACTGCCCGAAAGCGTAAACATATACCGCATCGCCGACCAGCCTAAAATAGTCAGCGAAGCTATCCGCACGTTCCTGCGGGAACTGTTAATGGCTATCGCGGCCGTGATTTTAGTAACGATGCTGTTGCTGCCGTTCCGCGTGGCGGCAGTAGCGGCCACATCAATCCCCGTGTCCATAGCCATATCGCTGGCGCTGATGTTTATGGCAGGAATCCCCCTGAATATGGTTACGCTGGCCGCCTTAGTGGTGGTGCTGGGAATGATTGTGGACAACTCGGTAGTAATTGTGGACTGCTATATCGACAAGCTCGACCACGGTCTGCCCCACAAAAAAGCCGCTATCGACAGCGCCAAAGAATACCTGAAATCAATCGTTTCGGCGACGCTGGCAATCAGTGTTACATTTTTCCCATTTCTTTTCACCGTTTCCGGCACGACCCGTGACTTTCTGGAACACTTCCCGTGGACGGTTACAATCACGCTGGGGATGTCGCTACTGGCCGCAATAATCGTGATTCCCGTCATGCAATACGCGCTTATCCGTAAGGGAATCAGGCAGGCACAGGAGGAGCTGCTGCAACAGGGAAAAACCCCACGCCGTACTGTTCTGGATTATGTTCAGAGCAGCTATGAACGACTGTTAGCCGCGGCATTTGCACATCCAACAATCACTGTCAGTATCGCCATAGCCAGCATCGTTGGCGGCGTCCTGCTGTTCAGCGCCCTGCCACAACGCATGATGCCTGTGGCAGAACGCGACCAGTTTGCCGTAGAAATTTACCTGCCGCAGGGCAGCCCCCTCGAAAAAACCGCCACCGTATGCGACAGCATGGAAAATATCCTGCGCCGCGACGCCCGCGTAAAGTCTGTTACTGCCTTTGTCGGCGAAAGCTCGCCCCGTTTTCACATAGTCTATGCCCCAAACATGCCCTCCAAAGCATACGGACAGTTCATCGTAAACACCGTCTCAAACCGCGCCACCGAAGAGATGCTGGACGACTACACCGACCGCTGCGCCTTCATGTTTCCCGAAGCATACGTCCGTTTTAAGCAGTTAGATTTTCAGGCGTCCGAAGCTCCCGTTGAGGTGCGCCTGACCCACGACGACATCGGTACGCTGAAACAGCAGGCCGAACGGCTGACCGATTACCTCAACACATTAGAGGAGTGCTTGCGGGTACACACAAGCTTCGAGGAGCCGTTAGCAGGCGTCCGCATAGAGCTGAACCCGTCGGAAGCAGGCAGATTGGGCATCCAGAAAGCTATGGCAGCGATGAGCATGGCCTCCGGCCTTACCGGCTCGCAAATCACAACGCTCTGGGAAGGCGACTATGCCATGCCGGTGTGCCTCGAACCCGAAAATACCCGCCCCGGATTCGGCGACGCAGGCAACGTGCAGGTGTCAGGATTGACCGGCGTCAGCGTCCCCCTGCGACAGGTAGCATCCGTTATCCCGGAATGGAACGACGGCCAAATTACCCACCGCAATGGCCGCCGCACACTCACTGTGGCCGCCGACATCAAACGCGGCAAAAATATCAACGAGGTATATGCAAAACTGCACCGCTTCATGGACGAACAACTCATCCCGATGGCGCCCGCCAATATGGAATTTGAAGACGGCGGAATGCCCGAAACAGAGGCCGAAGTTCTCTTCCCGATGGCGAAGGGAATCCTCATCGCACTCATGATAATCTTCATGATATTAGTGTTCCACTGCGGCAAGCTCAGTCGGGCAACCCTCATAATGTCGGCCTCGCTGCTGAGCCTGTTCGGCGCCGCTTTCGGGATTTGGGTGATGGGTATCGAGTTCAGCGTTACCGCAATGCTGGGCATCGTAGGACTTGTCGGTATTATCGTCCGCAACGGCATCATCATGTTCGACTGCCTCGAAACACTCCGCAAAGAGCACGGAATGACCGTGCGCGAGGCCGCCTTCGAAGCCGGAAAACGCCGTATGCGCCCCATCTTCCTGACCTCCGCTGCCGCCTCTGTGGGCGTACTGCCGATGATTATCAGCAACAGCCCGCTCTGGTCGCCCCTCGGCGTCGTGATTTTTTTCGGCACATTATTCTCAATGTTGTTAGTTATCACCGTATTGCCGGTTACATACTGGTTAATTTTCAAAGAATCATAAATTATGAACTGTATGAAACGCAAAAATATTATACTGCTTGCCGTGTTATGTCTGTGGACAGGCAAGCTCTTTTCGCAGGAAATTTATTCCCTCCGGCGGTGCCGCGAAATGGCGCTGGACAACAACGCCAAAGCCCGCAACAGCCGCAGGGCCGTTGAAGCGGCCGAGCAGACAAAGAAAGCGACATTCACCAAATATTTTCCCGAAGTGAGCGCTACCGGCGTGGGACTGCTCAACGAGAAACCGATGCTCACCACGACCGTACAAACCGGAGACCCCACTTATCCCACCATGGAAGTGGGACTGCTTAAATCGGGAATTATCGGGGCAGTTACAGCCATGCAGCCACTTTATGCCGGCGGACGCATCAGCACCGGAAACCGCTTAGCACAAACCGCCCTCGACATCAGCCGCCTCCAACAGCGCATAACCGACAACGCTGTTCTGCTCGCCACCGAACAGTATTACTGGCAACTCGTGGCGCTGAAAGAAAAACTGAAAACCATCGACGAGGCCGAAACGCTGCTGGAACGTATCCACCACGACGTTACGCTGTCGGTTGAAGCCGGCCTCATTACCCGCAACGACCTGCTGCGCGTAGAACTCGAACAGAACAAACTGCAAAGCGCCCGCCTGAAAGCCGAAAACGGACTGGCTATCCTCAAGCTGTCGATGGCACAACACATCGGCGCCGACGCCACCACATTTGATGTGGCGCCACTAAGCGGCGATACCCTGCCCCCACCCGACCGCTGGCTCGTTAATCACACCGCAGTGCTGCCACAGTCGGCAGAATATCAGCTACTTGCAAAAAGCGTCGATGCGGCGCAGTTGCAGGTCAAATTGCAGGCAGGAGAAGCTCGCCCCTCCGTCGCAGTCGGTGCAGTATATAACTATTATGGCTTCGACAACGGCAAACCCACCGAAATGAAGGACAACTTCGGCATGGCAATGGCTACCGTATCCGTGCCGCTCTCCGGCTGGTGGGGCAACTCACACAACGTAAAGAAGAAACAGCTCGAAGTACAGCAGGCCGTAAACACCCGTCAGGAAACCGAAGAACTGCTGCTGCTACAGATGCAACACCTGCATAACGGGGTAGTCGAAGCATACCGCCAAACGCAGCTGGCACAGAACGCTATCACCGTGGCCGAAGACAATGCACGGCAAAACGAGGCGCACTACAAGGCCGGAATTTCAATACTCTCCGACCTGCTCGACGCCCGCAACCTGCTACAGCAAAGCCACGACCAATATGCCGAAGCGGCCACAAACTACTTCCTCAAGCTGTCGGAATACAAAATCGCCACCAATCAGCAGTAAACCGGAATGGATTCCGCTACTTCTCCCAGAACTCGTAGTAATTGAACCATTGTTCAGGATATTTGAGGAGAATCTGCTCGGTGGCGCGGACGTAATTCTCAAGGTATGTCTTCGCCTGCCCGGTAGCGGAAGCCTGCTGTTGTGCCGGAGTAATCGGGATAACATGGACGGTATATTTCCGCGTACCCGTTTTTAACACATAAATGGCCAGCATTTCAACGTTCATGCGGGAAGCTACCGCAAACGGGCCTATAGGGAACTTAGCTGTTCCCCGCAGGAAGCGGCATGACAGACTCTTTGGCGAGCCATGAATGCGGTCGCAGGGCATACTGACTGTTTCGCCACGCTCCAGCGCTGCATGGACGGAAAACAGATGTGACAGGTCATCCAGAACAGGTATCAGCGATATGTTATTGCTGCCCAGCGCTTTACTGCGATTTAACTGCACCACGCGCGATTCGCCTGCATATACTAACGCATTGATGCGTTTACGCTGCTGGTGCAGCAGATAGCCGCCGATTTCGAAATTGCCGATATGTGAACCGGCCATAATGAAGCCCCTGCTGCTGTCAAGCAGCCGGTTAAAATGCTCCATTCCGATGACCTCTGTGGTAAAAAGATGCCTCTTTCCGGCAAACACTGTAAAGCGGTCCAGGATTACCTGCCCGAAGATGAAATGGTTACGGTAGGTCTTCAGTAGCGCCGGCACAGCGCGACAGCCGTGCTGTTGCCGAAAATAGCGGTAAATTGCGCGGCAATTGCGCCAGGAAATGAGCATGTAGAACGGCGCTATGAGCGCCACGGCGGCATAGCCGATGCGGAAGCTGAAAAAACGCAGGAACAGAATGAGCGCCCGCTGTCCCAACGCGCCGCCGCCCGTGCCACCATGCCATTGCCGGTCGCTCATCAGGCGCCCACTTTCGATTCGATATAGTCGATAAAATGCCCCAGCGTACGCACGTCGGCCATCTCTTCCGGCTTTGGCTTAAAGCCGAATTCGCGCTCCACAATGACCACGATATCTACAAAATCGAGGCTGTCGATGCCTAAATCGTCTTTCAGCAACGCATCCGTCTTCAGCAGTTCGACAGAGGCGTCTTCAGCAGGGGCAAGGATAAGCTCCCGCTCCACTTCGAGTTCTTCAATCAAAAAATCTGTTACTTTCTCTTCAATGTCTTTTCGTTGCATATAATACTAATTTGAGTTTTGCTATCTGAATTTGCGAATTACTAATGCGCTGTTAGTGCCCCCGAATCCGAAAGAGTTCGACAGGATTGCGTTCAGCTCCTTGTTGACGGTACGGGCGGCAATATTAAGTTTCTGCGAATACTCGTCGGGCTGCTCAAAGTTGATATTTGGCGCCACAAAAGAGTTCTGCATCATGAGGGTTGAATAGATTATTTCGCTGGCGCCGGCCATCCAACACTCGTGCCCGGTCATGGCCTTTGTGGAGCTGATGAGCGGACGGACAGCGCCGAACACGCGGTCAAGGGCGATGGCCTCGAACATGTCGCCCTGCGGGGTAGAGGTCGCATGGGCATTCACGTAGTCTATGTCGGCCGGCGTTAACCCGGCGTCGTCCAAGGCGCGTTGAATTGCGGTTACGGAACCTTGCGCACTGGGCTGCGAAATCTGCATCCCGTTGGACGAGAATCCGTATCCGGTGATTTCAGCGTATATCGTTGCGCCCCGCCGGATTGCATGTTCATAGTCTTCGAGAATCAGACTTGCCGCCCCGCCGCTGGGGATGAGGCCATCGCGCGACGCATCGAAAGGCCGCGAAGCCTGCGTCGGCGCATCAACCCGTGTGGAAAATGCGTTCAAGGCGTCAAAAGTGGCCATTGAATAGAAGTTTATCTCCTGCGCTCCTCCACACAACACCATATCTTGAAGCCCCTGTTTTATGAACATATACCCTAATCCTATGGCATGGGAACCGCTGGCACACGCCGCACTGATGGTCATATTGATGCCCCGCAGTTTAAAGATTGTTGACAGGTTCATGGTAACGGTAGAGTTCATCGACTGGAATATGGCGCCGGAACCGAGCAACGCCGTGTCCCGCTTCTCTACCATCAGCATGTGGGCATCAATGACGGCCTTGGCAGAAGAATCGTTGCCATAAAAGATTCCTATTTCATTATTTTCGGCATAATCCGGCGTTATTTGAGCAGTACGCATGGCCTCGTCCGTTGCCACGTATGCAAAAATTCCTTCTTCAGCCAACCCCACTCGCAGGCGCCGGTCTAATTTACCCTTCAACTGCGGTACCGGCACGATGCCGGTAAGCGGCGACCGAAACCCGTACTGACTGCGCTCCGGCTCTATACCGATGCCCGACCGCCCCGCATACAGCGCGTCCCGCACCTCCTCCAAACCGGCGCCGATACAGGAATAAATCCCCATACCGGTAATGACTACTTTTCTATTCATATTTTCAGGTATAAAGTCCTCCATTTATTGATATGACCTCGCCGGTAATGTATGCAGCCTGCTCGGAGGCCAAAAAGCCTGCCAAAGCCGCCACCTCTTCGGGGGCACCAAAACGACCGGCAGGAATCATCGCTTTCAGATTCTTTTCATCCAAATCTTTGGTCATATCTGTGGCGATAAAACCGGGGGCAATAACATTCACAGTAACCTTGCGGACAGCCACCTCCTGCGCCAGAGCTTTAGTGGCGCCTATCAATGCCGCCTTTGCCGCCGAATAGTTCGTCTGACCGGGCAACCCTTTAAGCCCTGACAGCGACGCAACATTGATGATGCGTCCCCAACGGTTAGTTAACATTCCGGTGAGCAGCCGCCGCGTAACATAGAAGAAACCATTCAGGGCAGTATCAACCACCGAATGCCACTGCTGATTTTGCATAAACACGAGCATGGCGTCGCTCCGAATACCGGCATTATTGACCAATACTGCGATGTGCGCATCCGGATGCTGCTCTGTCCAGCCGATAAGAGCCGCATCGGTCTGCGGGCCGTCAGCCACGTCAAACTGTAGCATTTCGGCCTGCCCACCCTGCGCTTCAATCAGCTCGCGGGTATGGTTCGCGGCAACCGCATCGCTGCGATAATTTATCACCACCGGATAGCCCATCGAAGCCAATTGCAGGCATATCGCCCGTCCGATGCCCCGCGAACCGCCTGTTACTAATGCGTATTTCATATTTCCTCCGTTTTAGCGTTCATCATAAAGGCTTTTACTGTTTCAATTGCATGATATTTCGGAAAATCTTCACGAAAGCAGGGAAACAGCTGCCTGATTTGAACATATGTTAATTTTGTGGCGTCAGCAAGCCTGTCGGCAATTTTCAGGCAATCAACAGCCTGCACCAATGCCATATAATGAATCGCCATGACCTGAAAAGCATTGTCTATCACCGTCTTGGTGAGTAGCGCCGCATTCGTGCCCATACTGACCACGTCCTGATTGTCGTTGTTACAGGGGATGCTGTGAACCGACATCGGGAACGCCAGCGTCTGGTTTTCGGCAGTCGTTGAGGTCGCCGTAAACTGGGTGGCCTGCAACCCGTAGTTCAACCCGGGTGTACCCATATTAACAAACGGAGGCAGTATATTGTTGATGCGGTCGTGGCATAGATAATTCAACTGCCTCTCGGCAAGCATGGTCATTTTAACCACTGCTATCTTTAAAGTATCCATGGAAATTGACACATAATCGCCGTGGAAATTACCGCCATGATAAACGTTATGATTTATCGGGTCAACAATGGGATTATCGCAGGCCGAATTAATTTCGTCAACGACAGTTTGCATGGTCTGCTCAATTTCTTCCCATACCGGCCCCAGCACCTGCGGGACACACCGCAACGAATAGTATGCCTGTATTTTTTCGGTAAATACTTTCTCGCCGTCAGCCACATTGGCATAGAGCTTGTTTTCCCGCTTCTGCAGACAGGCGCTGCCCCGCGCAATGACCCGCATCTGACGGGCTATTTCACACTGCCCGATATGACGCTTGGTGCGATTCAGCTCTTCCGACATCAGGTCATCGTAGGAGGCCGCTATCTCGTTCATCAGCACGGAGGCAGTTACCGCCCACCGCAACAGACGACGCGCATACAGCACATTGACCATGCCAATGCCCGACATCACAGAGGTGCCGTTTGTAACTGACAACCCCTCGCGAATGTGTATATCAAACGGACGTAAACCATTGGCCTGCAACGCCTCAGACGCAGAACACACCCGTCCGCCCCAGCTGACATCACCCTCCCCTATCAACGCCAGGGCAATATGCGCCAACTGTACCAAATCGCCGCTGGCGCCAACACTGCCATGCTCGGGAACAACAGGATAAATGCCACAATTGATAAAAGACACAAGCAACCTGACCAAATCGGGATGAACTCCGGACCTAGCCTGCATAAACGTCCCAAGACGGGCAAGCATCGCCGCACGAACATACAAATCCGGCAATGGACGCCCCGCACCTGTAGCATGGCTGCGGATAATGTTATACTGCAACTGAACTAACGAACTGCTGTCAATCCTGTATTGAGCCATCGGCCCAAAGCCAGTATTGATACCATATATTATCTTGTTCGACGAAAATCCTTTCAAAAAGTCGTAACACTCTGTAATACTGCGTATTACATCCTCAGACAATTCAAACCCTTCACCATCAAGAATGAGTTTCTCCAATATTCCTGCACTAAATTCCGACTGGATATTTTTAAGCATTAAATTTTAAATTTTGCGCGAAGATACAACTTTTTTTGATATACAAGGATAATTTTTTGAATGACTGCCAACATCATACCCAAATTGAAAAAAGTATCAGCAAAGAGTACTGTTAATAATCATATTAATACATTGTTAATTTTATCTTAGTCTTATGAGCTGCAAATTGGGACATATTCAAAATGTTCGGTTGACTTCTCGTCCAAGAACTTCACATTACACCGTATCTTTCGCTCCTGTAACGAAAAATAGTTCACTTGTATTCAGCCATCATAACCAAACTTTGCTTATTCCGACAATTGTTTTGCCGCACTTGTGTATATCGGTGTCGGCTATCACAAAGCACTTTACATGATTTATGTCGGCTTCCCCCTTCCTGTCTGCAACCGATAGAAACCGACGGGCGAAGCGTTTCAGGACATACAAGACTATTGGGGGCGTGTTTCGACAGAATCAGCGAGATATGCTGGAGGCTACACTATGCGAGCTATACTTTTAACAGTTCCTTCCTTTCAAAGAACCAGATGATACTGATAAACAGCGCCAGCAGTGCGGCATTGAATGTCAGTCGCAGCCATATCACGTCAGGACTGGCAAAACGGGACACAAAAAAGACGCCCATAGCAAGAACAAAATAGCCCCCAATACGCCGTAAGGGGTATCGCATCCGATAATATTTTCGCTCAAAACTCCATGACAGCAGCATCATACACAGCCAGCTGACCAAGAATGACCATGCCGCCGCCGTAAGCCCGTAAATCGGGATTAACAGCACATTCAGCGTCTGACTGATTATCGCGCCAACTATGGCAAAACCCGCTCCCCACCACGTCCTGTCACTCTTCTTGTACCACCGCGACAGCGTGTAGAACACACCCATAAACAGGTTACCCATCAAAATGACCGGAACTATCGGAAATGCCCCGGAATAGCCCGCCGGAATAATATGCAATTCAATGAGCAACTCTAAAAACAGACTGATAGTCAGGAAAATAAGCAATCCGAATGTTATAAAATACTTCATTATCAGCGCATTGATTTGCGCATCTTCCTTCGTGCCTTTCTGCTTGAAAAAATATGGCTCATAAGAATAGCGGAACGCCATGGCAAAAACATTGAGCAGTACGGCCAACTTATACGCCACACCATACAAGCCCGTTTCGGACATGGGGTCATCAGCAGGCGACAGCTTGGGCAACAGTATTTTATCCATATCCTGCACAATCATCCCGAAAATGCCGACCACCAATATGGGAAACGAATAATTGAGAATTGTGCGCAACAATTTGCGGTCGAACCGCAGTTTAAACCGAAATTGCGGCGTCAATAGCAGAAAACTTGCCGCCGATGCAAGCATATTGGCAACAAGCACATAGCCTACACCTGTTTCTTCAGAATAAATATGCGATATTAAGCCTTGCGAATTCGCAGCAACGAGCTTCGGACAAATTGACAGGAAAAATACGTTCAATACGATGACTATAAGGATATTACTCAACTTTATTGCGGCAAATTTCAATGGTCGCTCTTCTATCCGCAACTTGGCAAACGGAATAGCCGACATGGTATCGAAAGCCAGAATCCAGGCTATCCATAACACATATTCGGGATGCTGCTCAATGCCCTCGCCAATGGCATTGGCAATTGGCCACCGAAAGCAGCAAACAGCAATCAG
>JAISSS010000102.1 GCA_031272965.1 Bacteroidales bacterium | reverse complement strand
GCGCATTTCCACGATGGCTCTTGACTGCTCGTCGCTGAGGGAGAAGCGTTCCATGAGCTTTTGGCGGGCCTCGTCGCGGGAACTTGAGGCTCGGATAATTGCGATGACCTCTTCGATGTTGTCGCTGGCAATAATGAGGCCTTCGAGGATATGTGCCCGTTTTTGGGCCTGTTCCAGCTCGAACTGGGTGCGGCGTGTGATGACGTCGTGGCGGTGGTCAACGAAATGGCGGATGAGTTCTTTGAGGTTCAGCAGGCGTGGACGCCCGTGTACCAGCGCAATATTGTTGACATTGAAGGCGGTCTGCAGTGCGGTCATCTTGTAGAGTTTGTTGAGTACCACATTTGAGAGTTCGTCTTTTTTGATGTCCACGATAATTCTCATGCCTTCGCGGTCTGATTCGTCGTTTACGTAAGAAATACCTTCAAGTTTTTTCTCGTTCACCAGTTCTGCGATTTTGGCGATGAGTTCGGCCTTGTTGACCATGTAGGGGATTTCGGTGATGACGATGCGTTCGCGGCCATTTGGCAGGGGTTCTATATGGGCTTTTCCGCGGGTAACTATGCGTCCGCGTCCTGTCTGGTATGCTTCTTCCACGCCGTGGTAGCCGTATATTATTCCGCCGGTGGGGAAATCAGGGGCTTTAATGTAGCCGATGAGTTCTTTAATTGATATTTCGTTGTTATCAATATATGCGATAATTGCGCTGACCGTGTCTGCGAGGTTATGCGGGGGCATGTTTGTAGCCATACCTACGGCAATACCTGACGAGCCGTTGACTAAGAGCATCGGCAGTCGTGTGGGCAATACGGTTGGTTCTTGCAGGGATTCGTCATAGTTGGGCTGAAAATCGACGGTTTGTTTGTCGATATCCGTGAGCGTTTCTTCGGCTATTTTGGTGAGCCGTGCTTCGGTATAACGCATGGCAGCGGGAGGGTCGCCGTCCACCGAGCCGAAATTTCCCTGTCCGTCCACTAAGGGGTAGCGCAACACCCAATCCTGGGCCATACGGACTAACGTTCCATAGATGGACGAATCGCCGTGGGGGTGGTATTTACCCATCACCTCACCCACGATTCCGGCCGACTTCTTAAACGGGCGGTTATTGAACATGCCGAGCTCGTTCATGCCGAACAGTACACGTCTGTGTACAGGCTTCAGCCCGTCGCGGACGTCCGGCAGAGCCCGAGATACTATCACCGACATTGAATAGTCAATGTAGGCGGTCTTCATTTGCTCCTCGATATTAATCTGGATAATCTTCTCGCCTTCTGCCATCTTAAAAATTTATCTCCTTTCGCATTTATACTTTGGTATTACGATTTGCGCTACAAAAGTACAAAAATTTTCTGATTGGGTAATCATATTACTGAAAATAATTAACGCCGCGTTAACGAAAGGCAAAATATTACAGGTTGGGCGGAACAGGGCGTTGTTCGTATTAAATTTTTATCTAATTTCGTGCCGTGTTAAAACAGTTTTTTAGAAAATGAACCAAACAGTTGACATTCGAGAACTAAATGAGCGAATCCAACGGGAGAGCGCGTTTGTAGAAGCCATCAGTATAGAGATGAACAAGGTCATTGTCGGCCAGAAGCACCTTGTAGAGAGTTTGCTCATCGGGCTGCTGTCGGGGGGGCATATCCTGCTGGAGGGCGTACCCGGATTGGCCAAGACGTTAGCTATCAATACGCTGGCGCGGACTGTCAGCGCCGATTTTGCGCGGATACAGTTCACGCCCGACCTGTTGCCTGCCGACTTGCTCGGAACTCTGATTTACAGCCAGAAGAACGAGGAATTTGTGGTGCGTAAAGGGCCCATATTTACGAACTTCGTATTGGCTGATGAAATAAACCGCGCCCCCGCCAAAGTGCAGTCGGCGCTGCTCGAAGCCATGCAGGAACGCCAGATTACCATCGGCGATACAACTTTTAAATTAAAAGAACCTTTCCTGGTCATGGCGACCCAGAACCCTATCGAACAGGAAGGCACATATCCGTTGCCGGAAGCTCAGGTTGACCGCTTCATGCTGAAAGTGATTATCAAATATCCCCAAAAAGAGGAAGAGAAGCTCATCATCCGGCAGAACCTGCTCAAAGAGTTCCCGCAACCTGCCACCATACTCAAGCCGTCTGACATCATGAACGCCCGTGAAGTGGTAAAAGATGTCTATTTGGACGATAAAATCGGCAAATATATCGTTGACATCGTATTTGCAACCCGCGAGCCGGAAGATTATAATCTCGCGCAGTTTAAGCCGCTGATTTCGTTTGGTGGCTCGCCCCGCGCCAGCATCAGTCTTGCTCAGGCGGCCAAAGCATACGCATTTATCAAGCGCAGGGGATACGTAATTCCGGAAGATGTTCGTGCGGTCTGTCCGGATGTGTTGCGGCACCGCATCGGGCTGAGCTATGAAGCCGAAGCCCAAAACGTTACCTCTGACGACATCATCGTCGAGATACTTAACGCTGTTGAAGTACCGTAGCATCCGGCCGACATGGAAAAGACCCAGCTACTGCTGCTACTTTTATTGACGCTGGTCGGCGCTGTCGCAGTACTTGCCGCCGCATTTGCCGTATTACGCACTCCAAGTGTGCCGGTATATGTGCCCCGCACAGAAGACCGCACGGAGCTGTTAAAAAAAGTGCGCAAGATAGAAATTAAAAGTCGCGGTCTGAGCCGTAATATCTTCGCAGGCGAATACCATTCGGCTTTCAAAGGCCGCGGCATGGCCTTCAGCGAAGTGCGGGAATACCAGTTTGGTGACGACGTGCGCAGTATTGATTGGAACGTTACCGCCCGCTATAATAAGCCATTCGTGAAAATCTTCGAGGAAGAGCGCGAGCTTACCGTAATGCTGCTCATCGACGTGAGCGGCTCCCGCAATTTCGGCTCCCGCGACATGCTCAAGAAGAACACAATGACCGAAATTGCCGCAGTATTAGCTTTCTCTGCCCTGCAGAACAACGATAAAATAGGAGTGCTGTTCTTCTCCGAAACTATTGAGAAATTTATCCCCCCGATGAAGGGCAAATCGCATATTCTGCGGATAATCAGCGAGTTACTCGACTTTACCCCAGCCAATCGCGGTACCAACATCTCCGGTGCATTGCGGTATCTGACCAACGCTATAAAAAAACGGAGCACCTGCTTCCTGATTTCCGACTTTATTACTGACGAGCCTGACCTCGAAAAAGCGCTTAGCATTGCTGCTAACAAGCATGACCTCGTGGCTTTACGTATTTTTGACGAAAGGGAAGCCGAACTTCCACCGGTGGGTATGCTCAAGCTGTGCGACGCCGAAACAGGCCAATTGAGGTGGATTAACACCGACAGCCGCAAAACGCGGGATACATACCGCTCATGGTGGCATAATCTGGCGCAGCAGTTAGACCGCCTGCTCAAGCGGAGCGGTATTGACTATATCAGTATCAACACTCAGGGTGACTACGTAAAAGAACTGATGACACTGTTCAGACGCAGGGCAGTGAAAGCCTGAAAAAATGTAAAATGTAAAAGCGAGAATGAAAGTATCAAAATTTAATATTGTATGGCTTATTGTCCTTTGTACGGTTACTGCGGTACATGGACAGCAACTCTCCGTGCGGGTGCGGCCTGACACCACCAGACTGCTCATCGCCGATTTGTTTCATCTCACCATTGAGCTGGAGCATGACCGCGGCCTTGCCGTATCGTTTCCGGCAACGGGCGATACGCTGACCGCTACACTCGAAGTGCGCAACCGTTCATCAATCGATACCCTGCAGCTTGATAACGGACGCATCCGTCTCTCGCAGACACTCACCATACAGCCGTTTGATACCGGTTATGTTACTGTTCCGCCATTTCGCTTCCATGTTGCTGCTGACGGTCAGAATACAGATGTGGAGAGCGATTCCCTGCAGATATATGTTCACAGTTTTCCTGTTGATATGGAGAAGGGGCCGGTTGACATCAAGCCGCTCTATGAAGCGCCGCTGTCGTTGCGCGAAGTGGCGCCATGGCTACTCGGCGCTATTGTTGTCGGCGGGCTTATATTTTTCCTGTTTTACTACATCAGCCGCCGCAAGCAGAACAAGCCGCTTTTTGCTTTTGCGGAAAAACCTGTTATTCCGCCCCATATCATTGCTTTGCGTGAGCTCGACAGAATCAAGGAACAGAAAATATGGCAGCAGAACCTCATAAAAGCCTATTACAGCGATATTACCGACGTACTGCGACTGTATATACAGAGCCGGTTCGGAATTACGGCGATGGAATTTACCACAGAAGAAATCCTTGCCGCCCTGAAGAAGAAAAAGGATGTCATTCCGGCCAAGTCGCTCACAACCCTGCATGAGTTGCTCGGATTAGCCGATTTGGTGAAATTTGCCAAATATGAGCCGCAGGCTGACGACCATAATGTAACCCTGATGAACGCCTACTTCTTCGTTAATGATACCAAGCCTGACGAACCTCAAACTTCTCTGTCGGAATCCGTTGAAGAGACAAAAGACGGCATTGAAGTGAACTATTGATTGATATGAAAAACTGTAAATACAAGAAACATGGGACTTACAACGTTACAAAACGACTGTCTGGAACTGATGGAGAAGTCGCTTTTTGTGGATTTTACCACTATCGACCAGGACGGATTTCCGGCCACCCGCGCCATGCTGAACCTGCGTAACCGAAAGCTGTATCCCAGACTGCAGCCCCTCTATGCGGCGGAAAAACATCCGCTTACCGTATATCTTACCACAAACTCCAACTCCGACAAGATTGACGAGCTGGCCATCAATCCTTACGCCTGCCTCTACTATTGCTGGCCGGACGATTTCCATGGCGTTCTCCTGCAAGGATATGTGGAAAGCATCAAAGACGACGACTTTAAACGGCTCGTATGGCATAGCGGCTGGGAAATATATCATCCCATTGTGGAAGATTCGCCGGTGGACGACTATTCCCGCTATGCTCTGCTGCGGTTCATCCCCACCCGTTTAAAAACATACGCCAACTTCAAAGTAGAACGGTCGGGTGTTTGATTTTCAGAGTTTGACGTAAACAACCACCGAGCTAAAAATGTTCCACATACAATGTTAAAATCTCACATGATTTGATTATGGGGCAACGCTGCGGAAAAAGTGATTGTGTGATGAAAAAGTTTTGCGAAACATGATTTTCAATCGTGATTTTTCATAATATTGCAGTTTATTTGTCGTTAGAATGTGTATGCAAAAGATATTAGTTATAGCATGTATGTGGGTTTTGGCGTCGTGCAGTGGTATGCGGTCGTTGCTCATAGAGACGTCGCGTCCGGCTGCGGATATGTTGCCGGACGGGATTCGCAGCCTCACGCTGATGAACCGCAGTATGTCGCCCGATTATGATAACATGAACGCCGACAGCCTGCAGGCACTGTTCTACAGCAAGCGCTTTCGTGCTTCGGCATGGATTCTCGACAGTCTGGCTGCTGATACTGTGTTGTTGTCGCTTGGCGACCTGCTGTACTCGTCGGGGCGTTATGACGTCGTAGTTCCGCAGATGCGTAATATATTGCGTTTAAGGAACTTTGATGTTACACCAACTCCGCTGTTCTGGTCGGAGGTGCGGCAAATATGTGACGAATTTAAGACCGATGCCCTGCTTGTGCTGGAGACATATTACGGCAAAATTACTGCCAATTGCAAGACTTTTAACAACTATTCCGGAGCGGCGACGGTTATGGCGGGAATCGAATCGCAATATAAGGCTGTCGTCCGCATCTATGACCCAAAGCAGGAGGCAATTATTCGGCAGATTGTCGTTTCTGACACCTTAGTGTGGGAAGAGCGGACGCCTGTAGGGGGCGAAATCACTGTTGGCGGCAACGGGTTCGGGATAACCTTGCCGGTTATTCCCGGAACGGCGGAATTAAATTCTGCCCTCAGTCGTACGATATGGCGGCTGCCAGCAATAAAGCAGTGTGTCATTGAGAGCGCAATTGATGCGGCGCTGGCCATTGACGGGCACCTGTCGCCGGAATGGGGGCGTGAGACGCGGAAATATTTCCTGCTGAAAAACGAAGACAGCATGGTACAGGAATGGGCATCGACGGGCAACTGGCAGGCTGCCTTCGACTTCTGGCGCCCCTACTCTACTCAGGGTTCCAATGCGGTGCGGGCGAAGGCACTGTTTAACATGGCGCTGGCTACGGAGATGCTCGACGACGTGGACGCAGCGATAAACTTGGCCCGCCAGTCAATGGACACGAATGTAAGTCGTCACGCTGAACAGTATATCCGGCAATTAGAAAGCCGGAAAGCCATAATAGAACAATATAAAGCGAACAAATGATGAATAAATTATTAACAGTATTTATGTCGGTTACAATGTCAATCGTGTTATTTTCATGTGCAGGGATGCAGGAATTTACTGTTGAGACGCCGCGTCGTTCGCCGGATATGCTTCCGGCGCAAATACGCAGCCTCACATTGATGAACCGCAGTATGACGCCGCAGCATCTCTGTTTTGCCGATAAAAATCTGCAATCCTACTTCTTCCCGCGTGGTAAGCGGGGGATACGACGGAATGTTGTCGTTCTGGACAGCCTTGCTTCCGACACGCTGCTGCTGGCGCTGAGCGATTTGCTGTATTCGTCGGGGCGCTACGACGTAGTAGTTCCTGCCGCCCATAACTTTGTCCGCAGCCAGAACTACCGCCTCTTTCCCAAGGGCGCCGAACAGTGGGATAGTTTTCAGCAGTTGGAAGAAATCACCGGCCAGAATGTCTTGCCGCCATTAGGCTGGGACGAGGTGCGTCAAATTTGTGCGGAGTTCAACACCGACGCCCTGCTTGTGCTGGAAGCCTTCTACATAAATATCCTCTCAATGCACGCTCCGTATTATTCTGACCCCGTGTCTTATGACAAAATCACAGCCCGATATTGTGCAGTAATTCATATTTACGAGCCGGTTACCGAGAAAATTGTCCGCAAATTTCTGTCAAGTAACGGGCTTGTATGGGAGAAAGTTCATCCTGATAACCGGCCGGGAGCGTTCCCTGCCATGCGTCAATGTCTTACTGAAACGGCCATCAATGCGGCGCTGTCGTTTGATTCATACCTGTCGCCGTCGTGGCAGCAGGAAACGCGCCGTTATTTTCGGTTGGTCGGCGATAATAAGCAGGTCGGCACATGGGTGACGCAGAACAACTGGCAGGCGTCTTACGACTATTGGTTGCCCTTCTCTACCGGAGGCCATAACACGATGCGGCAGGCTAAAGCGCTGTATAACATGGCATTAGCATCCGAAATGCTTGGTGATATTACTGAGGCATTACGGTTAGCTGATGAGTCCCTGAAACGGCAGTATCACTACCGCACACGGGAATATATCACTACGCTGAAACGCCAGCAATCCTTGCAGCAGCAGTTGCTAAGGTAGGTCAGGCCGCATTTATGGCTGCATATGGGAATTAACAGCCCACTGTTGAATAAATTATTGCCCCAAGCCGCTGATTAAATTGACGATTTTGTAATTTTGAAGCGCGAATTTAAAAATATGGCATGATTCATGCTTGCTATTTAGGTTAATGAATTAGACAGGTTAAGATTATGAAAAGGAAATTATTCTGGCTTCTGATGATGCCCGCTATGCTTGGACTGGCGCAGCCCAATGCAGGCAATCGTTTGTTATTGAGCAAATTACGGCAGGCTCATCTGCTATATGAAAAGAGCAGTTACATTGCGGCGGGGCAATTGTTTCAGGCGGTAGCGGCAGAGAGCGCCCCTCAATCGAATATCTGTTCGGAAGCACAGTTCTTCTCCGGTCTGTGTGCCATACGCGAGAACCCCAAAACAGGCGAGGCATTGCTGCTGCAATATGTCAAAGACTATCCCGAAAGCGTATGGCTAAACCGCGCATGGTTCGAAATCGGCAATGTCCGCTTCGTTGCAGGCCGCTTCGACGACATGAACGACGCCTATTGGAAAATAAACCCGCGTACACTGTCCCTTGAAGACCAGGTTACTATTATCTACCAGTGCGGATATGCCTGGTTTGAAGTGGGCAACTACGAACAGGCCGAAGCCGAATTTGCAAAAATCAAAGATTCGGGCCGCAAAATGGCAAACCCTGCAAAATATTATTGGGCACATATTCAATATATGAACAACCGCAATCAGGAAGCCTTGACGGCATTCGAGCAGTTGCGGGAAGATGCACAGTATGCGGATGTGGCGCCATACTACCTTTGCCAGATATACTACCGTATGGGGCGCTATGACGAGGCCGTAAATCTGGCCAATCAGTTGTCGAAAACAGCCGACAATACACAAATGGGAGGCTTGGCCAAAGTACAGGCGGCATCGTATTTCAATAAGGGAAATTTTGCGGAGGCGATTCCTTATTTTGAACAGTATTTCGATAAGAATAATCTCGCCGCTCAATCGCGTGAAGATAATTATATGCTCGGGTACAGCTATTATGCTACCGGTCAATATTCAAAAGCTATCGCGCCGTTGAGCGTGGCCGCCGGAGGACGCGATGAGCTGGCGCAAAACGCGAACCTGCGGATAGGCGACAGCTATCTGCATCTCAATGCCCCCGCAAATGCGCGGCAGGCGTTCAGCGCCGCAGTTGCCATACCCGGTAACACCAATGCCCGTAAGGATGCAATCTTTAACCTCGCAAAAACCGAATATGAACTGACATATTCCCCGCAAAATGACAACCTCGCCCTGTTCGACAGCTTTATTGCACAGTATCCTGACGCCCAGAGCAGTCCCGACGCATACACCTATCTGGCCGACATATACATGCGTACCACGAACTGTCAGGACGCCTGCATGTCAATCGAAAAAATAGTCAACAAAACCCCCCGCATCAAGAACGCATGGCAACGGGCGGCGTATAATCAGGGGCTTGCATTAGTTAACCGGCAAAGCTATCAGGATGCGCTGGTCTATTTCGACCGCGCTCTGAGTTCCGGAGGCGACGATACCCAGATAACAGCCGGCGCCACCTATTGGCGTGCCGAGACCAACTACCGGCTTGGTAAAATTGACGCCGCATACGCCGGATTCCGCAGTTTCCAGACGATGAAAGAAGCCCAGCTGATGCCCGAATACAAGCTGCTACAGTATAACTTTGGATATATATTGTTGAAGCAGGATAAATATGAACAGGCGGTTGAGCAGTTCAAACAATATCTGAACCGTACCGGCCTGCAGCCGACGACCGTTGCCGACGCCACGAACCGTATCGGCGACTGCTATCTGTTGTTGCGCGACTATGCGAATGCCTCAACCTACTATAACATGGCATATCAAATGAACGTCCATGAACCCGACTATTCATTGCTGAAAATTGCTACCTGTCAAGGTCTTCAAAAGCGTAATGACCAGAAAATCAGTACATTAAAAAGCTTGCTGCAAAATTATCCCCAGTCTGCTTACGCTGACGACGCCATGTTCGAGCTTGCCCGCACGTATGAACTCTCGAATCAGACCACTGAAGCAGCATCATATTATGAATCGCTGCTGACCAATTTCCCCGATAGTGAATTTCAGCCGCAGGCTCTGCTACAGATGGGGCTGATATGTTACAACAATTCCGATTTTGACCGCTCATTAACATATTACAAGCGTATTGCCGAGAAATATCCCAACAGTGAGGAAGCGCCGTCGGCCATGCTGGGCATCAAAAATAACTACATGGAGAACAATAATCTGGATGGCTATTTAGCATACGCGGTGACCGTGAATGCGGCAGTTCCGGCCACACAGCAGGATTCGTTGCGCTATGATGTTGCCGAGAAATTAGCCCTTGCAAACGATGGCCGTGCCCGTGCACAGTTAGAGCAGTATCTCAGCGATTTTCCGAATGGTGGATTTAGAACGAATGTTCATTATTATCTTGGCGAAATAAAATATAAGGCTGGCGAATATGGCGCAGCAATGGCCGATTATCAGTTCGTTGCTGACGATACCAAAAGTTCCTTAGCCGGACGGGCCTTGCAGCGGTTGGCCGATGCCAGCTACCGTTCCGGCAACTACGTACAGGCACTGGCCTATTACAAACAGCTGACGCAGCAGTCGGCGGCAGTGCCGGAACAGGTCGGGCTGGGCATCGTAAGGTGTAACTATGAGCTGCACGACTGGCAGGCATGTATAAATGCGGCCGCACCGTTGGTTGCCGCTGCCGGATTATCGGTGGAAGCGAAACGCGAAGTAACCTTTAAACTTGCGAAGTCTTACTACGCCCAAAATAACATCGACCGCGCACTGCCGCTCTTTCAGGGGCTGTCAGCCGAAACGCAGTCCACAGAAGGCGCCGAATCAAAATACCTGCTGGCTGAAAGCCTCTTCCGGCAGAACCAGCTCGACCGTGCCGAGAACGAAATAATGGACTTCATATCCAAAGATACTCCGCACCAGTTCTGGCTCGGCCAGAGTTTTATTCTGCTCGCCGACGTGTATTTCAACAAGAAAGACGTCTTTCAGGCCACCCAGACCCTCAAAAGCGTTATAAGTAATTACCCCGTTGATAACGATGGTGTCATTGACCTTGCCAAATCCAAACTGCAGTATATGGAAAGCCAGACACCCCAACAAAAGTAAGAAATCATGAAAAAATTAATAATACTGAATTGCTTGCTGTGTGCCATTGCGGCATCAGCCACTGCCCAGATTCAAAAGGAAGTAGAAGTGGTGAAGCCCTACCAGCCGGTAGCCACTGACGCTTTTAAGCTACAGAACACGCCACAGTTTAAGCCGCAGTCGTCGTCAAGTCAGGTTTATGACTACAGCATAAAGATGCAGAACGAGATGAAATCGTTCTCGCTGGGTGACACTATTCCGCCTGCCCGGACAGTGAGCAGTACCGGCCCGCAGGGATTAGGTATAGTGCATCTGGGGTTCGGGAACTACCTTACCCCTTATGGCGAAGCGTTTCTCAATTATATGCCGGAGAGGAATACCGCATTGGGGCTGCATCTGCACCACATCTCGTCGGGGGGCAAAATCACGCTGCAGAACAATGACAAAGTGTCGGCAGGCAGCAGTCTTAACGAGGCGGAACTGACCGCCGCCCACTATTTTGACCGCGCAACCGTCGATGCGAAAATATTCTTCGACCGCACAGCTTTCCGATACTACGGCTACCGTGCAACGCCGCAGGGAACATTTCTCGGCCAGCGGCAGGCGTTTCCTCGTGTCGGCCTTGATGTGGGGCTGAATGGTGCCAACAAAACCGACATGTTCCGCTATCGTGCCGGAATGGGGTACCGGCATTTCAGCGCCAAAACCGGCCAAAAAGAAAATATGGTACGCATGAATCTGGGGCTGGCAAAGCAATATGACTCTTTCAGCGGGCTGCTTGACATTCGCGTTGAGCATGCCGCCACTGACAGCATGGTAGGTGGTGAGCGCCGGTTGTCGCTGTTGCAGGCAACTCCTGCGTTCCTTATGGAGAGCGATAAATACCGCATGCGGCTCGGCATCAAAGTGGCGACCCTGTTTGATAGCGATGATACCTCTGACGACATACGGGCAGTATTATTCCCTGACATAAACCTGTCATTAACCATCGCCAAAAGTGTTACTCTGTTTGCCGACCTTGACGGCTCACTGCAGCCGGGCTACTACTCTGATGTGATAGCAGAGAATCCGTATATAAGACCCAATATGGCAATAAAACCGTCAAATACTCTGAATATTGATGGTGGCCTGCGCGCACGGGTTGGCCAGAACTTCAGTTTTATGGCCAAAGCCGCCATAATTTATACCGATGACTGTCATTTTTTTGCATTACCGGACAACGAGAACACTTTCACTGTGGTTTATGAGCATCGGACGCGGTTACGTGTTGATGGCGAAGCCACATATAAAGTTACTGACATTGCGTCAATTTTACTGAAACTGGCCGCCAATGAGGCACAAGGTACTGAGCCACTTTGGAACATCCCCGATTATGAGGCGTTGCTGGCGGCGCGAGTTACCCCCAACCGTTTCGTTATTACGGGGGAATTTGGTCTTACCGGCGAGCGGCAGGCCTTACTGTTCACCTCGGCAGGCATACGGCAAGCGTTCAGGATGGGTGCTGTTCCGGAGCTTAATGTGGGCGTAGAATACCGCTTCAACGACCGCCTCTCGTTCTGGGGACATGCCAATAACATGCTGTCTTCCAAGTATGATTCATGGCTGGGATATACCGGCAAACAATTTAATGTTCTTTTTGGCGCCAGTTATTCTTTCTGATGAAGCAACGGTATTTTATACAATTAGCCTTTAACGGCGCCCGTTTTCACGGATGGCAGCGACAGCCGGATGCGCTGAGTGTGCAGGCCACGCTGGAAGAGGCGCTGTCGCGTCTTGCCCGCGAGTCGATAGATGTTACCGGCGCCGGACGCACGGACGCGGGGGTACATGCCTCCCGCTATGTAGCCCACTTCGACGCCGCCCACCCCGCGCTTGATACCCACGACTTTGTGCGACGGCTTAACAGCTATCTGCGTAATGATGTCGCCATTTCGGGAATCGTAAAGATGCCGGTTGAGGCCCACGCCCGGTTCGATGCTGTTGCCCGGACATACCGCTATTTTATGCACCTGCGAAAAGACCCGTTCTTACCGGATATTTCGTGGTTTTATCCGTATCAGCCCGATATTGAGGCCATGAACGCGGCGGCGGCCCTACTTATCGGGCGCCGCGATTTCACCAGTTTCAGTAAGCTGCATACGGATGTAAAAACGAACATTTGTTCAATATCATGCGCCCGATGGACACTTAGCGGCTACCGGCTTACGTTTACCGTTACGGCCGACCGCTTCCTGCGGAACATGGTACGCGCCATTGTAGGGACATTGCTTGATGTGGGACGCGGTGTGATGCCGCCTGCCGGAATTGATGACGTGTTGCGGGCACATGACCGATGCAGCGCCGGTGTTTCCGTCCCTGCCTGCGGGCTGTTCCTTACCGATATACAATACAATTATCCGCTTCCTAAAATGCAAGTAGCTGTACATGAGTAAATTGCGTCCATATATGATGCCGATAGCCATGGCCATTGGAATTTTGTTCTACCCTTTTCTGGCACGGCTTTCAGCACTCACCCCCGTGTTGATATTCCTGATGCTGTTTTTGACATACAACAATATAGACCTGCGGGAGATGCGTATTTCGTGGTTGCATTTCTGGCTGCTTGTGGTACAGATAGCAGGCTGTTTGGTGGGATACTGGCTTTTGCGCCATGTAAATCAGACGGTTGCACAGACAACGCTGATATGCCTGCTGGCACCTACCGCCACTGCCGCACCGGTAATTGCCGCGATGCTGGGCGGCAATATTGCCTGTCTTGCCGCTTACAGCCTGCTGAGTAATCTGGCTGTGGCGTGTCTGGCGCCATTCATCTTTTCGTTAGTGGGCGTTCATCAGGACATCTCGTTTATGGAATCGTTTCTACTGATTCTGCGGCAAGTGTCGGTGATGCTGCTGTCGCCGTTTGCGGCGGCGCTTGTCATCCGTGCCATATCCTCAAAGGCGCAAAAGTTCATCGCAAAGCAGTCATACATCTCGTTCTATCTGTGGGTTATCGCTTTAATTGTTGTTACGGCGCGGACAGTGGGATTTATCATGGCACAGGACAGCCGGGAGCATCATACGGAGCTGCTTGTAGCGCTTACTGCCGGGGTCATTTGTGTCGGGCAGTTTTTTGCGGGACGGCGCATCGGGCGGCGCTATGGCAATACCGTTGCCGGAGGGCAGGGCCTGGGGCAGAAGAATACCATCCTTGCAATATGGATGGCCCAGACATATCTCGACCCGATTTCGTCTGTAGGCCCCGGCGCATACGTGCTGTGGCAAAACATCGTCAATTCATGGCAACTGTGGCGTCAGAAGAACCGTTTAACTGACAACTGACAACTGACAACTGCCGATTAGTACCGTATTCGCTGTGGGGCTGTTGTGGGGCCGTGAACGGTCAGTTTCCCGTTGGCGTCGATTTCGAGCCGGTCTATGAATACTACCCGTTTGTTTCCCGTTTTTTCAGTGCGTCCGTGATACACAATGCAGTTTTGATTTTTGATTTTCAGTACCATGCAGTGGCCTGTGCCGGTAACTGTGCCGCCCTGTTCTATGTTTTTTTGCAGTATAGGGTTATTGTCGGCTTTACGGAAAGGCCCTAACGGGTTGTCTGATGTGGCATAACCGACGGCATAGTTCTGACCGCCGAAGAAGTTTGCCGAATAGAGGATATAATATAAGTTATTGTGTTTCAGGATAAACGAGCCTTCTGTCCACCGGCGGTTCACTTCGTGTGCGGTAACAGAGCGGCTTTCCCATTCTGCCTGCGGGTCGTTCATTGTTGTCGGAGGCGCGAGCAGCAGCTTCGGTTCTCCGATGATTCCGGAGAAGTCGGGCATGAGTTCGACGCCATAGACCCAGCTTTCTTCAACCTCGTCATACCATCCCTGTGTTTTTGCCCAGCTGGCTACTTCGCTGTTTACGGGATTTTTGTAGCAGCAACGCGAATAGTAAAGGTAGATTTTACCATTACTGTCATCAAACAGCAAATTTGCGTCGATAACCGGATAATGCGGGTCAAATACCGGTCTTGGGAACATGTCGTGGAATGGACCTGTGGGGCTGTCGGACATTGCGACGCCGATGCGGAAGTTTTCGCCCTCGTTAGTGGGATTTTCTTTCCAGTTGGCGCTGAACCAGAGGTAAAATTTGCCGTTTCGTTCATAGACTTCGGGTGCCCAGAAGCAGTCTAACGTCCACGAATTCGGGGTTGCGCCGTGATATACCTGTCCCTCGTCATGCCATGTTTGCAGGTCGTCTGACGAATATGCCTTAAAGCCGTTGATGTTGTCGGATGTTCCGTACATATAAAAGCGTCCATTTGACGCTTTGAGAATAAACGGGTCTCCAAACGGTACAGGCAGCGGGTTTTGGATGGTTGCCACTTTGCTGCTGTCACATGCGGTAATGGCCGTGCCCAGCAGCAACGCAACCTGGATTTTTCTAATGATATTGAACATATTTCAACAAGGATTAATTAATCAATATTCTAATAAAGCGGGCTGTAATCAGTCCGCATACAATCAGTTTCACTCCGGTTGACAGTAGGAAGCCGAGCAGGGCGCCTACAGCGGCCTTGAGCGGCGTCCTGTCATCAGAGTTGTTGAGCGATTCGCCGAGCAGGGCGCCGAAGAAAGGGCCAAGGATGATACCCAATGGCAGGAAGAACAGCCCGACAATCACGCCGACAGTGGCGCCCCAGATGCCGTATTTGGTGCCGCCCATAGTTTTGGTTCCCCATATCGGGATGATGTAGTCCAGCACGAGCGTGGCCACGACGATTCCCGCCCATATACACAGCCATTGCCCGCTGATGCTGTCGGCATAGCGTCCGCAGAACTTCAGCAGCAGCATGGCGAGCCAGCTGACCGGCGGTCCGGGCAACATGGGGATGATGCAGCCCAACAGCCCCAAAATCAGGCAAATAATACCGACAATAACCAAAAAAGTATCCATAAAGCAATGATGGTTTTCTGCCGCCAAAATTATAAAAAATTCTACTATGAGCTATTTTTGGATATAACTTTTTTACGGAACATGCTGCAATATGAATTTTTTTTTCTAAATTTGCGGCGATAAATTTGTTTCAATATATGGCAAAAAGAAAAATAAGAATGGGAATGGTCGGCGGAGGCGCCGGTTCATTCATCGGGGCTGTGCACCGCATGGCGGCCAACCTCGACGGACAAATAGAGTTAGTATGCGGCACGTTCAGCTCGTCGTATGACAATTCGCTGGCTACCGGTCGCAGTTTATATCTGCCCGACAATCGCATATACAAAAGCTATCGGGACATGTTTGAAGCGGAAGCGCTGTTGCCTGCGGACATGCGCATGGATATGGTGTCAATCGTTACGCCGAACCATCTGCATTACGAACCGGCAGCATTGGCGCTGGACAACGGCTTTCACGTGGTATTGGACAAGCCTATGACATTTTCGCTTGACGAGGCCTACCGCCTGCAGGATAAGGTCGAAAAGTCGGGGCTTGTATTTGCGCTCACCCACACCTACACCGGCTATCCGATGGTCAAAGAGGCCCGGGAGCGCGTGGCACGTGGCGACCTCGGCAAAATCCGCCGTATATATGTGGAATATCCGCAGGGATGGCTGAAAGACAGCGTGTCGGAGGCCGACAACAAGCAGGCAGGATGGCGTGTTGACCCCCAGCGTTCCGGTATTGCCGGCTGCATGGGCGACATCGGTACGCATTGCTACAACCTGGTGAGTTACATTACCGGCCTGAAAGCCCTCGAGTTGTGCGCCGAGCTGAACACCTTTGTTCCCGGTCGCCTGTTAGATGACGATGGCGCGGCCCTGATTCGTTACGAAGGCGGAGTGCGTGCCGTGCTGATGGCCTCGCAGATTACCCCCGGCGAGGAAAATGGCCTGAGCATCCGCGTTTATGGGGAAAAAGGTGGGCTCGAATGGCACCAGGAAGAACCTAATACCCTGATTATCAAGTGGAACGAAAAGCCAAAAGAAATTGTACGCACCGCTAATGGCTATACCGGCGCCGCCGCCAAGTTCAACTCCCGTACACCGGGCGGACATCCGGAAGGCTACATCGAAGCCTTCGCAAATATCTACCGAAACGTCGCGCTGACAATTCAGGCGGGCATGGACGGGCAGCAACCCGCCCCCGAATACCTTGACTTCCCCACCGTCTATGACGGCGTAGCAGGTATGGAATTTATTGAAACTATTGTGGCCGCTTCCAAAAACGACACCCAAAAGTGGCTGCCAATAATTAAACGGAAATAATTTATTGAGCATTTGTAATTTAATAAACAAACTTTATGTCTCGACCAGTAACTTTATATTCATTACAGTTCGGCGACCTTTCGCTCGAAGAAATCTGCCGGAAGGCGAAATCGTGGGGCTATGACGGCCTCGAACTCGGCATCCCCAACCACGTGGATGTCCGGCAGACAAATGAAACATACTATCAGGGTATTTTGGATACCCTGAAGAAATACGGGCTGAGCCTGCATACCATCTCTACCCACCTCATAGGGCAGGCTGTATGCGACCTTATCGACATCCGGCACCGCGACATCCAACCCGACTACATCTGGGGCGACGGCAATCCGGACGGTGTCAGCAGGCGGGCGGCCGAGAATCTCATCCAGACCGCACACGCGGCTAAAGCTCTCGGCATTGACACGGTTATCGGCTTTACAGGAAGCCCGATATGGCATCTGCTATATTCCTTCCCGCCCGTCTCGCCGAAGATGGTGGACGACGGCTATGAGCTGTTTGCCAAGCGGTTTATCCCCATCCTCGATGAGTATCATAAACTGGGTATCCGCTATGCCCTCGAAGTGCATCCTACCGAGATTGCTTTCGATACCATCACCGCTCAGCGCGCCCTCGAAGCTGTGGATTTCCATCCCGCCTTCGGGTTCAACTTCGACCCCAGTCACTTGGGCTATCAGGGGGTTGACTACGTTGATTTCATCTACCGTTTCCCTGAGCGTATCTTCCGCGTCCACATGAAAGACGTCTATTGGAGCGACACGCCCAAACCTGCAGGAGTTTTCGGCGGCTATGTAACCTTTGGCGACCCGCGTCGCTACTGGAATTTCCGCAGTATGGGACGCGGTAAAATTAACTTCGAGGAAATCATTCGTGCCCTCAATTCGGTTGGCTATCAAGGCCCGCTCTCCGTTGAATGGGAAGACAGCGCAATGGACCGTGAACACGGCGCCCGTGAATCGTGCGAGTACGTGAAGCGAATTGATTTCCAGACAAATGCAATCGCGTTTGATGCTAATTTCGGGAAATAATACTGTTTGTTGAGTTAACAGGAACGACCGCGTTTAATAAGGAGCAGCTCTATATTTGCGGTCAGTTCCTGTTTTTTTTCCGACAGAACACACAGCGGCAGAAAATGAGAGCAAAAATTTCTGTACAGTTAAAATTTTTATTATTTTTGCGCTGAAAAAGTGTGCTTATGTTAATTAAATTGTATGAAAAAAATACGGATATGCGGGACGTCCTCAAGGCCGTAAAAATCCTAAAAGAGGGGGGCGTGGTCATCTTCCCCACCGATACGGTGTACGGATTGGGATGTGACATCGCCAATGCCAGAGCGGTAGAACGGGTGGCGCGGATAATGAACGTGCAGATAGAGCGCTGCAAATTCTCGTTTATTTGCTCCGGTCTCAGCCATCTGTCCGACTATTGCAAACCGATTCCCAATCCGGTATTTAAGCTGATAAAGAGCTGTCTGCCGGGGCCATACACGTTCATCTTGCAGGCCAACAGTCAGGTGCCGCATTATTTTAAGGGCAAGAAAAAAACCATCGGGTTCAGAGTGCCCGATAACCGAATCACGCTGGAGCTGGTCAAAGAGCTGGGCAATCCGCTACTGTCAACATCGGTGCACGACGAGGATGAGATTGTGGATTATACTACTGACCCCGAACTGATTTATGAGCGTTACAGGAACGTCGTAGATGCCGTGATTGACGGTGGATTCGGCGGCAATGTCCCTTCCACTGTTGTTGACTGCACCGGTTCAGAGCCTCTTGTTGTCCGCTACGGGAAGGGTGAGATTGACTTGTAAAAACTTACATTGTAATATATTATGCGTATGAATAAATATTTGTTTTTATTGATGGCAGTGTTCGTAATGACGCTGTCATGCAACAAGGAGGCAGAAGACAACGGTAATAACTCTAACGAAAATAGTGGCAGTAGTGATGACTACACGTTACTGTTGCAGGAGCTAAACGCGGCACGTACCAATCCGGCGGCATACGCTAAAATCATTGAGACGGCGTATTTGCCGTACTATGAAGGGACATATTTGAAAATTCCCGGAGCATTGGTGCTCATCACCAATGAGGGCAAAGCGGCCTGCGAGGAGGCCATTAGCTTCATGAAAGAGCAGAGTTCAATGGCCGCCTTAGAATTGAATACAGGGTTGAATAAAGCCGCTCAGAACCTTTGTAACGAGCAAAGCAAGAGCGGAGACACCGGTCATTTCAGCGCTGACGGCAAGGCACCCAAAGACCGTATGCAGTTATTCGGAACCTTCAGCCCCGCGGCATGGGCATGCGGCGAAAGCATCTCTTACGGCAGCCCGTCAGCCCGCCGCGCAGTGATAGACATGCTCATCGACGACGGCGTCAACAGCCGCGGACACCGGACAACGCTCATGTCCGGCAATTGGACGCATGTGGGCTTCGGCTGGGCGTCGCATCCCACCTACCGCACCATGTATGTCATGGACTTCGCCGCCGGATACGCCGCCGATTAATTGGGGTGGTATGGTATGCCTGTCGCTTTCAATAAATACCAAAGGGGCGAAGAGTTCCGTCCCTTTGGATATGATTGCTCTGTTAGCTGTTGATTTCGAGGAAGCGGTTGAGGGCGGCCATAGCGTTGCCTGATTCGAGCGATTCGCGGGCTTTGGCGATACATTCGGGCAGCGCCAGCTCGGGCTCGATAGTCTGGATGGCGACGGCGGCGTTAGCAATCACCACGTTCTTTTGGGTGGCAGTAGCAGTGTTGTTCAGCACATCGTCGAAGATGCGGGCGGCTTCGGCGGGGGTGTTACCACCGTACAGCTCTACAGGGTTGGCCTTTGTGAAGCCCAAATCTTCCGGCTCGAAGATGTTTTCGCCTGCGCAATTGATGATTTTGAAGGTTCCGGTGAGCGACACTTCATCGTAGCCGTCAAGACTGTGGACTATTGAGAAGTCGTTGCCGCTTTCCTGGTAGATGTAGTTATACAGCCGTGCCATTTTCAGGTCATAAACCCCCAGCACTTGCCGCCGTGGAATCAGCGGGTTGACGATAGGCCCCAGAATGTTGAAGAATGTCTTGACGCCCAAGGCTTTGCGTACCGGCGCCACAGCTTTCATGGCGGGGCTGAACAAAGGGGCATGCAGGTATGCGAAGTTCGATTTGTCGAGCGACTTACGGTGCAGTTCCACATCGCTGGAGAACTTTACGCCGTGTTCCTCCATCACGTTGGAGGCGCCGCTGACCGATGTTGCGCCGATATTGCCGTGTTTTACCACTTTATAGCCTGCTCCGGCAGTAACGAGACAGGCGGCAGTAGAGATGTTGAATGTGTTCTTGCCGTCGCCGCCGGTTCCCACAATATCTATGGGGTTATATTCGCGCAGGGCGTCCACATTCACCCGCATTTCCAGTAGCGCCTCGCGGAAGCCCAGAATCTCCTCAACGCTGATGCTGCGCATGATATATGCGGTGATGAAGGCGGCTATCTGGCTGTCATTATATTTGCCCGCCGCCATATTTGTCAGTATGTCTTTGGCTTCGGTGCGTGTTAAATACTGATGCTCAAACAAGCGATTTAGTATTTCTCTCATGATGTATTATTTTCTCAGTTTTTTAAGAATTGTTCCATAATTAATTTTCCATTTGGGGTAAGTACAGATTCGGGATGAAACTGTACACCGTGTACGTCGTAGTGGCGGTGTTTAAGCGCCATGATGTCGCCGTTGCTGTCGGTGGCGGTGATTTGCAGTTCGTCAGGGAAGTTTTCCCTCGATACTGTCCAGGAATGATAGCGTCCCACCTCGAAGCTTGCAGGCAGCTCGCTGAACGCGCTCTGAGGCAGTCCGCTGAATATGCTGTGCTGTGCCACCACATTGACGGGGGTTGCCACGCCGTGGAAGACGTCGCTAAGGTTGCGCAGTTTTGCGCCGAAACTTTCGGCGATGGCCTGGTGTCCGAGGCACACGCCCAATATGCTCTTTTTAGGGGCATATCGCTGTATCAGTGGCAGTAGCAGTCCCGCTTCCGAGGGGATTCCCGGACCGGGCGACAGCACGATTTTGTCGAACTGCTCTGCCGCATCCAGGTCAAGCCGGTCATTACGATGTACCTCCACATCGCTGTACCCCAATTCCTTAATCAGGTGCAGCAGGTTGTAGGTAAAGGAATCGTAGTTATCAAAAATAAGAATTTTCATGGCCGTTAATTGATAATATGTTCTGCCGCGTCGATGGCTTTTTTCAGTGCACCGAGTTTGTTGTTGACCTCCTGCAGTTCCGAATCTTCCTTCGAGCGGGCGACGATACCCGCTCCGGCCTGATAGTAAAGCACGTTGTCTTTGCTGATAAACGAGCGGATAGTGATGGCCTGGTTGAGGTCTCCGTCGAGGCCGATATAGCCGATGCAGCCGCCGTAAGCGCCGCGATTGTGCGGTTCGATGTCGCGGATAAGTTCCATGGCGCGGACTTTAGGCGCTCCCGAGAGCGTTCCGGCGGGGAACGTGTCGGCATAGACCTTTATGGTGTTGGAATTAGCCTTCACCTCGCCCATCACGCGCGAGACAAGGTGGATAACATGCGAGTAGAACTGTACTTCTTTGTAGAAGTCCACGCGGACATTTTCGGTATTTCTGCTGAGGTCGTTTCGTGCCAGGTCAACCAGCATGACGTGTTCGGCGTTTTCTTTCGGGTCTTCGAGCAGGGCTTGTGCCAGTTTTTTGTCTTTTTCGTCGTCGCCGGTGCGCTTGAAAGTTCCTGCGATGGGGTCAATTTGGGCACGGCCTTTAGCGATGCGGCAGTGCGTTTCGGGACTGGAGCCGAAGATTCTGAATGAGCCGAAGTCGAAATAGAACAAATATGGCGACGGGTTTATAGAGCGCAATGCCCGATATACTTTGAAGTCGTCGCCCGAAAATTCCTGTGCGAAGCGGCGCGACAGCACAATTTGGAAGACGTCGCCCCGCAGGCAGTGCCGGATTCCTTCGCTGACCATTTTTTTGTAGGTTTCGTCGGTAACGGTGGATGTTTCGGCGCCTTTTGCTGTGAAGTTGTAGGAGGCGTAGTTGCGGTTGTTCAGCAGGGTCAGCACCTCGTCGATGCGGCTCTGTTCTCCGTCTGGCAGGTTCTCAACTACGGTCATCTCGTTCTTGAAATGATTGACCACGATAATATAGCGGTAGAGGATGTAAATCATTTCGGGGATTGCGCTGGCGGCAGTTTCGGCCTTTTCGGGGTTGACGTCCTCGAAATATTTCACGGCATCGTATGCGGTATAGCCAAAGAAGCCGTTGTAATTGGCTGTGTTTTCGTCGTGGGTGATGTCGAAGGCCTTTACATAGCTGTTAAGGTGTTCGGCGAGGGGCTTTTGGGGGGTGATGGCGGTCTCTGTAACCTGCCGTCCGGTATGGGAAGGGATAAATTCGGTTTTTACGATTCCTTTTTTCACCTCGAAACGGGCCAACGGATTGAGGCCGACAAATGAGAAAGAGTTCTCGTTGCCGTGGAAGTCGGAACTTTCAAGGAGCACTGATTCGGGATATACATCCCTGACTTTCAGATAGATACTGACCGGGGTATGGGTATCGGCCAGCACTGTTTTCGATAGAGAATTGATTTTCATGATGTTGTTTATAATTTATAATTGACATAAGTTTCCATATCTTTGTCGCCGCGTCCGGAGAGGCAAACGACGATGACCTCGTCGGGGTTAAAGTTTTTTCTGGGGAATATTCCCAGTGCGTGTGCCGATTCGAGGGCGGGGATAATGCCTTCTGTTCGGGTGAGTTCAAAGGCGGCGGCCATCGCTTCGTCATCGTTGATTGCGATTACTTCCGAGCGTCCTGTGCGGGCTAAGTTGGCGTGCATGGGGCCGATTCCGGGGTAGTCCAATCCGGCGGAAATGGAATACGGTTCGGTGATTTGGCCGTCCGGGGTCTGCATGAGCAGGGTTCGTGCGCCGTGGATGATTCCCACGGTGCCGAGTTGGATGGTCGCTGCCGATTCGCCGGAATCCACGCCTTTGCCGCCCGCTTCAGCCAGCACTATCTTCACGCGCATGTCGTTGAGGTATTCATAGACTGTTCCGGCGGCATTGCTGCCCCCGCCTACACACGCCACCAGGAAATCGGGATAGTCGCGGCCCTCTTTTTCTTTTATCTGCCATTTTATTTCCTTACTGATGACCGATTGCAGGCGGGCCACCATATCGGGATACGGGTGCGGCCCCACCGTGGAGCCGATGATATAGTGCGTATTGGCGGGGTTGCAGCACCAGTCGCGGATGGCTTCGTTGGTGGCGTCTTTCAGGGTCATGTTGCCGCTGGTAACCGGCACCACGCGCGCCCCCAGCATCTCCATTTTGCGGACGTTCAGCAGTTGGCGGGCCACATCGGTCTTGCCCATATACACTATACATTCCATGTTCATCAGAGCGCATACGGTTGCGGTGGCCACACCATGCTGTCCGGCGCCGGTTTCGGCGATGATACGGGTCTTTCCCATGCGCTGTGCCAGCAGGATTTGGCCGATGGTGTTGTTGATTTTATGCGCACCGGTGTGGTTCAGGTCTTCCCGCTTCAAATAGATGCGGCAGCCATATTTCTCCGACAGCCTTCCCGCATAATACAGCGGCGACGGACGGCCAACATAATCGCGCAGCAACGCATGATATTCCGCCTGAAAGTCGAGCGATTCAAGTATCTTTAAATACTCGTTCTTCAAGTTCTCCACATTCGCGTAAAGAATCTCCGGTATGTAGGCGCCGCCAAATTCGCCATAATACCCGTCGCTATTGACATTAAAATCGTTACTCATTTTGTCTATTTTTTTTTATGGTATCAAAAAAAAGGCTCGTTGTGAGTTACAACAAGCCTAATTTTTTCGCCAACTACAGGCATAACAGGGTCTAACTCACTCTGTAACAGAATAAGCGCCACCACCAATATATGTCTGTAAAATGACTCATTACTATTTACTTAAATTTTACTTATATGTATAGAAAACTATAATAGTACAAAGGTACGCATTTTTTTGATACGCAGGCATAATTTCCCGAAAAAAATCATGTATGGGTGCAGTAATAACATTTTGTTAATATTGCAGGCAAAGCAGGCGTGTTATGTAAACAGATTTTTATTTGTCAATATTTCTGTATTCTATATGGTTTTTTTCGTCCACATCGACGATGATGCAGTGTCCGGCGAAGTAATCGGGGCTGCATACGAGGTAGAGTTCAATTATCGGCGGTTCGTTGTTGTCGTCAAAGAAGAACGTTACCGATTCGATGTTGACGCTGTTGCGGAAAGTTTCTTCGCTGATAGGCAGCAGCACCCGCGAATCGTCTTCGAGGATATAGGCGTCGTTATAACCTTCGTCGGGTTGTGCTTCACAGACCCATTCTTCGGCCTCGCTGATTAGGTCGTTGTCTATCAATACTGACAGGATTCTGTTTCGGCTGTTGCGCAGCCAGTCTAATTTTTCATTTATTACAGTCATGTGCTGTTCCAGCGCCGAATCGGGGGCGTCGGCGGGGAAATCGACCGCGATGTTGACTTTGTTTTTTCCCCATATTGCTACGGAACCTTCGTAGGAGAAATCGTCAGAGGTTGTAAAATCGGAAATGTTCATCTTTTTTGTGTTTTTGTTAACTATTAGCGGTATTTAGGGTTTTCTTTGAGAAAAAGTTTATACAGTTCGAAGAAAGTTGGGGCGTCCACCAATACGATGTTCGGGTTTAGCTGTTTGATTTCTGCGGCTACCTGCACATACCATTCGGGACTTTTGAGGATGTTGCGGAACCAGTGGAACGGAACAGTGCTGTTTCTTATGCGCTCTGTAACCATTTCTGCGGCGCTTTTTGGGTCGGCATCATTGATGTCCCAGCCGGACGGCAGTACGGGCATAATTCCTTTGTGTAACATATGGGGGGCTTTTTGTGGCACTATTCCATTGGGGCTGAACTGCATGTAAGCGTCCAATCCTTTCTGATTCAGTCCGTTGGCGTATCCGTCGATGATGAATCCTGTAACGGTCAGTCCCCACTGTTCATAATACGGCAGGTTGTGGGCGGCCCATTGGGTGGTGGCCTCGGGCAGCCCTGAGAGCCGCGGTTCCTGCAGTTCACCGGGGTTGAGGTATCCTGCGCCGTTGTCGGCGGCCACGAAGTAGTCGTTAGGGGTAGCTGTCAGTCGGCGGTATTCCCATGCCATCGGGACGCGCTCGGCTAATACGGGGCTGATGCTCCACATCATTGGTACTTGTCCGCGAGCGGGGTCGTCCCATATTGTAGGCGTGGTTTGCGACAGCCATGAGGAGGCGTCGTAATCGCCCACGTAGAACACGAGCAGTTGGCGGGCGCCCAGCGACAGTTTTCCATCCTCGTTCAAATAGCCGTCGGCTTTCAGCTTTTCGGGGGTGGTCCATTGCTGCGGGTATCTGCTGCGTAGCGGATAATGTTGCCAGAACGAGGCGTTAGCCAAAGCTCCGTATCCGATTGCGTCAGCGTCTTTAAAGGCGTTGTAGGCGCCGATAGTACGCGAATATTCCCATTCTGTCGGCACATCGTCATGGCTACCGCCGGCGTGTCGGGTATATTTGTATGCCCATGGCGGGAATCCCCCGATATATGTAAATGTCTTGCCGTTATTGTTCTGCCGGTAGGCCAGCAGCAGGATTTCTTCGAGTATGCGGCGGTCGGCGCCAATTGCCTGTTGCGGGTCGTCAGTGGCTTTCTCGTCGCCCCATGGACTGAGGTCATAAAAGAACGCTCTTTTACTCACAAAAAAGTCATGATTGGTCAGGGTGTGGTGGTTTTGCGGCGCCACACGGGGCTTTTCGCGCCATCGCTGGTCTATGTAGTATGCACCGAAGCAGGTGTTAAGTTTGCCCGGCTTGAGGTATTTCTCTATGAGCCAGATATAGGCGTCGATTTTTGAGGAACCGTTCGACGGTCTGTCGGTTTGCGGCACAATGCCTGTTCCCGTGAACAGCGGAGCGCCATTGTCGGCTAACAGCCGTATTTTTACCGGTAGCTTGGGGCCGTTGGTTATTATTCGTGAATACAATGAGTTAGGCGCCATATCATAACGAACTGCTATGAGATTTTCTGCCCCCGCGATTGTTGAGGCCAGATTGCTTGTTGCCGCTACTTGCGGGTCATAAACGACGGCGCCGTTAATATCTTTGCGGAATTTTGTTATCAGCGATGTTATGTCGGTGGCGGATTCTTCTTTGATGTTAGTGAGCCATTTCCCTGTGGTCCTGTATTTGTCCCACCAATAGCGGTCAATATTGATGCCGTCATTTTCCACATACAGGATATACAGGCGGGGATTCTTTCGATTGACGATTCCCTGCAAGGTTGCTACCGCATGAACTTCATCCCATATCGCGTTCACGTCGTCGGGGTTGTTCATGTCGTTTTGGTGCAGCCGGGTCATATCAAACACCGTAACCGTTCCCTGTGCAAATTCCGGCTTAGCCACCGCCGCACGGCTAAGGTCGTCAGCAATGCGCAACGAACCGGTACTTTTTTGTCTGCAAAAAGCTAATGTGTTGATAATCAAACATATAATCAGCCCTGCAAACACCGCTTTTATCTTATTCCAAGATGTTGTATCCATGCAGAACATTTTTTTTCATTAATCGGGACAAAGATAGCATAAAATTTTCAATTACACACAAACGAATAAAAATATTGGCGAGGAAACAGCCCCGCCAATCCGTCCAACCGATGAGT
>JAISSS010000084.1 GCA_031272965.1 Bacteroidales bacterium | reverse complement strand
GCGTCGCGGACGCCAATAATGAACTTCAGTCTCTCGCGATTAGCCTCGACCGAGCGGTTATAGGCGGCGCTGTCGGCAAAGTCGCGCAGCCAGAAACGCGCCCGTCCGGCTTCACTTGCAGCTATCTGAGCGTCTAAAAACTCCGTAATATGCTTATTATTAGCGTCTGCAATACTGTCGGTGTTCAACTGCCCAAAGGCAGAACCCGAATTCAAAACAAAAAGTAGAATGATTATCCGCAAAAGGCCCCTTAATTGTCGTGTTAAGGACAAAATGTTGGTAGAAAACATTTTGCCGCCACATGCCACCGTAATGTTAGGGACGGGATGTGCAGAAAAAATCTCATATTGCTTGCCTGTCGGCAGGCAGAAACCATGTAAACATTGTTCTGCCAACATGTGCCTAACGGTACATCTATTGCGACAAGAGTTCATAATACGGTCGAGCAATAAAAATAATACAAAGAGTTTTTTCAGAGTTATCATTTTGCAAAAAATCAAATTTCTCGAATCGTTACATTCAACCACGGAATTTCAACATAAATTTTAGTGGTTTTACAGAGCGGGCAGGATTTTTTCGAGGCCGATACTGTGTGAGCCTTTCACCAGTATCAGGCAGTGACTGAGCGGTTCGTTGGCGAGAAATTCCATAAGAGTTGCCGTATCGGGGAACTTTTGGCACGATTTTGGGGTTTTTGTTTGGGCGAATTCTTTGCCGACAAAGATGATATTATTGAATTTTTGTTCATTTACAAAATCGGCAATTGCCTGATGTTCGGTTTGTGAATAGCTGCCCAGTTCACGCATATCGCCGAGAATTACGGCTTTGTTCGGGTGTTTTATGGCGATGAAATTTTTTAGTGAGGCGTTCATGCTGGCCGGATTGGCGTTATAGGCGTCCATCACTACGCGGTTCCTCTGAGTATCAATAATTTGCGACCGGTTGTTATTAGGGGTGTATTCGGCGATAGCGGTGGCTATGTCGAATGGCCCCACACCAAAATGCACTCCCACACATGTGGCAGCGAGGATGTTTTCACAGTTGTATGCGCCGGTGAGGTTTGATTTGAGATAGAGCCATCCATGCGGGAACCGTGCTCTGACGGTCAGGTGTATTCCGCCGGATTCGGGGGTTCCATGCAGCCATGCAGTGTCGGATGTTCCGTAAGTAACGACAGTAAGCGCGGCGCGGGCTTGTGCCCGTCTCATGAGGATGTCGTTGTCGGCATTGACGAAACACGTTCCGGCGCGGCTGCGCAGGGCGGCATACAGCTCTGTCTTTGTGGATATAACGCCTTCAAACGAGCCGAATCCTTCGAGATGAGCCTTCCCCACATTGGTAATCAGGCCGCAGTCAGGCAATGCGATGTCGCACAACATTCGGATTTCGCCGGGGTGATTTGCGCCCATCTCAATTACAGCCATATCTGTTTCCGGCGTCAGTCGCAGCAATGTCAGCGGAACGCCTATGTGGTTGTTCAGATTGCCTTGTGTGCTGACAGTGTTATATTTCTTCGCCAAGACGCTTGAAATCAACTCTTTTGTGGTAGTTTTGCCGTTGGATCCCGTGATTGCCAGCACGGAGCATTGCAGCCGCTTCCGGTGATAACAGGCTAACTGCTGCAGGGCTTGTAATGTGTCGGCCACGTGCAGCAGCTGCGGGTGACGCAGGTTGTTGTTGTCGGTTACGGCATACGCTGCGCCTTTTTGAACAGCATCTATGGCATAGCGATTGCCGTCGAAGTTCGCGCCTTTCAGGGCAAAGAAAATACTGTCGGGAATGATGGCACGGCTGTCCGTACATACCACCGGATGCTGCTGAAAATACTTATATAATTTACTTATGTCCATAAAATATTCAATCTGTTTAGGGCAGTTCGGCATCACGTCCCCATTCATGGTTAGCTGTTGCGGCCATTTCGAGGATTAGCTTTCCGCCGTCCGCGATGTCGGCATGACTGAACCATGGTTTGTTCCATGGTTTCCCGTTCAGGGTTGCCGTCCGGATGTATTTGTTGTCGAATGAGGCATTGCGGGCGATGATTTCAAAGGTTTTCCCGTTGCCGAGATTGATGACGCTCCGCGTGAATACGGGACTGCCGATGTAATATACCGGTTTTCCGGGCGTTACGGGATAGAACCCCAGCTGCGTGAAAGCTACAAAAGCCGACATGCCGCCCCCATCTTCATCGCCGGGGACGCCCATCAGGTCATTGCGGTAGTAATAATTGATGATTTCGCGGGTGCATTTTTGGGTTTTCCAGGGCTCACCGGCAAAAATATACAGGTAAGGAATATGTGTACAGGGTTCGTTGCCTGCGGAATATTGGCCTATCAGACCGGTATGGTCGGGGAATTTGTGGAAGAACTCATACTTACTGCGACGGAGCGGTGTGCGGAACATCTCGTCGAGCGCGGCGGCGAACTTTTGGCGGCCCCCCATCAGCTCAACCAGTTCGGGCAGGTTGTGCTGCACGTCCCAGCGGTATATCCAGCCGGTATTTTCGTCGTAATAATAGCGCCCCCCCTGACCTCCTGACCAGCTGTAGTCCACATCGGGCAGCCATTCTCCGCGGGCGTCTTTGGGGTGGAAGAATCCGGTTTGGGGATTAAAGAGGTTGCGGTAGTCCTGCGAGCGTTTCATGCAGTACTGATATTCTGCGGTTTTGCCGAGTGTTTTGGCAATTTGGGCGAGGCACCAGAAGTCGTATGATGTTCCCAATGTAACGGGAATTGGCTGGCGACATTCGCCCTGATTAACCTGCCTGTATGTTTCCCGCTCCGTGTCGCGGATAGCCGGATACCATCCGTTTTTATGGAAGAAGCTGTCGAGCGCCATGGCCGGTTGGAAGGTGAAAGGCAGCATCGATTTCTCATGTATTGCCGCATATCCTGCATTGAAAGCCGTTTCGAGTTCGATGTCGGTCATGCCTTTGGCGTGAGCGTCAGCAAAAATGGCTACGGCATGGTTGCAGTTCATGGCATGGCCGTCGCCGCTGACGCCCGGAAATGTCGGCAGCCAGTGTTGCGGCATCTGTTGGGCAATGCGGGTGTATGAGCGTAGCATGTCTCGCTCCTTCTCCGGCTCGATGAGGATACGCAGAGGATGTACGGCGCGGTAGGTGTCCCAAATCCAGTCGTCAACATAGAACGGGCGCCCGTTGTCGGCATGTACGGCCCCATCGTAGGCGCTCCAGTATTGACCGTCTTCCGAAATGCAAATCATCCGCTCATAAGTGCGGTAAAGCGAAGTGTAGAACACGACCCTGTCCTGCTCGCGACCGCCTTCGACCGCGATTTTCCCCAATGTCTCGTTCCATATTTTGCGCCCCTCTTCGGCAACGGGTTTCACCTCGAAGCTGCCTATTTCGCGTTTCAGGTTCTTTTTTGCCTGCTCAATGCTGATGTAGGAAATGCCATAACGCAATGCCAGCGTCTTGGTATTGCCGAAATTGAGGATTACGGCGTTCTCGCGATTGCCGACATTCCGGCTCGACTGTAACGGCTTGTCGGCTTCCGTATAGATATATAAATACGTGTTGTCGGACAGCTTTTCCCGTCCTTCTACGGCACCGTCGCTGTTGACGCGGAACGTCCCGGAACGTCCGGCGATGATGATTCCGGCGTCGCCATCCCCCGTAAAGCGGAAGTTATAGACAGCCGACTGAGCGGCAGGGGCGAAGTCAACACTGATTCCGGCCTCGTCAAGATATACGTCCCAACGATACGGGGTAATATGTTCCAAATCGTAAGAACAGGCTATAGCCCGACCGGAGCCCGGCACTGCGCCCTGAAACGGGCTGAACGACACCGGCGAACCGCCCCGATGCGACGGCACGACCACCGGAAGCCCGTTCATAACCGCAGAGGTATAATCACCACGGTTGGGATAGATACGCAACATGCCGTTAGGACGCCCCACAGTGGGATAACACGGCACCAGCAAATGGCTGATATTGCCCATATACGGATTAACATAATCAACAGGCGACGTAACTCCGCCTGACTTCGACGTGTTCCCGGCTTCCGTAACCGAAACATCCATGACCGCCAATAATAATAAAACAAAAAACGATTTGTGCATAACTAATCGGTATTACTGAAACGTCTAATTTTTCGACAAAGATACGGAAATTTATTGTTCAGACGAAATTAAATTATCCTGTCGTAAAATTATACCGCCTTTTCGGAACCGCAGGAAAACATTGGGCGGAATGTAACTGATTAATTTTCGTGCGGCGGTATTGCGCTACAGTCAGGAAATTGCAGGTCATGTCCACAATGACAAAAAAACTGCAGGGGCAAGGCACACCCTGTCCCTGCAGACAGACAACCCGCTATGTGAAAGCACCGCATGGGTTGAATTGTCATGAAATTTATTCCGAATATTTATTTATTAGCCGTACCATCAGGTCGTTCAGGTATTCGACCTGATATTCACCGACAGTTGGCGTCAAGTGTTTATTACCGACGCCACTGTCGTCAGTAATAAATACGTATGTTCCGTTCGTGATTGTGGCCAAAAACCGCATCAGAAATTCTGTCTCCTTATTGATGCCGCTGGCTGTAATGGGGATAATTTTGATACCTTTTTCTGCGATTGTTTTCACGGATGTTTGGATGCTCTTAATTACATCCGATTCGTAGTGGGGCGGAGCATCGAGGATTAAGAACATCAGGCGGGTTTTGGCATCGTCCGACCATTGCAACTCGTTGGAGGCTTTGTCGAGTGCGGTGTGAACGGCTTCGGGAAAATCGCCGCCACCATCCGCGCTTTGCGCCTTGATGAACTTGCCGGTTACGGAGACATCGTTTGAGAAGCCGGAAACGCGGGTAACATAGTCGTCGCCTTTGTCGCGGTAGAACACTGCGGAGGTCAGGATTTCGGCAGTGGCGTTGTCGCCTTTGACCCGCCCGATGACGTCGGTCAGCTCGGTTTTGATATATTCAAGCTCGTCCCCCATTGAGCCGGTGGCGTCCACCACGAGGGCAATTTCGATGCGGTTGGCGGGCGGCTCTGCCACAACTGTAATCTCATTGACGCCCTGCGTAAACGGCTTCACCGTAATATCCTCTGCGGCAACACCGTTAATCAGGAGCGTCAATCCGGAATAGTCCACCGACGTGTTCTTCTGGAATATGTCGGTCCAGAGTTCCGCTTTGCCGCGGTTGTCGGTACGGGTAGCGAACACGGTAACCCCGTTCCGTTGCAACTCCACAACAGCATTGGCTAACGGACTGCCATTGGGAGTTGTCAGAAGTAGCGACACCCTGTTATTGGTGTAGAATTTCCAGTAGTCAGGCATCGACTTGTAGGCGCTGTCGGCAAGGATATTGTTCCAGAACGACCAGTTGTCGAGGTCGTTCCATTCGCCCGCAGTGAGTACACCTGGCTGGGGGGTAGGGATATTGTAAATGTCCCCGTCGTTGTTGTCCCCCGATTCAGACGACTCAGAGTAGGCCGGAGAATCATCCACGAAAGAATCGCCCACGGTGGAGCAGGATACTAAATACTGCCCTGCAAGCATCAGCAGAGCGATGTAAACACTTCTTTTTTTCATAAAAACACTTATTAAGTTACGGCTTCTACAAAAACACTTCTGCGGGGAAAGCCGAAGCCATATTAAGCCCCCCGCATATTTCCGGCAAAGTTACGGAAAATACTGTTACGAGGTGGAGGTAAATAATGATTTAACTGTAATTTCTTTTATCGGGTTAACGATTCTATAAAGTCGAGGATTTCCTGTCGTCCATGTCCGGTCTCGGCGGAACTGACAAAAATGTCGGGCAATGTTTCCCAGTATTTCAGCAGTTCCTGCTTATATGTCTCAATGTTCTCTGTCAGGCGGGAGCCCTTCAGCTTGTCGCATTTGGTAAAGACCAATACAAATGGCACCTCGTTCTCGCCGAGCCATGTAATAAACTCAATATCTATGCGCTGTGGCTCAAGTCGCGAGTCTATCAGCACAAAGAGGCAATAGAGGTTTTCGCGTTGCAGGATATATTCTTCGATATACCGCCGGAATTTTTCTTTCAGATGCTTGGGCACTTTAGCATATCCATATCCGGGCAAATCGACAAGAAACCATTGTTCATTAATAATGAAGTGATTGATATGCTGCGTTTTCCCCGGAGTTGACGACGTCTTGGCTAATTTTCGCATTCCGGTCAGCATGTTTATGAGCGACGACTTGCCGACATTTGAGCGTCCTATGAAGGCAAATTCGGGCATCGTTGGCGGCGGACAGAGGGCAATGTCCGTATTGCTCATTATGAAGCGGGCGTTATTAATTTCCATAATCAAGCGGTGTTAAGCGTTAACCGGCCGTAATTTCCAGCAGTTTTGCAGATGCCTGCAGGGGGCGCAGCCCGAAGTTATGGAGTGCGGCAGGCACAAGTACGGTCTCTCCATAGCGGATGACGTCGCGTCCCCCGTCCCAGCTGATTTCGCTGCTACCCTCCACCGCGATGTATATGATAAACGAATCTGCCTCATAGATGTCGCGGGCAACGGCCCTGTCGAGCTGCAAAATTCCTGTACGGAAATAGTCGCAGCTCACCACATTCGCAGCTTTGTTGTTGAGCAGAGTATAGTCAGTACGGTAGTTGTCATGGAAGGTGAAATCTATGGCGTCGAGCGCCATGTCGGTATGCAGCTCTCTGGGCTGTCCCGTGCTGTCGGTGCGGTTATAGTCGAATATCCGGTATGTTACGTCCGAGGTCTGCTGGATTTCGGCTAACAGTATGCCACGTCCGATGGCATGAACCCGTCCCGCCGGCATGAAAAAAACATCGCCGCTTTTTGCCGACTCGAAGTTCAATATTTCGGGGAGGCGGCCCGCGTCAAGCATCTCCTGATACTGTGCCGCATTGAGAGGCCGCTTGAAGCCACAGTTTATGCGGGCGCCAGCGTCAGCCTGCAGCACATACCACATCTCGGTCTTGCCGCTGGAATTATGCCGCTCCATTGCCAACGCATCGTCCGGATGTACCTGTACTGACAGGTCATCGTCAGCATCTATCAGCTTGATGAGCAGAGGAAATTCTTGCCCGAAACGGTCGAACACACGGTCCCCGACAAGGTCCCCCATATAGACTTCGAGCAGCTCGTTAAGCTCATTGCCAATAAGAAAACCGTTGCTGACCTCCGAAACATATCCCTGTACGCCGGAAATCTCCCAACTCTCACCACAGTTGGACAGGACGCCCAAATCGCGCCCCAATATGTGCTCTATTTTACGCCCTCCCCACAACTTCTCCATGTATTGCGGTTTGAACTTTAGCGGATACAATTGAGTCATAAATACTATCGTAATTAAATCAGGGCGCGAAGATAGAAAAAAAATGCGGACTGACCAAAAAACATGCAGATTCTAATCCCCGCGCAGTTTTCCTGTATGAACCTTGATTTTATGAGATTTTTCTGAGAACTGTTATGGGCAACTTCGCACTCTGAACCATGTGATTTGGGTGAACGTATCGGTACCGATAATGGCTTCCATCTCAATCATGTAGTCGCTCACCGGCAGGGTGGCACTCCAGGTGGTGAGGTTGGAATATGAGGGCTGCACAACGCCGTTAACTTTCCATGTTATTGATGTGGGGGTAGTCGTGGCGGCGCAGGTGAACGTTATGGGGGTGCAGCTGTCGTAGGTGTTGCCCATTATCTCGTCAGAATAGTTGCCGTTTATCAGCAGAGGCGCCGTCAATACCCGTGCCGCAGATGCTCCGAGATAGTAATAGGATTCATACGAGCCGTAGCCGTAACCGCCAATTACCAATCCGTTAGGATTGTCGAACCAATAATAGTCGTCAGTTGTCAGGGGATATGAGCAGAACGACAGCCCCGCGTCTATATTATCATACCATGTTACCCCTGATACGGCAGCGGCAGCGCCGCCACCAACAGCTACCATAGTAGAGGCTTTCCCGGAGGTCGCTGTAACTATCAGAGCGCAGTGAGTGGAATTCCCGGCGGCAAGATTTGTTCCTGCCGTAAATCGAGAGACCATGGTTGCTCTTGTTTTCTGCTCTATAGGGGGAATCCATCCTAAGGCGGGGTCTCCCCATGTGCCGCCCAAACCGGTATAATTTGTACCGACCATATATGTGCATACCATAACCGGATGAGTGGCCGTTATGTAAGTGCCGGCAATATCCACACATTCAAATTCAACAAATTGTCCCTGTGATATGTTTGTTGCTGTAAGCTGTCCGCCTGTGTCAGTGATAAGCGAGGCGTTGGTTGCAGTAACATCAGTCCCGTTTTGGGACGCCAATACCCGCACCCTGATTTTTGTCTGTTCAGTTTGCGGCGCGAAGAAATGCGTTCCCCAACGGTCAACGGAAAACAGCTGTTCGTAAAGCAAATCTCCGGCGCCTGTCGGTGGTGGTACCCAAGCCAGCGTAGTCGTCGAGAAAAATGCCACCGCCTTATCGGATACTATGTGAGTTCCTGTGATGTCGGTATTTGCCGGGCCGAAATAATTAAAAACATCTCCGGCGCTCAATGTGGCTAACAGTGTACCATTAAGTAGGTCTTGATATATATGTGTATCGTTTTGCGGCGCGACTATTGCAAATCCGTCATAACGTGTGGACCCAGTCCAAGGGATATAGCCCATGTGATAATATTCTTTACCGAGACTTCCTACCGGATAAATAGCCGTTGCATCGGTAGTCGCCGAAGCCATATTGATGGCATAGACAACAATGCTGTCGGTAGATGTGATATGCAAGGATTTTGTTGTTACCCCTGTCGTATTTGTTTCGTTGTATGCCGCCGCTTTTTGTGTGGCGTCTAACTGAATCGTCGCCAATGTGCCTGCCGCAACTGTTACAGTTGAGTTGGCTGAAGCGTTATCTTTGAATGTCAATGTTACAGTAGTGGCACGTTCGGCAGCTATCTTTAACTGTAGATAATTGGTATTACCTATTACATTATTTATGCCGAAAGTTAACCAGAAATCGGTTCCTTTGTTCGAGTTCAGCGAGATGCCTTCGGTGGTGGTGGGATTGACGATGAATATCAGCACGGTATTGGAATAGCTCACTGTTCCCTGCCCGTCGGTAACTTTGCGGCGGTAGCGGATACCA